>JBKDYW010000035.1:0-18659 GCA_046308575.1 Verrucomicrobiota bacterium
GTGAAGGTCAAGGACGTGGTCGAGGAACTCCTCGTTGCGAAGAAGCAGGACGGCCTGAGTCATCGCTATCAGCTCCAGCTTCAAAGCAATCTGAGGCGGTTTGCAGCGGACTTCGATGTGCCTATCTCGCACATCCGACGCGACCAGATCGACGACTGGCTCCGGAAGCGTGGTGTCGCCATCCGATCGCGCAACGGCCTGCTCGCCACGATCCGGGTTCTGTTCTCGTTTGCCAAGAAACGGGCCTATCTGCCCGTCGGGGATGTGACCGAGGCAGAGGCTCTCGACAAGATTCGCGCAGCGGATGTGGATACGGAAATCTTCACCCCCGAACAGTTCGCCAAGATCCTCCATGCGGCACCGCCCAACCTGATTCCCATCCTAGCCATTGGCGGATTCGCTGGGATGCGGAAGGCGGAAATGGACCGCCTGGACTGGAACGCGGTGGACCTTGAGCGGAAAATGATCGAGGTCCGTGCTGGCCAAGCGAAAACCGCATCACGGCGGATCATTCCGATTTCCGACAATGTCCTTGCCTGGCTCGAGCCCCTTGTGCGGGAAGGCAAGATCGTGAAGGACAATGACTTTCATCGCCAGATCACCGCGTTGGCGGAAACACTCAAGATCGGGTGGCCGCGCAATGTGCTGAGGCATTCATTCATCAGTTACCGAATTGCCATCGTCCAGAGTGCCGACCAAGTGGCGCTTGAGGCTGGCAACTCGCCATCGATCATCTTCAAGCACTACCGGGAACTGACGACCGAGTCGCAGGCGGAAAAATGGTTCTCCATCATGCCCAAGGAGGGACAGTGGGAAAACACCCTTAGCTATGACCGCAAGAAGCGGCTGGTGATCCTCAACGGAATCGAATGCGATTGATCGCCCGTACAATCCGCATGCCAAAGGAGTTTTCACGCGCGGAATGGTTTTGTGAGGGGAGGGGATATTGCCATCTCCTGTGCGGTCGGTACGAGCTCCTACGCCTGATTACGCGGCAAATTCGCGTGGGGGAATGATGGCACGAAACGCCTAACCGGGGTCAGCCCTCGGATTTAAGTGCCTGTTTATGCTTCTTCAGTTGTCTTGCAGCATTGAGTTCCTTGCGCATCCGGTTCACATGCTGGCCTGCCCGGCGACACCCGTAGCGACTGGCTAGATGCGCAGCGTGAGCTCGGGATCGGCGCGCAGGCCTAGGGCCTCATGCTAATGTGATATGTTCGCCCATAGAACCGACTATCACCATTCGAGCGACTTGCCGACTGCAATGTGCCCCGAGTGAGCCGCGACGGCTCCAAGAATTCGATCGCGTTTAGCTCGAGCAACGTTCAGATCCCCGGTCTTGAGTGAGATGCGATGGCGCTTTGAGCCGACTGCCTTGGAGCACAAAGTAAAGTAACACCACCATGTGCCGTTGTTGTTCCAAATGTGGTGATTGGGATTGTTCGGAGTACGGCGGGCAGTGTGTTGGTAGACTTGGGTCATGCACCCAAATTACTCTAGTTTCTTATTGGCTCATGGGTCGGCGGGGGAAGCCGTAAGCGCACTAAAAAATGAATTGGCGCCCATTCTGCCTGACTGCCATCATCCCCTGATACCCCTTGGAAAGGATTATGACACAAGGGCCTTCCGCAAGGCTTTCCAGTGCGGCCAAATGTCCATAATGATCGCGCATGCCCAAACCCCTACGCATCAAAATACATGTCATTTTTTGGATGATCGGTCAGTTCTTCAAAGAGATCTATGAACTTTTGACCGGCAAGCGCAAATGGAGCTGATCCAAGATTGCATCCCGTGCCCTTATCTGACAGTTCAATGATCTGATTACTACAGCGAATTAGCACCGAATGAGTTTGGTCGTGCTGTAATGATGGCGCGGATCCGATCTCGACTCGACGGCGAGCTGATTGGCTTGAAGTCGGGAATGTGCGTTTATCAAATGATATGCCAGCGATTGCCGCAGACGGTCATTTGATCTCATTGCCTCCAGATATTGCTCATAGGCGCTCCTAGCGGTATTGGGTTGAATTGGATCGTAGTGAATGTGCAAGTCGTGAAGGCATTCCATCGCCATTTCCTGGCTTCGATAACCGCTGGCAAATTCGCCAAAGACGACGCAGCAGACTACCAAAGGTCCCTCGGCGGCGGCCTTGGTCAGAGCTTTGCTCCATTTTTCCCATCGGCCTTCCCTGCGGGCGATGAGTAGCAAGACGGAAGTATCAATCGCAGTGATCATGACAGTTGTGCTTTAAATTGTTGGTATTGGCCTCGAAAAGCTTGGACTGCGCCATGGTAATCCAACTCAGGAAATGGATCTGCCCAGCCTTTGGAGAGATTGACCCATGCCCCATCCTCGATTTTTTTGCCGCAATCAGCCGCGCCATTTCGCGCTCGTTCGAGCAATCTGGCACTTGTTGCCGCCAACTCGGCAAGCTCCTCATCTCCATGCACCCACTTCGGCGTGTGCCGCGGCGGCTGATATTCTGGCCCGATCCCGTATGTTGCCATTGCTTTTGCGATGCTTTGCCAATCAAACCCTTTTTTCCACCTCTGCCCCCTTTTCCCACTGAGAACCAATCGCCAGCGCACGACGGTTCCCTTTTGGACATCGAGTTCAAGTTCTGCCATGCGTACGGTTTCATAGCGGATTTTACGGGATCTTGTTTCATCCACTTCACCGACAGACACAGAGGTCACCGCCGAAAACCATTTTGCATGAATAGGCCCGTTCTTCATGCGATAGCGGCCTCTCAGTTCATCTAGGAAAAGCTGACCATCCTCGCGGATTTCCCATTGCGCGACATAGCCTCGGTGCAACGCCGAGGATCGATGAATCGGTCCTTCGCAAGCGGCCAGTGAGGGGTGCCTTTGGGGCAGATTGGCAAAATGCGGCTCATAAAATGGACGCCCAACAATGAGCACGCTGTCGGAAATCTGAGTGGTCATTAAATCAGAAGGTTCGTGGTTGGATATAATGCGGAAACATATTTGAGCAGCTCATGCGAAAGCGGGAAAATTTGCCGTTTTTCGCACCAGCAGGACCGTAGCCGATCCGTGATTCATTTGTCTAGTCCCGGGCGACTGACGCGTCAATGTCGCCGTTTGCGGATCGCGTCATAAATTTGAATGCGGATGAAATGCGCCGACCAAACTCGCCGCTTCCAAGCCCCAAAAAACAGCCCATGGCGCAAGAGTGGTAAAAAATGAAACGAGATCTTATGACACAAGCGTCATCAGTTTGCTTCACGAATTTGAATGCTCATGCTAACAATATGCGTTCAAGCAACGCCCTCGATGGATAACGCATTTTCTGAAAAAATTGAATGTCCCAACTGCGGGCAGTGCGATCTGGTCGAGCTGGTCGATCAAGACCAGTCTTACGCCTGCCGCGTTTGTAGCACGACATTCACGACAGAAAGTAAGGCGCTTCTGGAGTCTTCGACACCGGTGGAAAATCCAAAATCTGCCCACGGATTATCCCATCAGCACCCTTTCACGAAGGGCCGAGCTGCTACGATGGGCTCAATGGGAAAAAACAAGCCCGTTCGCCCCACAGCAGCCGATCAGTTCATTGATCTGCTCTTCCGCTTCGGCAAAACATTCGCAAGCGTACTGGCGGTTTTGTTTTTGCTTGCGATGATCGCATCCATGGCTGCCTCCCTTTGGGTTTCCACCGCCTCCATTGAGGCGCCCACCTATCCAGACGTCGTTTATGCCGATGAATGGCGCGACGAAGAAATGCCCAACCCCCTCGATCTTCGCCAACGCAGGCTTTTGGAGGCCGCATACAGCGACCGAGTGTCAAATATCGTAAAATCACACGGCTTGCTTAACAGTGACTATGTGGAACTGATGCGATTGCTCTCCCACTATCAGGATGAAAACCGCCCATCATTTCTTGAGGGGCTCGACCGTGTGCTTAGGGATCGTGCGATCGCCGCTCAAAAAAATCCCCAAAACACACCCTCACCCAGCGAGGCGACCGCTAGATACATCAGCATTTACGGTGCCACGATGCAGGGACATATGTTCGATGAGGATAAAGCAGAAAACATTCGCTGGGCGGCCATCGCAGTGGGCTTCGTAGCTTGCGTCATGTTTTTTCTGATGCTCATGGTTTCCGCCCTTCTTCGAATTGAGAAGAATACGCGAAAGTGACTCTAGCCCGCCCTTTTCGCTGCGTTCCGCTCAGGAAAGTGGAGCTTCACGCTCGTTTAATATTATATGACGCAAGCGGATCCGATGCAGCTTGACTCTTTGTATGCGAAAAGATAAGGAATCTGCGCATTTTATGATTTGCGATCCATCGACAGCCCACGACCCCTTCCCCCTACGCCCGGACGAAATCCCGCTCTGGAAGCGCGTAATCGAGCAGTTTCTACTGCCGGAACCCACCTACCATGGCGTATCCCACTGGCTCGCCGTTCTTCGACTAGGCATGCAGCTTTGCCGCCATCATCCAGCTGACGCTGAAATCGTCCGCCTCTTCGCCCTATTCCACGACTCCCGCCGCCAAGACGAACAAGCCGACCCTGGCCACGGCCCCCGCGGTGCCCAGCTTGCCATCGACTTCCGCCAAGCCGGCCATTTTCATCTCGACGACCTGCGCATGGAACTCCTCGTCACCGCCTGCCGCATCCACAACGGTGGCCCTGCGCAGACTGAACCCACCCTCGCCGTCTGCCTCGATGCCGACCGCCTCGACCTGCCACGCTTTGGCATCACCTTGGATCCCGAACGCCTTTCTACCACCACCGCCAAAGCCGTCGCCAGCATTTAGCCTAGCACGAACTCGAACGGACATGAATCAAATCCACATCCTGCAGCATCCTCTCCCACCACCTGCTCCTTAATGTCTCCCCAGCATTACCCCATTGACCCCGGCCTCCTGTATGGCGGCGAATATCCTGGTGATTGGGATCCGGATTTTGCAGAGGCTCGGCTTCGCCAGTTAATTGCCATTGGAATTCGGACATTCGTGGATCTCACTGAGCGCGATGATGAAATGGAGCCCTATGTGGAAATGCTGGGCGAGCTCGAACGGAATATGGGCGTGTCACTCTCAAGGTTATCCATGCCCATTCCTGATGTCGGCATACCGCAAAGCAAGGAAAACATGCGTTCGATACTCTCTGCCATTCGGACCGGTATTCAACAATCTCCCGCGGTCTATATCCACTGCTGGGGAGGCATTGGCCGGACGGGAACGGTAGTAGGTTGTTGGTTTCGCGAATGCGGACTCGGTCCGGATGCCGCGCTGGAACGAGTTCAGCAACTCTACTCCGCCCACATGCCCAAAGCCAAGTTCCGCGAACATCGCTACTCGCCCGAAACTCAGGAACAAATGGACTACGTCCGCCACTGGCAACCTGAACATCACTAGCAATGAAAGAAGCCCAAGACTCCATCCATCTGTTTTTCCGAGTCCGCGAGACGCGCCATCTCATCCAGGCACTGGCATGTCAGCAGCGGATGGAAAAGATTATGATGGCTCGGCCAATTATGAAATTCATCGCCTTAAAATCCGCCATCATTCCGTTGTACATTGACGACGAATAGACAAAAATTTATGAATACACATATGCCACAGAGCGATACTTCAGAAATATTTGATGCCCTAGATCTCGATATGGCAAAATGGCTACTTGGTGGCAACAGGGCATTCAACACTACTTTTCGAGAAATTACACCTTCGGCTGCAGCATTCCTAGCAGATAATCACGCGGGGTTTCTCGACTTGAGTATGGTGGCCCAACTGGAGCGCGAAAGCGCAGCGGAACTGGCTAGGCATCGTGGCGACATCGATTTGAGCGGCTTGCGTGAATTAAATTCTGAAGCGGCTGGAAAACTTTCCTTCCATCGTGGTGTCCTTAACTTGAGCGGCCTCATCGGCATCGATGTAGAGACAGCATTGGCGTTAGCGGTACATCGAGGGGCTCTACATTTTGCTTCCCTAAAAGATGCAGACGATCACGCATTCGATGCGTTAAGCAAACTCCAATATCCACTTTGGATGGTAGGACTAAAGCACCTTTCATCAAGTCAGGCTCAAGCCCTGGAAAAGCACTCTGCATTTCTAAGCTTGGATGGCCTCACGGATCTTTCCGATGAGCTGGCTTCCTCTTTGGGAAAACGAGCTGGACAGCTTTCCTTGAACTCACTTACCAGCATCGCGCCTAGTTATATTTCCTATTTTATCAAGTCATCATATCTCGGACTCTGTGGCCTGAGGCACATTCCACTAGATTTGGCAGTAGAGCTTGGCAAACTATCGGCGGACCTCGACCTGTCAGGAGTCGAAAATATTGATACGGAGACAGCGGCGGCTCTGGCCGCACACCGTGGCAAACTTTACCTCGAAGGTTTGACTGAATTGTCACCCGATGTCGCGAGGAACCTTGCGTCACATAGGGGGGATCTGATTCTTGATGGCGTTCTATGCATTAATGATTCCGTCGCCGCAGCGCTATCAAATCACCAGGGCCACTTGTCGCTAGACGGTCTCAAGCAGATCGACGCGAGATCTGCACAACACTTATCGAGATACGCGGGAGAAATCAGCCTTCTTGGGCTGAAACAATTGTGTAGTGATGCCGCAAACCAACTTGGCATCAGACTATTTACAAAGGAAGACGCATTATCGTTCGTTGAGGACCCAAGTGCTGTTGATTTAGGGCAATTTACTCACCTGACAGAAGATGGAATTGCCATGCTTCGTGATTGGTTTGCGACAAAGATGCAAGTATCTTGGCGTAAGGATCCCGTGCGTTTTCTCCATTTTACCGGAGTTCGCAATATTTCAAAAGCTGTTGCGCTCCGCATAGCTGAGGCTTCACATGCTTTCAGCATGAAAGGGATAAGATGGTTCAGTAAACATGATGCTTATACTTCCGGTCGACGCCGTGACAGACCTTGTCTCAGTGTAGCTTTGCCCGCGGTTACAGAACTCACGGCTGGCGTTCCAGAGGCATTGGCCAGTTTGTCTGGTGATCTCGATCTAAGTGGATTAAAAGAGATCCATGATGATTGGGCTAGAATGCTTTGTAGTGACGACGGACGACTCTGTTGGCAGCCAGGAATCCTTTCCTTAAACGGATTGAAGCATATTTCTGAATCCGTGGCCTACTCGCTCTCCCAGTGGAAAGGATGGATCTTGAATTTGGATGGCGTTCAATCACTCCATCAAGACGCAGCCTCTCAATTGGCGTGTTTTCGCGGGAGAGTAATTTCCCTAAAAGGGCTAGAATCCATTGGCGCAAGCAGCCTCCCGGAAAATTTTGATGGATTTATTGAGCTGCCTGAGATGGTGAATTTACCATTAGTAGAATTGCAAAAATTGTCGGCGTGCTCATGTGTCAGCTTAAATGCAGGAATATTTCCATCTCAGGTAGAATACAGCGCCGAATATGCAAAACATTTGTCAAAATTCAGAGGAATCCTCAGACTGGGGTTTGGCATGGAACTGCCACCCCCAGAGGCGTTCAAAGAACTTGCAAATTATTCAGGACCTCAACTATCCCTTAATTTTGGGCATTTTTTCAAAATTACGAAAAATGCCGACCTTTCGGCGATCTTCACTAATCTGGCGTCACTTCAATCACAATCACTCGATATTTCAGGCGGCGATATGAATATAGACGTATTGCCCGCACTGAAAAATTTCAAGGCAGGATTAAATTTAGGTAGTGACATATCAATTGACCTCAATAGTGGAAATATATTATCGGAATTTAATTCTAAATGGATTGTTCTCGATAATCCTCAATTGACTAAGGATGGATGCGCAGCAATTAATGATTATCGTGGATGGTTGATACTAAGAGAAATCAATGAAATTTCTACCCGAATGGCGTATCTTTTATCAATGCTTCGTGGCAAGGTTCTATCATTGCCAAGCTTGGATCCGGACTTGGATATTGCCAAACAATTAATCAAGTTTAATGGTTATATTGATGTGTACGTTGTGTCATCAAGCCGTGTGCGTGAGCTAATCAATTC
This sequence comes from Verrucomicrobiota bacterium, assembly GCA_046308575.1. Classification (GTDB taxonomy): domain Bacteria; phylum Verrucomicrobiota; class Verrucomicrobiia; order Verrucomicrobiales; family Akkermansiaceae; genus Luteolibacter. Next base: position 7,996 of record JBKDYW010000035.1, read on the forward strand.
GCATAATATCAAATACCAAAAAATCGGCCTAGAATTCCAAAAGTTCAGACCACTATTTAATACAGTGTGTTATTTTTTTCCTGATGCATATCTCGTGCATCACACACAGTGGAATTCCGATGAGTCTACTTGTTAAAACACTAAAGCAACTCAACGGCCGCCATGTCAAACAAGAGCCAATTCGCGACCAAGAAACGACCATGAGAGAAAAATACGACGACGCCCAAAGCCCTTCGAAACCTCGCGTCTATCTCTGGCTCTGTTGTGAGGGTTGGATGAAGTATGGCCCGTTTGAGTGGTTGCGGTTTGATGATGATCTTCAAGCAATCCTTGGGCCAGACGGCGAGGAGATTGCGAAGAAAACGGATGGCTATTGGCGAGTGGCGGACGAACGAGGCAAGGGCATGGAATTTTCCAATCCGACGATCACGAGTTCGCCAGTACATCCACACAGGAACTGTGGTTATCATCCGGCTGTGAATTGATGAATTCATCCCATTGGCTTCTCCTCATCAGTCTTGGCCTCCTGCTGGTGACCAAGCTGGCGGATTTGTGGACGACGGTTCTTTATGTGGGTAGGCATGGTGAGACGAATCCACTGGCGAGGTTTTTGTTTGCCAAGGTCGGGTTCGCTGGTGGGCTAGCTTTGGTGATGGTCCTTTGGGCGATGATAGTGGGCATGGTGTACGTTTCCGCATGGTCGGCGCCCGGGTGGATCCAAGTTGTGACATCCCTTGTTGGGGCATTGGTCGCATGGGTACAATGGGATGTGGCACGATTCAATGCGACCCGCAGATGCAGCCGACTGACCCGAATCGCTTTAAGGGCCTATGGCAAGTGGGCGGAAGGGATTCGGAAAGGTTTGCGATAGAGTGGTTTGAAATCAAGGGCCAGCGCAGCTAAAAGTTGTTGCGAAGATTTGAATTGCTTGATTTATCAGGCGATTTGAGTATTGAAACACCTTGACTGCCTAATTTTGTGGCGAATCATATTTATTTGCTTGATAATTCGAGCGAATTCTTGTTTTTTTGTTCTGGCATTTGCCCTGAGCACCAAACCGTTTATTTTGACTGATATATCATGCAAGAAGAGCAACTGGCATCCTTGATTGCGTGGCACCGTCGGAAAGCCGGTTTGAGCCAGGTGGACTTGGCCCATCATGCGGGGGTGAGTCGTTATGTGGTTCAAGATTTGGAGGCGGGAGTGGGTCGCACGACATGGGCGAGGATGATGCCGGTGCTGCGTGCGTTGAATCTGGGTCTGGCTCCACAGGGGCCCTTGGTGAACGAGTGGAAAGCAGAGGGGAATCGGGAGGGTGAGCCATGATGGCGCGCATCCCACGGAGGGCGTTGATCCGGCAGCATGGGGTGCTAGCCGGTGAATTGAGGGAGGCTGATGGGGGCGGATGGATTTTTGGATACATGGGAGCTTATGACGGTCCCGCGGTGTCCTTGACCATGCCGGTGCGCGAGGCGCCTTATGTATTTTCCGAATTGCCGCCATTTTTGGAAGGCCTGCTACCGGAGGGTCCTCAGTTGGAGGCAATCATCCGCAAGCACAAGATCGATCGGAGTGATGGCTTCGGGCTGCTGATGGCGGTGGGACATGACATGGTGGGATCGCTGACCGCAGAGGCATTCACTGACACGGAAGGAGGCGATGCATGAGCCATTGCCCGATCACCTTGGAGCCTTTGGGCGATGACGAGTCCATCTCCCGCAAGGGCTTGAGATCGCTGCACCCGCAACTCAAGAGACTATTGCCACTGCCGCTGAGTGGGGAGGAACAACTGCGAGAAGCGAGGTTGCGGGCGGACAAGATGTCGATTCAGGGAGTGCAGCCGAAGTTATCAGCGGTGCTTAGGGTCAAGGATGCGCGCTTCGAGATTGTGGATGGGAATGGGCGCTTCATCCTTAAGCCAAACCCGACGCCATTTGAGGAGGTGCCGGCGAACGAGGCGTTGACCATGTCATTGGCAGCCATGGTGGGCATCGAGGTGCCGGACCATGGGTTGCTGCCGGCGCTCGACGGCTCGTGGGTTTATTTCATTCGTCGATTCGATCGAGCGGGCCGCGACATGCGGCTGCATCAGGAGGATTTTGCCCAACTCACGGGTGCGGGTCGCGAGACAAAATACCAAAGCTCGCTCGAGCAGGTGGCCAAGGTGGTGGAGACGCATTGCACCTTCCCGGTCATGGAGAAAGCAAAGTTGGCGCGATTGTTGTTGTTTTGTTTTTTGACGGGCAACGAGGATATGCACCTGAAAAATTTTTCCTTGGTCGTGAAGGATGGCGTAGTGCGGCTGGCACCTGGTTATGATTTGTTGAATACGACGCTGGTGCTGGAAAATGCGACAGAAGAGTCGGCGCTGCCGCTGCGAGGAAAAAAACGCAAGCTCACACGAAACGATTGGGCGGACTACTTTTGTTGTGAGAAAATGGCACTACCCAAAGCCGTTGTGCATGAGATTTTATCCCACTTGCAGGATGGCCTTGGCCGTTGGCCGGAGATGGTCCGTCGCTCAAAGCTTTCTGCTGCGCGTCAGCGAGGGTACCTGGCGATTGTGCGCGAGCGGCAGAAGCGCCTGTTTGGGGCCTGATGCTGTGCTTTGGGGCAATACGGAGTTCAGCTCCATGGCGGTCGGTTATGCCTTTGAAAAATTGCAGATGGATTGTTGAGGCAGCCATCACGACTCCATCAACTCAGAAGAGCCACGCTTCCTCCCCTGCCCCTCCCTGTGGCGATGAGGTTTTGGGCAATGAGTGATGCTTTGACTTGATCGTAAGATGGCTCATCCCATCCGAGGGAGCTGCGGAGGGTTTGGTTGCCGGAGCAGTTGCCGAGAGAGCGGAGCGCTTCGAGGAAGAGGGCCTCGGCGTTTTCGGGCAGAGGGGCGTTCGATAATGTGGGAGTAATATCGGATACGGCGGCTTCTGCATCATTGGGTTCAGTTTGAGGGAAGCGACGACCGATGATCGTCGCCACGGGCGTGAGGCGAGTTTCGTGGGCTCCAAAGCCGGTGTAGGCAGCGGGGGTGCAGGAGAGAACGAGAACCTGGAGGCCGCGGGCGGCGGCGAGGTCGAGCATGGATTGGAGGGCCTGGATGCGGGTGTCGTCGCTAAAGGCGAAAGAGTCATCAAAGAGGATGGGAAGAGTTCCGTTGTGTGCGGTTGCAAGGATTTCCGCAGTGGCGAGGCGAACAGCGGCGGCGACTTGCTCTTTGGCTCCGCCGCTGAGGGAGTCGAACGCAAAAGTGGGAGCTCCGGGTCGAGTGATGCGAATGGTGGCTTTTTGGTTTGGGTCGTTCCAATCGACATCAACGCGGACTCCGCGTCCGAAGATGCATTCGAGGTAGCTGGCAACTCGGGTGGCAATTGGTTGGGTGACGCTCTGGCTGATGGCTTGCTGGGAGTCCGCAAAGAGCTGGTGAAGCAACGCAATAGCATCGGCGTGGCGCTTTTCGCGCGCGTGCTCATCGCTGGCAGCCGCGTGGCGTGCCATGGCTTGAAGGAGATTGGCCTCGGGATCAGATGTGCCGTCAGTTGCGAGAATGTTTTGAGCCACGGCGATTCGCTGGCTTGCATCTTGAACTTTATTTTGCTCGTTCGAAATGACTCGTTCCAAGCGGCTGACCTCTTGTGCGAGGCGTTCCGGATTGAGATTGGCGAGTGATTCTTGAGTGGTGTCGAGGGCGGCCTTGGCTGTCGCCTCCTTCGCGTTGGCTGCAGCGATGGTCTCGGTGCGTGCAGTGGCGTCGCCGTGGATTTGTTCGAGAGTGCGCGTGGAGGCTTCGAGGTCGGAAATCTCACGGCGCTTGCCATCGAGCGATTGCTGGGCGAATTGCAGAGCTGCTAATCTTTCTTGATGCGATTGTTGGGCGGCAATGACGGCACGCCGCTGATCTTGCTCGCGTTGTTCTTCGGTCAAAAGATTCGTTTGGCTTTCGCTTCGCCAGTTTTTTGCAGCATCGAGAGTGGTTGGTAATTCCAGTGCGGGTTCTGCAGAAATGGAGGCGCGACGGCGTTCGACCTCGGCCTTCGCCATTGCCAGATCATTGGCAGCAGCGGCAAGAGCATCGGGGAGATCGCGGGCACCAAGGTCATTGAGGCGGGCTTGGGTATTAGAGATTTTTTGTTCGAGCGTTTGGCGCTGGGTCACGATGGCCGCCGCCTGCGTGGAATCGGTGAGGGAAAGTTTGTCGAGTAGGGTAGCAACTTGGTTTTTCAAGTCAGCAACCTTTTGTCGCGATAAGGCGAGCGAGTTGCCGCCACCGGGTTGGATGCGGAGGCGGGTGCCGTCGGCAAGCGAGAGTTCTGAGGTTTCGGTGATGACGCGGGAATGCCCTGTGGTGAGAACTTCGCCATTAAGGAGGACGACATGATTGGCGGCCATCAATTCGATGCCTGTGGCCATGGCTTCGAGAGCGCTTTGGGCTTGAGCTTGTTGCGCTTCGAGTTCGCGAAGGGAGTCGAGTTGGCTTTGAGAAATTGGCGGAAGTTGAGCGAGCGCATCGCTGTCATCAGTGAGTGATTGTTCGATTGCAGCGACATCATGTGACTTTGCGCTGAGGGCCTCATGGGCAATGGTTTTTTCGAAGTGAGTAACGCAGGCCGCGGATAAATCGTAGAGTTGGCGACCAGTGCGAATGGCCGCAGCCGAAGTGTTGGCGGCGATCTCGGCTTGCTCAGCTTTTTTTGCGATGGCAGCGACCTGTTCAGACAAGTTGGCGATTTCCTTTTGTGCGGGCGTGAGTGCTTCGTGGGCGGAGGCGGCTTTGGTGATGAGTGCGCGGATTTGTTGATCGGCTTTGGTGAGCTCGCCGAGTACGACAGTGGCTTGGGAGTGTATGAGCTTTTGGTTTTCCAGCTGGGCACCAAGTTCGCGGGCTTGGGAGAGTGAAGTTATGCTGGCGTCAAGTTGTTCACGAAGTTCAGGCAAGGCGGCTTCCGAAACAGCCATTTCGCGCGTGGCGGATTCCTGCTCGTTGATGGCGGATTCAAGACGGGATTTTTGATCGTGAGCTGCGTTGAGTTTGGTGGTGGCCTCGTTTAGGCTCTTGGCGGCCAAGTCTAGGCGGGAACCGGTTTTGATGGTGCCGGTTCTGGTAAAGATGGTCTCATGGATGGTTTGAATTTTTTCGCGGGTCTTGTTGTCCGTTTCCGACTGCATGACCGCTGCAAGACCATTTTCCTGCAAGCGCTGTATTAGTTCGCTGCGGTGACTCATCGCGTGCTCAGAAGCATCCGCGCCGGCCGTGCCCTGCCAGACCCAGAGGTGGGACCAGCGAGTGGAGAGTTGGTTGAAATTGTTGGTGGAGCCTGCAGCATTGCCAGTAAGCTCAGCGAGTTTATCCTCAGCTGCGTCGCCTTGCAGACTGATGCCACTGACGGAGATAAGTCGGGCGCTACCTCTGGCTGAGCCAGCAAAGTGCTTTTCAATGGTCCAGGTATCACCGGCGCATTCGAATGTAAGCCTTACCTCGGGTTGTCCACCATGGGTATCGGAGACCATGGATTTCTGGAGGTCGCCACCCGACTTGTAGCGCATAAAAAGCGCGCGATGAATGGCTTCCGCGAGGGTGCTCTTGCCTGTTTCATTTGGGCCGCCGATCAGGTTTCTCTCCGGATCAAATTCAACGGTAAGATCGCGGTGGACGCGGTAGTTGCGAATAGTGAGGGAGATGAGGCGCATGGTAAAAGTTCTGTGAATATGAAAAAGAAAATGGAAATCACCGAAGAGCAGCGTGGAGCTCGCGTAGCGCGAGGCGGGCAATGTCGGCTTGGTCGGTGGAGGAAAGATCGATGAGTTTGGCGGCGACGGACTCGATAAGAGGGTCTGCAGGACGATTGGCTAGGGCTTGAATTTCCTCTTTGGTTGGGGCGATGGCGACTTGATCGTCGAGCTTGACTCGCAGCAAGAGCGCTTCAAGGGACTCGATGCGTTCAGCCAGAAGTTGTGAGGTCTCTATGCCCAGGCTGCCGGAAAGACTGAGTTTCAGCAGGCTGTCCTGCCCCCATTCACCTATGCGATGGTCGAGCGCGGCGCGGAAGGCATCGAATCCTTCGTCTTCGGAAAAGTGATAAGGGAAGTCGTTCCAGCGGAAGTTTCCTGTGAGCTTCTTGGAAATCTGGGGCGTCTGACCGCGGGTTGCCTGGACGATGAGGATGTTGCCGGGATCGTTGTCAGAACCTTTTGGAAAACGGTCAATTTCAGGAGTGCCGGAATACCATGCTTTCGATGAGATTTGTTTGGTGCCATGCCAATCGCCGAGGGCGATGTAGTCGATCTCAGAGTCGGGAAGTCGTGTGAGATCGATTCGATTTAGGCCTTTCGAGTCTTCGTCCTCGTCATCCTGATTGGAATCGAATCCTTGCACGCTACCATGGGCGAGAACAATTCGCGTGAGGCCGGCGGGGAAATTCGACGAGTCGAAGGCGTTGCGGATCCAAGCAGTGGGATCTGCATTATCGTGACGGCGGAGCAACGGTGCGGGGAAGATGACAACTTGCTCAAGAACGAACGGTTCGGCGGCAAGCAATACATGAAGGTTGGGGGCATTTTTTTCGCGTTCACGGACGAAGAACGGTTGCTCCCAAAGGCTGCCAGGGCCGCCGTGGTCGTGGTTTCCGGGAATGGCAATCACCGGGACCTTCATCGCGCCGATGGCTTCGCAGGCGGCGGCGACGGTGGAGTTGAGAGGACTGGGGCTATCGAAGAGGTCGCCGGCGACGAGGATGAATGAGGCATTCGCTTCAGAGGCGGCGCCGGCGATGCGGCGGAGGCAGGCAATGCGTTCGTGTTGGAGACGGGCGCGCTTGGCATTATCGGCAACGCGCTGGTAGGGCTTGCCGAGTTGCCAGTCGGCCGTGTGGAGGAAGGTGGTGGACATGGGAGCTGGATTAATCGGTGAAGTTAAGATTGTAATATGAATAAAATACGGACAAAAAGCTAAAAGGCGAAGAGTGCAAATGGTTTTCGGTGCATACGATACTACGCGGCGAGGCTTCGGTTTGCTTCATGGAACCAACGCAAGTTGTCTTGAGCCTCTGGAGAATAGGAGTGATACATGGTATCTATCATGGCGTTGATGGATGCATGCGGGCCATCGCTGCGGTGATAATCGTAACATGCATCGTAAAGCTTGTCGGAGGGAAGTGAGACGAGAACTTCACGTGGTCTGATGCGATCTGTGTTGAAGATGGCAATGCCATTGAGATCATTTGATTCACCCCATCCGTGGATGCCATATCGCATGAGGATCGGCCGAAGCTCCATCAATCGATCTTTGTGAAACTGCCAGGAATTTAGATTCGTATCGCTTTTGATCCTTAATTTACTGTGATGTCGGGCCAGTTGGACGACTTCTTCAAGTGTGAGGTGTTTGTTGCGAGGCATGACCTTGAGGGGGTTTCTGTGCAAGATCTCATGGCCGAATTCGCGCTTGAGGCGTTTGAGTACTTTTTGTTCTGGCGAAACATCGAGGCAAAGCAGCCTAGTTCCCGGTTGCAGTTCGACTCGAAAGAGGACTGGTCCGAAAAAAAGGCCGACTTTCCAGTCGCAGGTGACATATGTGCCACCTCCTAGAAGGCCGCCGTGCTGGTAACGGTCGCCACTGCGCCTGCCCAAGCATATGTGCATGCAGTTATCATTAATCCATGACCATCCGCGAAATCCCTGTCGCAAGATGCTATCGGCCGCTGACTTGTTTGTGCCGTGATAAAAACTGCGAAGCTCGGTAGCGAGATGGATGGGAACGGAGGACATGTTAGGACATCGTCAGGGCAGCGGCATGGCGCGCTCAATCATTTGCAGGCGCTGATGAAAATCGGGGGCGTCACCGGTGCCGTAAACGCAACCGATGAGCATGGACTGCAGGTGATGGCGGGTTTCGTTGATGAGCTTGTCGTCGGGCCATTCAGAGAAGTCAGGAATCTTTGGCAATTCGCCAAGTGTGGGCCCGACGGCTCGGAGAGCTTGGCCATATGCCTCTCGATAACGGAAATCTCGTCGCGCACAGGCCTCTAGCAGGTGTTCCAGTAGACACAGAGATTTATTCATGGTTGAGGGTAAATGGAAAGGAAGCGATCTGAATGGGAAAAACGGGCTTTAGTCATTGGAATGGGAGCTGACCAACTTGTGATAAGATAATTTACATGAATCTGTAAGTTGGTCAATCCATACAGACCCGCTAGGATAGTAAATTTTTAGTTGTGTCATAGCGATCAGAGCGCCCGATATCCTTTTTTTCTGTCGAACCAGCGAGTGGCGAAAGCAACCATTCGCGCATCATCAAGAACTCGATCAGCAAACTCGCTATCGCTGATCATTCCTTCGCTAAGGCACCCCAAGATCATCACTTCGAGGCCTTGCATAAGTAGGTTCGCGTTACTGGTGGCCATGAGGTTGGCGAGGCCTTGCTCTTTGGCGGGGAAAACAGGCAGGCACTCGTACATATAGAGCCAAAGAGCACGACGCACACTGCAGATGTGGTTTTTGGTCTCCGCGATTGGGTCGATACACGGGCTGCCGTGATCGATGGCTATGAGAGCCTTGAAGTGCTGCAAACGGCGAATGTACGCGCCGCGCGAGGCCGGAAATCGGGTTTGGCCGTTGGGACCTTCACTTAAGGGGTTAGGCTTACGCCCGCGCTTAGTCGTTGCTTGGCGATGTGTTGCAAAAATGTTGGCAAATTGCTCGGATTTTGTGGGGCTCATACAGTTTAATTTTTCACTCATGGCGTCATGCCCTGAGTGACAATTAAATTGCCCTAGTTTTTTATTAGAGATGCGCATAGCGCAGCTATGTTAATCATCTCAAGAGGTGGAATTCGGAGCATCATGGCATCATTGTGTCATAAAAAAGATGGCGATTTTGACAAAGAGGTAATTTTTGTAGCATTATTTTACATTCGCAAATAAATCCCCCTTAAATCAAATGAGATTCATCGACACCTATAGAGCTAAGCATCCAAATCAGATCATCTACAAACTTGCTCAGATTCTAAGATTGCATGATGCCCTGAGGTAAAATTTGAGCTTAAATATTTTAGGGAAAATTTTAATGAAAAAAAAAATCGATTCATCATTTCAAGCCGCCAAAAACGAATTGGATTTCGAGCGTGAAAATCCATTAAATACAGGGGAAGAAGAGGAAATGAAGGAGGCCCTAAAAGCGCTGAAAGAATATGAAGAGGCGTTGCAGGAGATGCGCGACAGAGGAATTATTCTTTCGCCGCTTAACAATCAGCAACTGGTTTTCTCCACGCGAATGAAAGGCGCTTTTTGCACGATGGATGGCATAATGTTGAGAAATGCCGAAATCAGAAACATTGGACGAATCGGAGTTCAAGCAGTCCGCCCGGCCTGCTTTAGGACCTATCTTTACAAGTGCGCGATGGATACGGCACATAAGCAAGTGTCCGAAGGAAATTTATTAACGAAGGCTTTTTTGAACTATTCCAGTAGGAAAATTCTCGAAATTTCATCTCATGCGACGAATGCATTGCATGATGAGATTTTTTCCTCGGGCGAGGATTTTTACATCAAGCCTAAATTGCCTGACACCTTGGCGACTTCGTCAACAACTGCTCAAGACTTGAATAATGTTCTCGGTTGGATTGCAATTACGTCTATGGATTTCTTCTGCCAGGATTACTTTATCCATCATCCATCAGAGCCCACACATAACATGTGGGAATTGCTGAATCAGGATGCATATGATGAGAAAATCCGGATTCATTTAGAAGCATGGCGCTACTATTTCCTCGTGATCATGAAACATTTGGCTGTCCATAACATGGAGTTGGCGAAAAGCATTTTGGAACTTCATGACGCAATGACGCCAAGATTTGTAAATGTATTATCAACTAAATGGGCTGAAGTGGTCATGAATTTTGTCTTTTCATCCCCCATTTTCAATATCAGCGGTCTGGCCAATTGGGCAAAAATTTCCGTTGATGCTGCTACACAATTGGTTCAGCTATTGATTGAGGCGAATATAGTACAAGATGTGCGTAAATCCGACGATTCAGAATCAGCAGTTTACAGCTTTGAGGCCTTAATGAGGTTGATAAGGGTGTGAGGGTCTGGGCTGTCATGACAAATCAGTGGCCTAGGAGAATCGGACAGGTACTAATGAGTGAAGTAGTCCCGCAATACTGAGTTAGAGGTTTGTTGAAACTTTAGTTGGTCTGAGTGGGGCAAATACCCCCCCAAAAAATCAGACCTATGAAACGAAAAAGAAGCCACCTCACCGCGTCGGCTGGAAGTGCATGGAATCGCGGCCGATTTGCCATTCCGCTAGTCATGTGCTAGTGTATGCATAGAGTGACATATTCCGTCTGTATTTTTATTTTTTAGCACACCTTTAAGAGGTCTCCTTCGATTTCAAAGGCCGCATCCACACCGTGAAAGTGAAACTCAAGTGAAAAACCTTCAGGCTCAGTTTCATTCATTTCGCCTCCGTCGTTGAAGAAGCCTGATGCTCATCCCAGGCGACATGGGGGAGGGGTCTACGATCCGGCTAAAACGGAGATCAATGGGCTAAGATCGTTCCAAGGCAAGACGCATGCCTTTTCTCGTTGCTGGAATGCGGTTCCTCCATGAACAAGCCATGGAACAAGGTTTTTTCCTGCAAGATGACTGCGCCAGTAGTCCAAGCCAGCG
>JBKDYW010000036.1:0-4080 GCA_046308575.1 Verrucomicrobiota bacterium
AATGCCGGCGCAGGGGAAATGATAGCGATGGTAGTCGACCGGGCAAAGCCGCGAAAGCACCAGTGCGCCGTCGGCGAAACGCTTGGCGAGTGCGGCATCGCCCAAGAGTGCGGTGAGGTCGAATTTCTGACCCTTCACAAAAACACTGTCGATCGATGAGGCGCGTTGGAAACCGAGGTGGCGGCCATCGGCGGGGAAGACGATGCGCGAAGGGTCTGGCTCGATCGGGCGCGCGGCGGGCTTGAGCTTGCGGTAGAAAAATTCGTTGAAGCTCGCAAAGGACTCCGGCGGATCAGCAAACTCCGTGGCATCGACGCTGTAGCGTTGGATGAATGGGGCGATGCGCGCGGCGGACTTGGCGGCATTCATGCGCCAGCCGTACCATGCGGAGAAAAACGGGCGTTTCACAAACGCGTGCAGGGCGATCGCGCCGAGCGGGCTGCCATAGGTCCAGCGCAGGAACCCCTCGCCGTAGACCTGCTCGGTCTCCAATGATTGCGTGCTGCGGTTGTAATATCGGATGGGGGCCACGCCGTTTTATGTAAGGCCTCGCAGGCCAATCCGCAAGGATCGCGGCAGGGCATGAATAATGTGTTGGGAAATACCGCCGGATGACTGTAGCTTTTCAACATATGTCGAACGCGGGCGATCAACGAAACAGGCAAATCGTCTGGGCGGCGGTCATTTTGATCGGCATTGGGCTGGTGGTATCCACGACTTTGCTCTTTGGCCGCAAGTTGCCGGGGCTGTGGGGCGAGTGGGCCTCAACATTGATCGGTGTGATGACGACCCCATTTCTGATGGAGGCCTCGTTTGTGTTGATCGGCATCTCGATCGTGGCCGTGGTGAATCATGTGGCGGCTGAGCGGTCGGGCGATGAATGGGTCGATCCCGAGGTCTTTGAATCGGTTGAGCGAGATCAAAACAAATGAGCGACGAGATCCATGGCGCCGACGGTGGCGATGTTGATGACGAGACGCTGCGATCGGCGGTAGATGTCGGCAGGTTTGTGCGGCTTGCGGGTGATGATCCCGAGGGTTTGGTGAGGATGATGGATGAGTATGTGGCCGAGACTCGCAGGATGGCGGGCACGTGGCCGAACTTGTTGCAGGCGGGCGAGGAAGGTGAAGTTTCCGAGCAACTGCACATGTGCAAGGGTGGCGCGGCGATCTTTGGTTTTTTGCGGCTTATCAAAATGATTGGCAGGCTTGAGAAGAATCCGTCACTCGCGTCGGGAGGCTGCGATGCGCAGGCATTTGAGCGTGAGCTTGCCTTGGTGGAGCTGGCGGTCGCCGCACTTGCGGGAGGGTGGCTCCTATGAGGCCAAGCGTGAAGTCGCCGGAGAAAGAGCTGCGCTTTACGAGGTCGGGCCAGGCAGTGATTTTCTGGCTGCTCGCTGCGATGCTTGCAGGCACGGCGGTGACGCTCGGGCTGACCTCACTTTATCGCGACATCAACCCTGATGTGCCGCATCCGGCTTGGATGCTTTTGCCGCTCGTGGCTGCCATTTTTTTGCTGCGCTTGGCCGTGCGCATGACGCGTCATGCCTATTTGATCCTGACACCGATGGGTGTGGAAATTTTTCCACTGTGGCGACCTGAGCAGGGCATGCGCTTGGTGCTTTGGCAGGAGATCGACGCGGTGGAATTCGATGATCGCCTTAAGCACATGACGCTTCATTTCGATGCTGCGAAAACTTCCGGTGTGCATGTGTCGCTGCGGCCGATCCGTGCGGGCCTGCGCGAGGTGCTCGCGAAAGCGGTGAGGGGGAGGGTAGAAGGGGAGATTGGGAAATTGGAGATTTGATATTGGGGGAAGAAGAGGGAGGGTGCCTCTGGATTCTCGAAATATGCAAAGAAAATGGCGATTTTCTTTGCATATCACCCTTAAAGTGATAAGAAAAACCATCTTTTCTTATCATGTCCTCCCTTCCGCCACTGCCTCTTACAAATCTTTCCGCGTTGGAGACGCGGGAGGTATGGGCGGCGTTGACCGAGGCACACCGGCGTTTGGCGGAGCTGAAAGGCCTTTGTGAATCGCTGCCAAATCAGGGGATTTTGCTCGATACTCTCGGCATTCAGGAGGCGAAAGATAGCTCGGAAATTGAAAACATCATCACCACTCACGACGAGCTCTATGCCTTTCAGGATGACTCCGGTGGGACCGCGGCTGCCAAGGAGGTTCGGCACTATGTTTCCGCTCTGCGCACTGGCTACGAAGCGGTGCGGGATTCTGGCTTGATCCGATTGGAAACACTGCTGGCCGTGCAGGCGGAGCTGGAGCAGAACCGAGCGGGTTTGCGAAAACTGCCGGGCACCGTTTTGAAAAATGAAGCCACTGGGCAAACGATCTACGAGCCACCGCAGGACGCTGACGAGGTGGAGGCGCTGATGGCCAACCTGATTGACTTCATCCACGCCGACGATGGTCTCGATCCCTTGCTGCGTATGGCGATTACCCATCATCAGTTTGAGAGCATTCACCCGTTTTACGATGGCAACGGACGCACCGGGCGGATCTTAAATCTCCTGATGCTGCAGCGTGATGGTTTGCTTGATCTGCCGGTGCTTTACCTCAGCCGCTACATCACCACCACCAAGCCGGACTACTACCGCTTGCTGCAAACCGTGCGCGATGAAGACCGCTGGGGCGAGTGGTGCCTCTACCTGCTGCGCGGCGTGGCAGTGACATCTCTGAGCGCGATCCATTTGGTGAAAGCTTTCCGCGACCTGATGCAGAAAACCAAGTGCGATCTGAGGGATCGCCTGCCGAAGCTCTATAGTCAGGACTTGCTCAACAACCTTTTCCGTTACCCATATACGAAGATCGAATTCATCGAGCGGGAGCTTGGCGTGTCCCGCCCCACCGCCACCAAATACCTGGAGCAACTCACGAGTGCCGGTCTGGTACGCAAACAGAAGATGGGCAGGTCGAACTTCTATATCAACGAGCCGCTTTATGCCCTGCTGAGCGGGGTCAGTTTGGAACAAGCTGGCAACAACCCCTGAGCGCAAAGCGTCGGCAAGGCGTCGGCAAAGCGACGATGGATCGCTGAAAATCATTGTCCGCGTGTGAGGTGCCGATGCATAAGAGGCGCATGCGTCCGCACTCGCGTCAGATTCTTGTGGTTGAAGAAACCTTTGGCCGTAATGGCTGGCATTGTGAACTGGTTGAGGGTCGCGATGTGTTGCGTGCCGGCTTTGAGGCGCACCACACGCGGGTGGATCTCATCGCGCAGGCGTTTCCCGAGCTCAATGCTTTGAGCATCGTCTCCGAGGTGCCGATGGAGCTTGGTGCAGGACATCTGCCATCGGCGCTTGAGTTGCTGGCGCGCGCCAACAAGCCGCTCACGCTGGGTGGATTCGAATATGACATCGATCGCGGCATGCTGGTTTTTCGCGTCACCAATCTTTTCGAAAGGGAGAGGTACGATTCGGACATCATCAGCTCGATGGTGCACTGCGCGATTGCCGAGCTTGATCGGATCGTGCCCTATGTCGCGATCGTGAGAAGCACGGCGGAGGATCTTCTGCCGGATCTCGATATCAAGCGCCTGTTGATGCGCGAGGATGTGATCCCGCCGGTGCCGGGTGATGAAGAAGAAGAGTATTGAACATTGAAGCAGGCAGGAAGTTTCAAGGTTCAAGTTTCCGGTATCTGAACTCGGCTCAGGTTGCGGTGAAATCGGGGGTCACTTTTTGCTGATTACATCTTCGAAGATGCGGCCTTCTTGTGGGTTGATTTGTTCCGGTATGCCTTGAGCAACTCAAGGGTGACGAGCGGCAGAAATCCCGCGCCGAGCAGAAGCCAGGGAACTTGCCAATCGGGCGTCACGGTCCCGAGCACTTGGCTTAGAAATGGCACATGATGCAGCGTCAGTTGCAGACCGATGGAAGCGGTCACGACGATCGGAAGGCGGGGGTTTGAAAGCCATCGCAGTTGCCAAAGCGAACTGGTCTCGCTGCGAAAGGAGAATGATTTGGAAAGCTCGCAAAATACGAGTGCGGTAAACGTCATGTAGCGCGCGGCTTCGACATCACCTTGACGCATCGCCAAGGCAAAAATGCCGAAACACAAAGC
>JBKDYW010000037.1:0-11018 GCA_046308575.1 Verrucomicrobiota bacterium
TCTCAACGCCGCTGCACTGCTTCATGAGTCCGAAGAACAGGCGCTTAGCAAAGCCGCATGGTTTGGATTCAAGGTTTCGCCATCTGCCGGAAAATCTTTGGCGCTCGAGCGATTGGAATTCCAAATCCAACGAAGCAACGAGAACGCGCCGAAGCATTATGCCATCTTCGCCGAATTGGGCGGACGCACCGAGCGCATCGGTGGTGGCTCGCTGAGCAATCGCAGCAGCAACGCGAACCATGAGTTTGATCCCTGCAGTGTCGACCTCAGCCCGCTCGCTTCGCTGAAAAATCTTTCTGCTCCCGTCACATTCCAGATTTACCTCTTTGGTGGCGTCGACAATCCCCAGGCCCCTGGCAATGTGCGTATCGACAACATCAGCCTCATCGGGAAAAGCGAGCTGAAATAAAATTGGAATTCCACCAACAATCATCACATTCGCCCCATGTCCCAGCCATCGATTTCGGTAAGCACTACACCCAGCCAAGCTCCCGTGCGCATTCTGTGCATCGGCGATTCGATCACCAAGGGAGGGAGCTTTGTTGGTGGCTATCGCGGTCCGCTGCAGGCGCATCTGCGCGATGCGGGTTGGGAGTTTTTGTTTGTCGGCGGTTCGCAACTCAATTCCGAGGGCATGCAGCAACCGTTTCACGAAGGGCACTCCGGATTCCGGATTCAAATGATCCGCGATGGCGCCATAACGGAGAACTCCGAAAACAGCCCCTTGCCGGAAACCCTCGAGCGTCATCGTCCGGATCTCGTGTTGTTGCTCATCGGTACGAATGACATGTATCTGGGCGATCCTGTGGAATGCGCAGCACTCACCGAAGAGCTGATGGACCTCATCCTTCAATCCGCGACAAAGCCAACCTTGTTGGTCGGTGGCATCATGCCGATCCTGCCCGGTTTGAAGCCATGGGGAACGCTGGTGCCGGATGACATCACGGACCGTGTGAATGCTTACAATAAGCTTCAGTGCGAAGCCGCGATCCGCAGGGCGGGGGAGGGCTTTGCTTGCGCGTATGTCGATCACAGTCCGGCCGGTCAAGCGGCAGACACGCATGTCGAGGATGGCGTGCACCTCACCGAGGCAGGCAATCGCCGTTTGGCGGCGAGTTGGTTTGCCAAGCTCTCGGAAAACGACTGGTGCGAGGCAAGGATTTCAGGGGCCGATTTTCGTCAACGATGATATGCGCGAGATTGTTCACCGGTGCCGCGCCCTGACCACAACCTGGATGAAACATCCATTACACTTTTTGCTCAGACTCTTGCCGATCATGCTTTCGACGCATCTTGCAGTTTTAAGTGCTCCCGCCACCGATTTTACACACCTCAAGGAGGTGATGTTTTCCGGGGGCGCGAGTGGCGAGGTCTGGCTCTGCGGCGGGCAATCCAACATGGTGATGCCTGTCAGTTATGCGTCTGATGTCGGAGAGGATCTGTTTTCAACGCCATTTGATGTCCGATTTTTCGCGAACGGACAATGGCGGAAGGTCGATTCATCGAATGTCCGTGACCTGCCGGCGGTGCCGTTCTTCTTCGCCCTCGCGAGATACCGGGTGACCGGCAAACCGGTCGGGGTCATCGTCGCGGCGGAAGGTGGCACCGGCATCGAGGCATGGGTGCCGACCGCAGCGATGCCGGAGACGTCAATCGGGCGTAAGATGCGCACCTTGTCCGACGCGCCCGAGGTGATCGAGGCTGCGCGCCTGGATCGTGCCGAAACCACTCGGCCTTATGGTCAACACCGCCTGGCTCATTGGGGATTGGGCCGCGCCTATCCGTCGGAGCTGTATCAAAAGAAAGTGCTGCCGCTGGAGGGAACCCCGATCACCGGCATCATCTGGTATCAGGGCGAGAGCAATGCCGACAGTTCCAGCATGGCGGCGGAGTATGATGTATGGCTTAAAGGCCTGATTGCATCCTGGCGCAGGCTCTTCGGTGAGGTTCCTTTCCTGATCGTCGAGCTTCCCCATTACAAATCGCCAAGTGCGGAGACGCCAACCAGCTCGAACGAACTTCGGGCCGCGCAAAAGCGTTGTGCCGACAGCGGAAATGCGACATTTCTTGTCCCGGCTTTCGACCTTGGAGACGAACATGACATTCATCCCAAACGGAAACGCGCCATGGGCGAACGCATTGCGGAATTCATCCAAAAGAACCTAAAGAACTGAGATTGGAATTTTTCATGAACACAATCACTGCCAAACAACTCCACGGCTGGTGCCGCATCCCGGCCAGCGAACTTGAAAATCATCCGACCCGCAAAGTGCCATTTCGCATTGCTGCCGACTCGGCGGCGATGGGTGCCCTGATGGCGCGCGAACTCGCGGACCTCATCGCCGGCAACAACGCGAAGAAGCTGCCCACCCGCGCGATCATTCCTTGCGGTCCGGCCTGCTGGTACAAGCCATTTGCCGAGGTGGTGAACCGCGAGCAGATCAGCCTGCGTGACCTCACGGTTTTTCACATGGACGAATGCCTCGACTGGCAGGGCCGCGAGTTGCCGCGCAATCATCCCTACAGCTTCCGCGGATTCATGGAGCGTGAATTCTACGGGCCGATCGATCCTGCCTTGCTCACGCCCGAGGAAAACCGCTGGTGGCCGAACGCGACAAACTTTCAGGAGATCGCCGATGAAATTGCTCGCGCGCCGATCGACATCACCTACGGCGGTTGGGGACAAGACGGTCACATCGCTTACAACCAAGCCCGGCGCCATCCATTCAGCTCGCTCTCGCTCGACGATCTGCGCAACTGCAGCGTGCGCGTGCAGGACAACAACCTCGATACGATCATCGCCCTCGCCCAACGCACTTTCGGCTGCGCCTATCAGTTTGTGCCGCCGATGAGCGTGACCCTTGGCCTTAAGGAATGCCTCTCGGCGAAAAAAGTACGGCTCTTCAGTGACACCGGCGCTTGGAAACAAACTGCACTGCGTGTGGCGCTCTTCAGCGAGCCGACACCGGAATATCCGATGACCCTTCTGCAAGAGCATCCCGACGCGCTCGTCACTGCCACCTTGGAAACCGCAACCCATCCGGTGAGCATTCACCCCGAGTGGGATCTGGGTCTTTGATCAACACGCCCACCATGAGCACCACTCGCACATACGATGCCATGATCGGTACCGGCGGCATCGGCACCGGCACATTTTTTGCATTGAGCGGCAATCACACGCTCGGCCGCGAGGAAAGTCGCGGTGGAAAATTTCTCGACCGCCGCGACTACTGCAAGCTGCACATCATCAGCCACTATGTGCAGCGATTGGTGGGGGGTGATTTCATCACGCTGCCGGTTGGCAAGGTCGGCGATGATGCGGCGGGTCGCAGATTGATGGATGAAATGCGCGCCGAGGGCCTCGATGTTTCGCTCACCACCATCATGCCGGGCGAGCAAACGCTCGATTGCATTTGCCTGCTCTATCCCGATGGCTCGGGCGGCAACCTCACGGTCACCGATTCGGCCAGCGGACTCGTCACTCCTGAGGACATCCAAAAGGCCGCGCCGCGCTTTGCCCAACACGCTTCGCGCGGCATCGCATTGGCGGTTCCCGAAGTGCCGCTCGCCGCGCGACTTGAGTTGCTCGACCTCGCGCAGCATCACGGCTTCCTGCGTGCGGCTTCATTTTCCTCCGAGGAAATGGTGACCGTGCGTGAGTCCTCATTGCTTGCGCGAGTCAACCTTCTGGCGATTAATCTCGATGAAGCCGCAAGCCTCGCGCAAACCAGTGCCGAAGGTGAACCGGAAGCGATCGTCAAAACAATCGTCGCGCATCTCGGGCCGCAATTTCCGCAGCTGAAACTTTCCATCACCGCCGGTGCGATTGGCAGCTGGACCTTCGATGGCAGGGATCTGCATTTCATCGCCACGCCAAAGGTCGAGGTCCAAAGTGCCGCTGGCGCAGGCGATGCGCATTTCTCCGGCATTCTCGCCGGCCTTGCCGCAGGGCTTGCTCTGGCCGATGCCCAATGGATCGGCATTCTCGCCGGAGCCATGTCGGTCACCAGCGCCCACACGATCCACCCCGATATCGATCGCCACGCGCTGCGTGAATTTGCCGCAAGTCATCAGCTCACGCTGCCGTCCGCAGTTCGCGAATTTTTGTCATAATCCAAACCATCATCATCATGTCCGTCACCATGCGCATCCTCCAGCAGTTCGATGTCCGTAAGGAAAAAGAATTCCTCGAACTCGAACGCCGTTTCGCTGCCCTCGAGCAATCCCGCCCCGACCTCCCGCAAGGCAAACGCATGAAGCCGATCTCTGGCAGCGAGCCGTGCAATACGCTCGTGTGGCAAGGCGAGTTCGCCAGCCTCGACGAGGCACGCAAGGCGCTCGATGCCTTTGCCGCCGATGACACCCACGAGGAACTCTTTGCCCAGCAGTCGGAGTTTTTCAAATCCGTCAAAATTGAGTTCTACGAAAACCTCAACTACTGAAATTATGCAACGCATCATCGACATCCACACGCATGTGTTTCCGCACTATGCCGATCTCGCCGTCGCGGCGATGGACCGCAGCGGGATCGAGGCCTCGGTGGTGCTGGCATGGCATGATGGCTTCGGCGATGGGCTGCAACGCCACATCGATGCCTTCGCGAAATATCCGGGGCGTTTCATCACCTTTGGCAATGTCGACTTCAGCCGCATCAATGAGCCGGATTTCGGCAAGACCGCTGCTGCGCAGATGGAGCGTGATTTTGCCACAGGCATGCGCGGGCTGAAAGTTTTCAAAGCCCTTGGCCTCGGCTACCGCCGACCCGATGGTCGCTACTGGCGCCCGAGCGATCCCGAGCTTGATCCGATCTGGGCGAAGGCAGGGGAATTGGGAATCCCGGTGCTCATTCACAGCGCCGATCCGCCAAACTTTTGGGAGCCGGTGAATGAATTCAATTTCTGGAATGGTGTCCTCTACGGCGAGTACTCGTGGTGGACCTATTACAACACGGGTCAGCCCTCGGCCAACGAGTTGCTCGGCGATCGCATCGAAATGGTGGCTCGCCATCGCGGCACGACTTTCATTTTCCCGCATTGTGCGGAAAAAGCCGACTCGCTCGACTGTGCGGCCGAGGACCTCGATGCGCACCCGAACATTGTCTATGATTTCTCTGCACGCGTTCCGGAGCTTGCACGCAGCGCACGCCGCGCCGCCCACACGCGAGAGTTTTTTACCGCTTATGCCGACCGCATCTTTTTCGGCACCGATGTGATCTTCGACGACACTAATGTTCCGACCGGTCAGCAGGCGCAGATTCTCTATCAGCCCGGCGAAATCCCGCTCAACGGCGCCGATCCGAGAGAGCGCTACATCGAGACGACCGCCGCCTTCAACATCTCCAACATCGAGTTCATCACCTCGTCGAAAGTCCAAACATCGCCGCCATTCAAGCGCAGCATCGCCCCCTTTCAAATCCACGGCCTCGGCTTGCCCGAGGACATCGCCGCAAAGATCCTCCATCAGAATGCCGTGCGCTTGCTGGGACTGTAAAAATAATCCAACGCCATGAAACGATACTCAGACATCCGCGAAGAATGCTGTGCCGCCAACAAAAGCCTGCCAAGCAGCGGCTTGGTGGATCTCACCTTTGGCAATGTGAGCGTCTGCGACAGGCAGGCCGGCGTGCTTGCCATCAAACCGAGCGGAGTCGATTACTCCGCGCTCACGCCGGATGACATGGTCATCGTCGACCTCGAAGGCAAGGTCGTCGAAGGCACGCTCAATCCTTCATCCGACACCCCGACGCATCGCTGTTTGTTTTTGGCGTTTCCCGAAATCCGCTCGGTCGTGCACACGCACTCGCGCAAGGCCGTGGCATTCGCGCAAGCCGCGCGCGAGATTCCATTGCTCGGCACCACGCATGCCGATTATTTCCGCGGAGCGGTGCCGCTCACCCGTGCACTCACGCCCGAGGAAATCGCCTCGGCCTACGAATGGGAAACCGGCAAGGTGATTGTCGAACGCTTCGCAGACATCAACCCAAACGACATCCCGGCCGTGCTGGTGCGCAATCATGGTCCTTTCGCTTGGGGTCCTTCGGCCGCGAAGGCTGTGGAAAACGCGCTCGCTCTGGAGATCGTCGCCGACATGGCATTCCACGCCTTGACGCTCGCCCCCAATGCCGTTTCACCCGCACTCGCACTCTCGGAAAAACACTTCCTGCGCAAGCACGGCGCCACCGCGACTTACGGTCAGAAAAAATCCTGAGCTCTGGATCATTGGCCCCGAGTTGTTGAGATCGCAACCTGGCGAATTCAACTTCTTCACCTTTCAAAATGGCTGCAGACCCTCGCCGCCCCGCACTGGCAGTCGGTGAGTGAGTTGGTTGGCAAATTTTCCTCCTCTATAAAACAATCTTAGAATTGATTGGGAAAATTTTCGAACCGTGCGTCGATAGATCTTGGAACAGGAGTTTTTAAAAGATCTAAAGCTAAAAAATGGCGAGATTGAATATTTAGATGGACAACGAGGGAGTAGCGCTATAAAGCAAATAAAAAATTGCTTCAAAGCAGTTAGCCCTGCATGCAAGAAACAAAACGAACAAGCCAATCCCTTAGGAAACAGGCGCCGCCTGTCTGGAAATCAAAGACCCAGACCAAATACCGCGTGGTGGCCGCTGGGCTGCGGAACATGATCGCCCAGTTGGCGCCGGGTGCCAAGCTGCCGCCGACACGCGAGCTGACTGGGCAATTTGGCGTGACGATGCTCACGCTTCTCCGCGCCATGCGAGAGCTGAGCGCGGAGGGTCTGGTGGTGGCCCGCCAAGGGGCAGGCTACTGGGTGGCCGCGCAGAAGCAGACAATGAGCCCGAGCTTCGGATTTGCCGGCCCGCAAACGACCGATTTGCGCTGCAAGGTTCAAAGCGGGCTCCCGCACCAGATGGCTTACTGGAAGGAAGCGGCTCGGGCCTTTGCGAAGGTTTATCCCGGAAGCGACATAACCTTCGTGCCGATGGATGGAGGAGCGCCGCCGGATGTTTCCGACGCGGATCTGATAGAGATCAGCACACTGCAATACCCAGAGGTGCTGGAGAGCGGTTGCCTCCTGCATGAACCGGGGGGTAAACCGGCCCAGTCGCGCGTGTTTTTCGCCCCGCAACAGGCGCATCTCGGCTGCGCGTTTTACAATCCGGTTTTGCTCGAAAAGATCGGCGCGCACGCTCCGGACTATGTGGATTTCGAAGGCCAGATGAGTTGGCTGCTGGACTTGCAGGCAAAATGGAAAAAAGCCTCGGGAAATGCTAAGCCCTGCATCAACACCCATGAGAGCTTCCTTTTGCTGGGCGAGAGGGGACGAAAAGCGCTCGTGGATTGGCTCAAGGGGGGAGATGAGGCCCTGCCGCCCTGGCTCGATGAACGGCTCAAGCGCATTCTTGCGATGTTGAGTTTTACTGTAACTCCAAAAGACCATGACGAAGTGATGGGAACCTACGTGCCCATGTTCAACAAAGGTGAGATTCCGGTGATCTTCGCCCGCACTTCCGGTCTGCGCGATGTCTTCCATGTCAACGGCTTCGAACCCGGCTGCCATCCATGCTTCGACACCGATGACGAGATCTCCAGCGTTGAGACTGGGTTTGTGGTCCGGCGCGACCAAGGGCACGCCGCCGATGCCCTCCGCTTCGCCGAATTCCTCGCCAAACCGGAAATGCAACAACTGCTACCCAAACACGGGATGGTGCCGCTGCAGGCGGATCTCTTCACCGCTGGCGATGCGCCGTCGCTTTGGAAGAAAAGCCGCACCACTTGGTTTCACACAAAAGAGGAAAGAAGCATCTGGTATTCGATCATCGAGCCCGAGTGCTCACGGTGGCGGCGGGGTGAAACCGACATCGCCACCTTCCAGACCGACTGCCGACACCTCGCCCGCATGACTCTCTTTCAAGGATGAAGGCACCGGATTACGGCAATTCAATCTCGCCTACTGCACTACCCACAAAATTTCATGACCAAAACTATCCACCTCATCGGCAACGCTCACCTTGATCCCGTTTGGCTCTGGGACCGGCGCGAAGGACTCAACGAAGGCCTCACCACTGTCCGCACCATGCTCGACCTGATGGACGAGTTTCCTGAAATGACTTTCATTCGCGGCGAGTCAGCGATCTATCAGCATGTCGAGAAATACGATCCGGCAAGTTTTGCGCGCATCAAAAAGATGGTCAAAGCCGGGCGCTGGGATGTCGTGGGCGGCACTTATATCCAACCCGACACCAACCTCCCCGGCATCGAAACACTCGTGCGCCAGTATGCCCAAGGTCAGCGTTATTTCAAATCGCGCTTTGGCAAGGCGGTCACCGCCGGTTGGCAAGCGGACTCTTTTGGTCACACGGCGGGTCTGCCGGAAATCCTCGTGGCGAGCGGCATCAACTTCTTCGCCTTCAGTCGACCAAGCTACAAGGTGGTCACTCTCGCCGAACATGCGTTCTGGTGGGTGGGGGATGGTGGTGCGCGGATCTTGGCGCAACGCTCGCCGACGGTCGCCTATCAGAACGAACGCTACAACATGCTCGAGCTGTTGGACGAGGTGATGAAGGTTCATGCAGAGAGCCGCTTGCAAAACATCCCGTGTTTTTACGGCCTCGGCAACCACGGTGGCGGACCTTCGCGGCGTCACTTGCTCGAGATCCGCGCATGGGCGGCCAAACATCCCGAGGTGAAAGTCGTTCACTCGGGACTGCACAAACTCAATGACGCGCTGCGCAAGGAAATCGCCCGCAAAGGCGATGACCTGATCCCGACGCACAAAGGCGAGCTCAACTACTGCCTGCGCGGTTGTTATTCGTCGGTGGCGAAATTCAAATTTCCCTACCGTCGCAGCGAGGCCTTGCTCGCGCGTGCCGAGGCGACCGATGCGATCGTCGCTGCATCGCAGAAGCGTTCGGCCGCCGACCTCTCAAAAACTTGGGAGGTGATGCTTTTCAATTCCTTCCACGACATCCTGCCCGGATCGAGCATCGAGCGGGCGATGGACGATCAGATCGCCTCGCTTGGTGGCATCCTTCACGATGCGGCGGAAACCGAGTTCGATGCACTCAACGCGCTTGCGGTCGATATCGACACCACGCTCACGCGAAAGCCGCCGAAGGATCATCCCTCTGCGGTGACCGCGCTTGTTTGGAATCCGCACCCCTTCAGCTACGATGGTCCAATCGAGTTGGAGACCAGTCTCGATTACCGTCCCTTGATGGAAAATTACACCAACCGCGATGAGGAAGTTCCGATCGAAGTGCTTGGCGCGGACCGCAAGCAGGTTCCGTTTCAAATCATCCGCAACGAACACTCGAGTCTCAAAGAGTTTCCATGGCGCAAGCGAGTGGTCATGCCTGTGAGCCTTCCGGCCTTTGGTTGGAATGTGGTGGAGCTCGGATGGGTCGAGGGTGCGAAACCACTTGTCGTGAAAAATCCGGTGAAGGCCAAGCCCGGTTCGATCGCCAATGCGCTCTGGCGCGTCGAGGCGAAGAAGGGTGGCAGCGGTGTGCAGTTCTTCCATCAAGGCAAAAAGTTTTTTGCCGGCGATGGCTTGCAAGCCGTGCTCTTCGACGACCCATGGGGCTCGTGGGGTGGGATGGTGGAGGAGCCGGATTCCTTCCTGCTCAAGAAGGTGCGCGAGCATTGGAAGATCACCAAAGTTGAGTTGCTCGAACAAGGCCCCGAACGCGCCGCGCTTTGGGTGCGCTTCGCGGGCAAGAAATCCCGCATCGATCTCACCTTCCATGTATCGCGCGATCGCGATGCGGTCGATGTCTCGGCGCGCGTGCTGATCGACGACCGCTCGGCCCGACTCAAGTTGGTTTTCCCTGCGGGCGATCAGGTCGATTACGAAGTGCCCGCAAGCGTGGTGCATCGCGGTCCGGCCGGCGAAGTCCCCGGTGCCCGTTGGGCGCGGGTGCATGGCAAGAATGACGGCATGGGATTTGCGAGCGACGCTTTGTATAATTTCGATAGTGAGAAAGGCGAGTTTCGCGCCACCGTCGCGCGCGCATCGCGCTACGCCAATGATGTGGAAACGCCCGCCAATGCCGAGCTCTGGCGTCCGGCGGTCGATTGTGGGGAACTGAAATTCCGTTTCCTCGTCACCCATGCGAAAGCCGACCTTCCGCGCCTCGCCGCCGAACTTGAACAAGCGCCTGTGGTGCTGACGGTGCCGCCGGGCAAGGGCAAACAAAAGCGCACAGGTTCATTGTTCGAAATCACACCTTCATCCGTGCGACTCCTCGCGCTCAAGCGCGCAGAGGACGGACGCGGCTTCATCCTGCGCGCTCAAACAGCCCCGGGCAAAGCAGTGAAAGTTTCCATGCTTTGGCTCGGCAAGAAGATCCAACTCTGCGCATTGAATGGTGGCGAGATCGCGACATGGAAACTGCAATCCACGAAGGCCGGATGGAAAGCCACGCGTTTGAAGCTGCCGGAATAATCCAATCTTGAATTTCCCTAACTCATGAAAACATACACAACGACCTTGCTAACCCGATGCCTACGCCGTTTTGCGGTCGCTTCGACTGGATTGCTCTGCCTGGCATTGATCGGCTGCAGCAAACAGCAGAAGACGCTGCCCCTATCCACGGATGGCAAAACCAAGGCCTGCATCATGCTGGCGGATTCCGCTTCGGTATCTGAAAAAACCGCAGCCGCTGAGTTGGCGAGTTATCTGAAAAAAGTGACAGGCGCGGAATTTCCCGTCGTCAAGCCGCAGGAGTCGTCGGGTCGGCCGACCATCGCCGTTGGTCCCGGCGCGGCCAAGGCACTGCTTCCGGATCTTGATCTGGTCAAGTTGGGCGAGAAGGGTCTAGGCGATGACGGCATCGTGCTGAAATCGGTTGGGCGTAATCTGATCCTGACCGGGGCCGAAGGCTCGCAGCGCGGGACGCTTTATGCCGTCTATGAATTCCTCGAACGCGAAGCCGGCGTGCGTTGGTGGACGCATACCGAAGAGACCGTGCCGCAGAAGCCCACGCTCGTTGTGGCTCCGCTCGATGTCCGCTACAAGCCGCCGTTTCTTTACCGCGAGCCGTTCAG
>JBKDYW010000038.1:0-8787 GCA_046308575.1 Verrucomicrobiota bacterium
GCCTGACGATCCGCGTCGAATGCGATCAGGTACCAGCCGCCATCGACCTCGCCGAGATGGAGTGGATGCACCTTGCGAAACTCGGCTTCATCCGATGTCATTTTTCGGTAATAAAATGTCGTAACTTGCTGATTTAGAATCGATTGCGTAATTTCACCCAAGCGTTTGATGTCACGGGGCTTTTGTTCGAGGGTCTTGCGGGAAAATGCCTCGTCGAGATCGCTCCAGGAGAACTGGATTTTGTCCATCATGCCTCGGGTTAGCTTGGCAAAAGCATCCTGAAGCACCGTCGCCAAGGCCGTGCCACGAACCGATTCCAGCGCGTTTCGAGCGAGGAAAAGTCCGGCCAACTCGTCAGTGGTGGTCTGAAAAATCGGAAATCCGCTGATATCAGAATCGTAGAAATACCCATGCAGCGTGTTTTCATAGACCAGCGGCAGACCGAGCTCGTCGCGCATGAACGAGATATCGCGCTGGATGGTCTTGCGTTCGACTTGCAGCTTTTTCGCAAGGTCGTTGCAGTTGGGATAGGATCCGCTGAGGATCTCCGAGTGAATCTCGTAAATCCGATAAAGCGGCCGACGGGTCTGAGCCGTGCGCTCACCAACGGTCTCGTGTTTCTTCGCTTTTTTGGATTTCCGT
The DNA here is from genome assembly GCA_046308575.1 of Verrucomicrobiota bacterium. Taxonomy (GTDB): domain Bacteria; phylum Verrucomicrobiota; class Verrucomicrobiia; order Verrucomicrobiales; family Akkermansiaceae; genus Luteolibacter. Next base: position 643 of record JBKDYW010000038.1, read on the forward strand.
CTCATCGGTGATCAGTGCAGTGGCTCGCTTCAGCGATGCTAGGCATATGTCAGATCCGACCCCATGTGGAATCGATTTATTCAACTTGTGACAATGTATGTAATACGGAGTGATTGCCATTTAAGATCTGCGAGGTCTTGATTTCCCCGATTGGGACCCCGATTACCTGCTTTTTCCCATCAGAACAGCCTGCGTGGCCGGTGTCACTTCGAAGCGTCCGGAGCCAGACCCTTTGACGAGCTCGCCCTCTTTGGCCTGATACTCAAAAACCTTGATGGGTTTGACTCCGGGCACTTGAGACATGAGGTAAACGCGGATGCTGACGGCCTCCTTGCCGGTCGAGCCTTCGATTCGGCGGGTTGTGAATTGGACATCATTGAGCCCGTCGAGCGCGCCGCCGATGACGATTTCGGCTTCCTGGACATTGGCGAATCGGTGGCGGCTGATCCGGTTGATTTGGGCGTTCACTTCGCGGCCCGGGCAAAACACATAGATTTTAGCGATGGTTTTGGCCGGACGAGCCTCGATCGGCACTGGCGGGACGACACCCGACGGGCGTGCTTCGGGCGTTTCCTTGAGGTACTTCAAATTTCCGGCAGCCAGCTCTTTGCGGACTTCTGGCAAGGACGCCAGATTCACCACATCGGCCCGATCGTATAGCCAGATCCCCTTTCCTCGCACAAATGAAAGCACCAGCAGATTGCCGGCCGATTTGCTGCCAACGCCGAAATCGATCTTGCCGAAATACGATGCCTTCGCGGTCGCGCCATTCTGGGTGGCTTCGAGAAATTTCATGCCATCGATTTTTGGCGGCGCAGCGGGAAGATCGAAAACGGCTGCGGGAAACGGTCGTTTTTCCGATAAAATGCGGTTCTTGATTTCCATCTGCCGGTGCGGCGCGGTCACCTGCCTCCATGTGACAGAATCCTTGCGCAGCATCGCCTCACGCCAAGCGCGATAGGTTTGCTCCAAGGGAGTCTGCAAATTTTCCTGCCCATGCGAGATCAGCGTGAGGGCAAATGTGAGCGAAATCAGGCATGCGAGCGACTTCATGTGCGAAACGATTGGACAACGGGGCCTGTTTCACAACAAACAAATCGCAGCGGCCGTGGTCTGGCCGAACTTGATGCTTCGAGCTATGACGGAAAATGTGAATCGAGTGGTGCCGATCGGCGAGGAGCGGGACCGTGAAATGCTCAAAGGTGCATCGACCTACATCTATCGCGAACGGCCGCAGGGCGAGATTCAGGCCCATGTGTTTTTCCCGAAAAAATCCTCCGGCGAGCCGCGGACGCTGGTGGTTTTCTTTCATGGCGGATTCTGGGAAAGCCCCTCACCCGCGCAATTTGTCCCCCACTGCCTTCACCTTGCCGACCGCGGCGCTGTGACAGTGGTGGCGGAAACACGGACCGCATCGCGTCACGGCACTGGCGCGCTTGAAGCCATCGAGGACGCGCGTGATTTGATTCGTTGGCTGCGCCACAACGCTGCGACATTTGAGATCGATACCGAGCGCGTTGTCGTCTGCGGTGCGGCTGGCGGCGCGTTGCTGGCTTTGATGACCACCCTGCCGAAGGAGCAAGATCTGGCACCGGTTGATGGCCTAGATTGTCGGGCGCAGGCCTTGATCCTCTTCAGTGCTTTGGTCGACGCCGGTGCTGGCAGCGCGGCGTTTTCGAAATTTCCCGACGAGTTGAGCGCGAAGAAAAACTCGCCATTGCGGCTGCTGCGTCGTCATTTGCCGCCGATGATTTTTTTCCATGGCAAGGCCGATCGCATCGCGCCCTTCGCGAAAGTCGCGTCATTTTGCCGCAAAGCCCGTTGGCGTGGAAATTCCTGCGAACTCGTCGATTACGAAAAAGCCGAACATGGTTTTTTCAACTTCAACCTGAGCCACCACAACTTCGAGCTCACCATCGGCGCAGCTGATCGGTTTCTGGTTGAGCATGGCTTGCTCGAAGCTGGCGATGAAGATCCGCTGGCTCCTTACTGAGCAGGAAGTTTCCCCATCACAAGCGCAGGAAATTTTCCAATAGCCGCTTGCCGTCCTGCGTGAGGATCGACTCAGGGTGAAACTGCACGCCATGCACCGGGTGCTGCTTGTGCATCAGCCCCATGATTTCCCCTTCTTCGGTCCATGCGGTGATTTCCAAACAATCCGGCAGCGTCTCGCGTTTGACGATGAGCGAATGATAGCGCGTCGCTTCAAACGGATCGGGCATGCCCACGAAAACGCTTTGGCCCTTGTGATGAATCGGCGAGGTCTTGCCATGCATGAGACGGTCGGCGCGCACGACATCACCACCGTAGACTTGCCCGATCGACTGATGCCCGAGGCAAACGCCTAGAATCGGTGTGTTTGCGCCGAATTCCTTGATCAGATCGCAGGAAATGCCCGCCTCATTCGGAGTACACGGTCCCGGTGAAATGCAGATGCGCTCGGGTTTCATCGCGCGCACTTCGTCGACCGATACGGCGTCGTTGCGGAACACTCGCATGTCGGCACCGAGCTCGCCGAAGTACTGGACGAGGTTGTAGGTGAACGAGTCGTAGTTATCGATGATCAGGAGCATCGTGCGGATCTTTCGGGTGGATTCATTCCTGCAAGGTGCGGGCCAATGCCACGGCACGCAGCATGCCTTTGGCCTTGTTCACCGTTTCATTGTATTCGTAGGTCGGATCACTATCGGCGACGACTCCGGCACCCGATTGCACATAGGCTTTGCCGTTCTTGAGCAGACAGGTTCGCAGCGTGATGCAGGAATCGTGCGAGCCATCGAAACCGAAATAACCTACCGCTCCAGCGTAGGCGCAGCGCTTGTTTTTCTCGAGCGAATTGATGATCTGCATGGCGCGAATTTTTGGCGCGCCGCTCACGGTACCAGCAGGAAATGTCGCGCGCAGCACATCATAGGCGCTGTGCTTTGGATCGAGCTCGCCGCTCACATTCGAAACGATGTGCATCACATGGCTGTAACGCTCGATGATCATGAAATCATCGACCTTCACCGCGCCATGCTTGGCGATGCGGCCGACATCGTTTCTCGCGAGATCGACAAGCATCAGGTGTTCGGCGCGCTCTTTCGGATCGCCCAGCAAATCGGCAGCCAACGCATCATCTTCTTCCGGCGTCTTGCCCCTCCAACGAGTGCCGGCGATCGGGCGGATGTCGATGCGCCCGGCAATCGAGCGCACATGGACTTCCGGCGAACTGCCAACGAGCGAGAAATCCCCCATCTCGAGGATGAACATGTAGGGCGAGGGATTGACCAATCGCAGCGCGCGGTAGAGGTCGACAGGCGACTGGGTGAAGTCGGCTTCGAAGCGCTGACTCGGTACAAATTGAAAGATGTCCCCAGCGGCGATGAATTCCTTGCCCGCGCGTACCATTGCTTCGAATTCCTCCTGCGTCGTGTTGCTCTTCGCATCAATTTCGCCGATGGCGGAAAGCCCGTTGAGCGCCGGCACATGCAGTGGTCGGTTGAGTGCGGCGACCGTGGCATCGATTCGTGTCCGCGCATCGTCGTAGGCTGCTTCGGGCGAATCAAATTCGTCGATGAAAGCGTTGGCGATGATCTGCAATCGGCGCAGGCGGTGGTCGAAAACCAGCAGCGTGTCGGCCAACACGAAGACCGCATCGGGAATGCCAAGCGCGTCGGGTGGCGGATCGCCAAGGGTAGGCTCAAACTGCCGTACCGCATCGTAGGAAAGATAGCCGACCATACCGCCGGTGAAGACCGGCAAGCCTTCGTGACCGGCCGGACGGTAGCCGGCCATTTCCTGCTCAAGCGCGCTGAGCACATCACCTTCGGCGCGGTAGTTTTTCACCTCTTCACCTTTGCGCAGCGTGATCTCTTTGCCGCGCGCCTCAAAGCTGAGTCGCGGCTTGCTGCCGAGGATCGACCAGCGTCCGCCTTTTTCCGTGCTTTCGGCACTCTCGAGGAGAAACGAATGCCGGCCGTCGCGGATCTTCAAATACGCGGAAAGCGGGGTCTCGAAATCCGCCGCCAGTTGGGTGAAAACGGGCACGACATTTCCCTGCTTCGCCAGACCGGCGAAAACTTCCCTGCTAGGCTCTACCGGGATGAGACTCACTGCGCCGCGAAGCATGCCCACTCGCTCCGGAAGGGCAAGCACGGAGAGTGCTGCCCAGCACGCTGGCTCAACGCCGGTGGGTCCATGCATCGCAGCCGTACATGGCGGCAATTTTGCCATCGATCACGGCCTTGGGCGGATCCAGCTGCACGAATTCGGGCTCACGAGCGAGTCTCTTGGCGAAAATTTCAAGGAGATCGGAATCTGGCATTTTTCCCAGTGCCAACGAACCTTGGTGCAAAAGGCCGCATTGCGTCCGGCGCTGACCCGCCCCGGCAATTTTTTTGCCATCGGCAGCAAGCAGATCGCGCCGTACTGGATTTTGAAAACATGCAGAAGCATCATTGGCCCCCTCGCCCGCACTCAAGCGGCATTCGATACCACACACACTGAGCGCCGCTGCCAGCGCTTCATGGATCAGGCGATAGCTCTCATCACCCCTCGCCCTCGCCAGCGAACCTCCCGCGGGATCGATGATCGTGTAGGTCCAATCCGCGCGATGATCCACCACACCGCCTCCGGTCCGGCGACGCACCCATTGAAGGCCAGGAAAAGCAGATCTCGCCGACGCGATTTCACCAAAATACCCGAGGCTCCCCCACTCGCCACTCCATCGGTAAATTCGCAGCTGTGGCACTCTGCATGATTCCAACAACCACTCGTCGATCGCCATCGCTTCGGGCCCGCCGCGCGGCAAATCATCATCCCAAACGCGCATGCGGGCAAACATCACGCCCATTCATACGACCGCTGCCACGCATTTCGCAACGCGCATTTCATCCCACGGCTTGCAATCCGCCCGAACACAGCCAATTTCGCTGCATGTCGATCGCGCCCAAGCCAAACAGCGCCCTGCTCATCGTCGGCCATGGCTCGACGGAAAATCCCGATTCTTCCACGCCGTACTTCGATCACGCCGATGAGATCCGTAGCCGCGGGATTTTCGCCGAGGTGCATTGCTGCTTTTGGAAAGAAGAACCTTCCCTGCGCGAAGCCCTTTACATGATCGATGCCGACGAGGTCTATGTCGTGCCGGACTTCATCAGCGAAGGCTATTTCACGCAGGATGTGATCCCGCGCGAGCTGGGACTCGATGGCCCGACCACCGTCGTTCGCGGCAAGACCCTTCATTACTGCGCGCCGGTTGGGGTTCATCCTTCGATGACCCAACTCCTCCTGCGCCGCGCCAAAGAGGTCGCACCGGGCGTGAAGCCAGCCGAGGCCTCGCTCATCATCACCGGCCACGGCACAGGCCTCAACCAGAACTCCACCAAAGCGATTCGTGATCAAGTAGACCTCATCATTGCCGCGGGCGCCGGCTACGCTTCGGTGACCGATGCCTACATGGAAGAGGCACCCTTCATCGCCGAGTGGGACAAGCTCACACCGACCGATCAGGTGATCGTCGTGCCATTTTTCATTTCCGACGGGCTTCACTCGTACCAAGACATCCCCGTCTTGCTTGGCATCGAAAGCGAGGTCGGCGCCGCCGCAAGCCAGCGCGAAATTTTCCGCCAAAACCCGCATCACCTTCGAGGTAAGACTCTGTATTACAGCTCCGCGATCGGCACCGAAAGGCTCATGGCCGATGTGATCCTCGATCAAGTTTCGGACTTTGACAAAGCCCACAAGTCATTGTTTTCCAATTGATTGCATCGAATCAAATTTCATCAAAAAATGTCCATCGCCAGTCAACTTCGACACTTCGTTCGTTCCGGCATCCATCGCATTGGCGAGTTGGAAATCCATAGCGACCTCTATGGCTACAACTACGCGCTTTGCCATTGGCAGGATGCGGAATTGGCGACCGAACCCGCACTCGGCGGGCTCGATCATTACGAAGGTCCAGCCGCCGCACGCGACCTCTCAACCTATGGCCACGATGGCGAGTACCGCTTTGCGAAAGGCCAAGTGAATCTCAAGCGCGGATGGGTCATGACGCTGGATGACGAAGAACAATTGCGTCAGGCGCTCGATCAATTTTACCCAGCATGTCTCGGGCTATTCGTCGCGCAGCAACGCGGCGACCTCGAAGTGCAGAACTTGCGCGACAAGCTCAACCGCCAGACCGGCATGTACCGCTTCGCCCGCACCATCAGCGACGATGGCGCGCAGGAACTCGTTCGCAAGGTCTGCGGACCCGCTCATCAGTGCGCGAAAAAAATTCTTTGGAAGATCGATGATTCGACACCGCTCGCCGACAGCGAGGCCAGCCGCTTCAATGGCATCCCCGCCGATTTGCCGGAAAACGAGGCGATCCCCCTGCTCTGCCGCGAGGCCTGCAATCACTTCGTCGCCGAGTGCCGCAAGCGCGCCAAGGCGGAATTCGAAGCGAAGGAAAAAGCCGCTTCCTAAGGAGGCGCGACACTCTTGTCGTGCTCTTCTCATAAAATGTTTAACCGCCAAGGAGTAGAGTCATTGGTCAATGGTCATTGGGGAAGAAAATGCACATGTCGCTTCTTCTAGCCACAATCCGCAATCCGCTATCCACGATCTGCAATCCCCAAAAAAATGGCCGCCCACGCACGTGCGCAGGCGACCATGAAAAATTCGATCAGGTCGGGAATTACTCTCCGCCTTCACCACCTTGCGGCAATGCGAATGGCATGCCTTCGTTGGCTGGCGCGTCTTCGATCGAGACAAGCTCGAGTTCAAAGATGAGTGTGGTGTTCGGCCCGATGTCGGCGCTGCGGCGTTGCTCGCCGTAGGCAAGCTTGGCAGGCAGGAACAACTTCCACTTTGCGCCGATCGGCATGGTGGTGAGTGCTTCCTTGAATCCTTCGACGACTTGAAGCGTCATTGGCACTGGCTGGCCCTCGGGCGAAGCATCGAACTCCTTGCCGTCGATAAGCGTGCCCTTGTAGTTCACCATGAACTGCTTGTTGTCATCCTTGCCGTCCTTCGGTGATTCGTACTTCTTGTCGCCACCCTTTTTGATGACTTCGTATTGAAGACCGCTCTTGGTGGTGGTCACGCCTTCGCGCTTGCCATTGGTTTCGAGAAACTTGTTGCCGGCAGCGAGGTTCTCCTCGGCGAGTTTTTTCTCACGATCTTGCAGCATCGCGCCGAGCCCTTCCATGGCGGCCTTCAAACGCTCCTCGTCGAGCGATGGCTTGCCGTTTTTGAGAGCATCCATGAAGCCCTTGATGAAGTTTTCTTGCTCAAGGTCGGCAGCAGTGACGCCAAATTGGCCGAATTGCTGACCGAAGGTGCCGCCGGTTCTGAAGCCGAGCGCGTAGGAGGCATCGGACTTGATGGCAGCGGGGTCAGCCTTTGGCTTGGCAGGTGCTTCAGCAGCTGGAGTAGCGGCCTTTTCTGCCTTTGCGGCAGCAGGCTTGTTCTCTGCGATGGCGGTTGCGGCGAGACCGAGAATCAGGACGCCGGATGTGATGGTGTGTTTCATGCGGTATGTGGGTGAACCGCCAACCTATGCTTATGCCCTGCCCCTGTCGAGAACGGGTTTGTGCAATTGACGTTGGCAAATCTCCCCCGCTCGCTCAGCAACATCCCGCTTTTACCGGTGCCGCGTCATCGCATTTTGCGGGCGCGCCACAGCAACCGATCGAGGGACTTGCGGGCATGCTTGGGTCGAGATCCGGCGCCGCGAGCGACATGTCCGGTTCGAGCGTCGCCAGACCAAGCTTGGCCAGCAGAGCACGATCTTTTTCCGCTTCCGGATTGTCAGCGGTGAGAAGTTTTTCGCCGTAAAAAATCGAGTTGGCCCCGGCAAAAAAGCAGAGGGCCTGGACTTCGTCCGAGAGCCTGGTGCGTCCGGCCGAGAGGCGGACTTTTGCCTTGGGCACCGCGATGCGGGTGCAAGCGATCATGCGCACCAGATCAAAGGGATCCACCTGCGGGCTGTTCGCCAGCGGCGTGCCGGGCATCGGCATGAGCGAGTTGATCGGCACACTCTCGGGTTGCGGGTTGAAGTTGGAAATGACCTCCAGCATGCGCAGGCGGTCGGTGATGGTTTCGCTCAAGCCAAGAATGCCGCCACAGCAGACGGAAATGCCGGCGTCCTGCACATTGCGAATCGTGCGCAGGCGATCC
>JBKDYW010000039.1:0-7854 GCA_046308575.1 Verrucomicrobiota bacterium
GCGGTGATGAAATAAAAGGTGTAGCACATTCCATGCAGCGCGATGCCGCCCAAATGCCAACCGATCACGCCAGTCCATCCAGCAGTCGCGCTCAACGCAAATCGCAACACCGAAAGACCCAGCGACCACATCAGCAGCGCCTTCACCCGCATCCGCGTCATCATCGCACCCAAGGCAAACATGCTCACAACTTCAAGCACCTGCGCGATGGTCATGGTGCCGGTCGGCCTCGGATCGCCGAGCACTTTGAGCAACTCCGGCGCATACATGTAGATCGCCGAGATCGGAATCGAGTAAAGGGCGGTCACAAGAAAAAACACCAAGTGATCCCGCTGTTTCATCAACACAAACGCATCCAAGCCGAGTCGACTTTTCCATGATGAGGCTCTGCCCAAGGGCAGCGTCAAAGGCAAGAGCAAGGCCGCAAACGCCGCCGCCATGCGCACACCCGCCGAAACATAACCACAAAGCACGCTGGTATCCGAAAGCAACAGATGACTAGTGATCAAACCACCCGCAATCCATCCGATCGTTGCCCCCACACGCACCAGCGGAAATGTCCGCTCACCATGCCGCAGGTGGGTCATCGAAATCGTCGCCAACAATCCCCAGGCCGGACCACCGGCCAATGACGAAATACCGAGAAAACCCAAAAACCAAAGCGGATGCCATCCAGCTTCCAAGGCCCAGAAGGCCGCCAGCAATCCCAAAGCCGCGACGACAGTCGACCACACAAACAAGCGGTTCGCCGGCACCCGTTGGTCAGCCAACGCGCCACCGATCAATGGCGACACCAACGCGCACACCGGCGAAACGATAAAGGCCCACGGCACCCACTCGCGCAGACCCATCGAACCCAAAATGTTGGTGAGCGCCGGCATCCACATGCCAGGTCCCATGCCCTGCAAAAAAAACACCAACCAGATCGCCGCGAAAACCCACCTCGGGTTCGTCACCACATTCCGATCATCATCCACGCGGCAGACTACACGCATCACCCGCCACCGAAAAGCCCAATGGAAAAAAGAATCCCCCGGTCACAAAAAAAACGGCGGCCCCGCATCACGGAGCCGCCGTCATTGGAAATGTCACGCTCGGGATCAGATGCCCTTCTTCACGACATCGTGGAGGAGGTCGATCACGCGGTTCGAGTAACCCCACTCGTTGTCATACCAGCTGACGAGTTTGAAGAAGGTGGAGTTGAGCTCGATCGACGAACCAGCATCGAAGATCGACGAGGATTTGTCGTGGATGAAGTCGGTGGAAACCACTTCGTCCTCGGTGTAGGCAAGGATGCCTTTGAGGTAGGTCTCTGAAGCCTTCTTGAGCGCGGCACTGATCTCTGCAAGCGAGGTTTCCTTCACGGTCTTGACGGTGAGGTCGACCACCGAAACGGTCGGAGTCGGAACACGGAAGGACATGCCGGTGAGCTTGCCTTTGACCTCGGGGCACACGAGCGCCACGGCCTTGGCGGCACCGGTGGTCGATGGGATGATGTTGATCGCCGCGCTGCGTCCACCTTTCCAATCCTTCTTCGAAGGACCGTCGACGGTCTTTTGCGTCGCGGTGTAAGCGTGCACGGTGGTCATAAGACCCTCGGCAATGCCGAAACCTTCCTTGAGGAGCACATGCACCAGCGGCGCAAGGCAGTTGGTGGTGCAGCTCGCGTTGGAGATGATGTGGTGCTTGGACGGATCGTATTGATCGTCGTTCACGCCGACCACGAAGGTTGCGTCCTCACCCTTGGCAGGTGCGGAAATGATGACCTTCTTGGCACCGGCAGCGATGTGACCCTTGGCCTTTTCCGCTTCGGTGAAAAGTCCGGTCGACTCGATCACAACATCGACGCCGAGCTCCTTCCATGGCAGACCATCGGGAGTGCGGGCACTCACCACGCGGATCTCGTGACCGTTGACCACGATGATGTCGTCCTCTTCCAGCGAGGGCGAAGATTTCTTCGAGGAAACGGTCCCCGAGAAACGACCCTGCGTGGAGTCATACTTGAGAAGATAAGCAAGGTTGTCGGCAGGAACGATGTCGCCAACTGCAACAACATTGAAGGTGGTTCCGAGGTGGCCTTGCTCGACGAGAGCGCGAAACACAAGGCGCCCGATGCGGCCGAATCCGTTAATGGCAATAGTGGTCATTTCAGTATTTGGGGTAGGTGGGGAACCGCCGGGTCGTCCAACGGCAGGCGGAGACTACACACCACCCCTGCTCCGTCAACCCCTAGGGGAAAATAGGAAAATTTTGATAAACCCGCCCAAGGAACGGCAAAACACTACAAAAAAGCGCACATTTAACGGATCAGCGGAAACACCGCCGCAGGCCTCACCCGCGCAGGTGCTTTAATATCAATGCGTTTGTCCTCACTCACACGAAAGCCAACCGCCGCCAGCGGCGTGACCGTGAAACACAAAACCTGATCCGCCCCCGCAGCCACCCTGCCCACATGCAGCAGCGTCACCTTTGCGCCCCCACCAAGCTTGAGCATGCCGCCAATCGGAAACGCCTGCGCTGCCGACTCATCGCGCGTCGGAATCACACAATCAACCCACACCGGATAAGGCCTCGGATCTAGCCCTTCATCCGGAGCCACCATGGCACGCGCCCTCACCACCACACCCGATGAAATGAAATCCCCCTCCTTGAGCTTGCGGACTTTTTCAATCCGGTACTCGCCACCGACATGCACGACCGCCTCCGGGCTATCGAAATTCGTGAGATAATTTCGCAGCATGCGGGCATTGAATTTCGTCAGCTGCGCATTCGGCGATGGGTAAAACCGCGAGTAAAGCTCAGCGGCATCAAGCGTCACGCCATCCGGCAAATCATCGGCCGGGAAAAGCTTGAGCTCAGGCACTCGGCCGATACTACGAAGGATCTCGTAGTTTCTTGGCACCTCGGGATTGCCAAAAACCTCGAGGCACACCAGCCAGCTCGCCACCGCAAAACACAGCGCCACGCCATTGGCAATGAACCACCAGAAATATGCCGGCCTTCCCGGTGCCACATCGTCCTTCAGACGAAGCTCGGGGCGTTCGGCAATGATCATGCGCGGCAGTCCTCCGTGCCCGTTTCATCCGGCCCCGCCGCCGGCTCTTCCAGCGACTCAAAGGAAGTCCCGCAGCCGCAGGAACGGGCCGCGCGGGGGTTGTGTACCTTGAAACCCGAATCGGTCAGATCGTCGGAAAAATCCACCTCGCAGCCGCGCAGACGCTCCACGCTGTCGGCCGCGACAATGACCCTTGCGCCGTGATCCTCCACCAGCACATCGCCCTCCGATGGTTGACCCACCCGCATCTCGTACTGCCAACCCGCACATCCACCCTTCCGCACGGCAAGGCACAGCCCAGCCCCCTCCGTTTCGCCCTTCGCGGCCAACAGTCTCTTGAGCTCGGCCGCGGCACTCTTCGTAAGCGTGATCATCTCGCCCGGCAAAGTGAGCCAGCCGCACGGAAATTCAAACCCGAAAATCAGCTCTCCCGCATGATCCGCCGACCACAATCGCGCAGCCTGCAGACGCGCCTGAAATTTATTTTTCAGAATGCCCTTGACGCATCCAAATCGCTCCCGTTTGGTTCCGCCCGCCTGCGGAAATTCCGTTGTGCCCAAAGAATGGCTGCGGTATATCCACATGCCTCGTTTCCAGCGCCCGTCACCCATGCCCTCATCCAAGCCGTCACCCAAGAAACCCGCTGCCAAGAAGCCTGCGCCCAAGCCAAAGGCAAGCGCCTCAAAACCAAAGGCATCTGCATCAAAAAACAAAGCCGCAGCCGCCAAACCCAAGCCCGCCGCTTCCAAGGCCCCGGCGAAAAAAGTTTCCAAGCCAGCCGCCAAGGCCCCTGCGAAAAAGCCTGCTACCAAGCCAGCCGCAAAACCTGCCGCCAAGGCGCCTGTCAAAAAAGTTTCCAAACCCGCTGCGAAACCAACGACGAAGTCCGCTGCCAAAGCGCCAGCAAAGCCTGCCGCCAAAGCACCAGCCAAGGCTCCGGCAAAAACTCCCGCAAAGGCCCCAGTAAAAGTCGCAACAAAACCTGCCACCAAAACCGCCCCGGCCAAAAAGCCCGAGCCCGCTAAGGCAGACAAAGCCGCCACCGCATCGAAAGACGCGGCAAAAGCCACCACCGCGGCCGCCACGAAAACAACTTCTGCCGCTTCGAAGAACAATACCGCCCCTGCCACACCACCGGCCAAGGGCGAAAAACCAGCCGCCGAACCCAAGGCAGGCAAGGCCGGCGCTTCCAAAAAACGCCGCATCGATACGCCTGAAATCCAGGAAAAGATCCGCGAACTCATCAAGCTCGCCAAGGAACAGGAATACCTGACCTACGACGACATCAACGAGATCCTCCCCAACGACCTTGTCGATCCAGACGATGTCGAAGCGATCATGGAGCGCCTGCGCAACATGGAGTTCGACATCATCGATGCCTCGGAAGTCGACCGCTTCAAGGACAAGAAACGCGACGACGATGGCGGCGAGGAAGAGGAACTCAAGGGCGACCAAAAACTCGACATCCTCGATGACCCGGTCCGCATGTACCTCAAGCAGATGGGCCAAGTCCCCCTGCTCACCCGCGAACAGGAAGTGGAAATTTCCAAACGCATCGAAGACGCGGAAATCGAAGTGGCACGCCACCTCCACCTCTTCGGCTTCGTCACCGAATCCTATCTCGATCTCGCCGACAAACTCAACAAGGGCAAGGAACGCTTCGACCGCGTGATTCTCGACAAGAAAATCGAGTCGCGCGAACGCTACATGAAGGGCCTGCCGAAGCTCTGCGAACAGCTCAAGCAACTCCACCAGGAAAACGACGACATCTTCCGCCAACTCTCGGCCAAGAACCCACGCGGCAAGAAAAAGCTCGAGGAGGAATTCCAGAAAAACATCCAAACGCTCAACCGCGTTTATGTCCGCTTCTACTTCAAACAAAAGATCATCGAGGACTTCTGCGAGCAGGTCGATGAGTCGATGCAGAAGTTCTGGAAGTACACCCGCAAGCTTCAGTCGACTCCGAATGACAAGGAGTTCGTGACGAAACTTCGCGAACTTCAACAACGCTCGTGGCACACGCCCGAAACCTTCGAAGAGGCAAACAAAAACCTCCGCCACTGGCTCAAGGAGGCACTGAAGGCAAAAACCGAAATGGTCGAGGCCAACCTCCGTCTCGTGATCTCGATCGCTAAAAAGTACACCAACCGCGGCCTCTCTTTCCTCGACCTCATCCAGGAAGGCAACATGGGCCTAATGAAGGCGGTCGAAAAATTCGAGTACCGCCGCGGCTACAAATTCTCCACCTACGCAACCTGGTGGATCCGCCAGGCGATCACCCGCTCGATCGCTGACCAGGCCCGCACGATCCGCATCCCGGTCCACATGATCGAGACGATCAACAAGCTGATGCGTGTGCAGAAGCAACTGGTCCAGGAATACGGCCGCGAACCCTCACCCGAAGAAATCGCCGAGGAAATTCACCTCCCCGTCGAACGCGTCCGCGCCGTGCTCAAGATGGCCCAGCAACCAATCTCGCTGCAGGCGCCCGTCGGCGACTCGGATGACACCTCGTTCGGTGACTTCATCGAAGACAAGGCCGCCGACAACCCGATGGAGGAAGCCGGATTCTCGATGCTCAAGGACAAGATCAAGGATGTCCTCGACACCCTCACGGAACGCGAGCGCGAAGTGCTCGAGCAACGCTTCGGACTCAAGGACGGCTACAGCCGCACCCTCGAAGAAGTCGGTCGCCAGTTCCAAGTCACTCGCGAACGGATCCGCCAAATCGAAGCGAAGGCCCTCCGCAAAATGCGTCACCCCACCCGCATCCGCAAACTGGAAGGCTTCATCGAAATCCCCGGAGCCTAAGGGGAACGGACGCACCCGTCCGTTCATCACCCACCGCCAGACACCATGGAAGCCGTCGACGATTTCACAAAAATCGAATCGGTCTTCGTGCGCCACCGCAATGCACTCGTCCTGCGCGGACAGTTCACGCCGATCTACACGGATTACTACCTGCACCTGATGCAGCATCGCATCCGTCACTCGGCGGAACTCGACCAAATGCTCAAGGACGCACTCGCGATGCTCACGCTGCATTTGGTCGCCAGACCCTGGGCGGAAACGATCGCATGGACGGTGAACCTCCGCGCGCCAAGGCTCAACCTCTTCGTCACCGGCGGCTCAACGCAGGAATCGATCACCGGCCGCATCTTCACCGAAGATGTGCGCGAACCCGACCGCAATTTTTTCTATTCGCAAACGACCACGCCCCACAGCAACGAACCGCGCACTTCAACACTCGAAGTCGATGGCAAGGATCCGGTCGCATGGGTCTCGCAATTTTACGATCAGTCAGAACAACGCCCAGCCCGCGCATTCCGTCTCGATGATGAAAACTTCGCGCTCGTCGCCGCCCAACCGGATTGCGACATGGAATGGTTCGATGCGCTCAATGCCGATGCGGTCGAAAACATCGATCAAAACGAGGAAATCAAAATCCTCGAAACCCGCCGCTTCCGCTTCCATTGCGGATGCACGCTGGAAAAAATTCTACCCGTCCTCGGCGGATGGCGCGACCGCCTCGACGAACTCTTCGCCGGATCCGACGAGATCCGCATCGAATGCCCGCGCTGCGCCGCCAAATACGGAATCACACGCGACATGATTCAATGATCGCCTCCATGCAACGCTTCCATCACACGGAGTTTGCCGACCTCCCCCACCTGCTCTCGCTCAAAGGCTCGCAAAAAATTTCCGTCTGCATCCCGACTCTCAACGAAGAGCAAAACATCGGCTCAATCGTATCGTCGATCCATGATGCGTTGATGCAAAAATTTCCGCTCATCGACGAACTGATCGTCATGGACTCGGGCTCGACCGACCGCACCCGCGAGATTGCCGCATCCGCCGGTACCAAGGTGATGCTTTCATCGGAAATTTCACCCGCGTTGCCAACGCATCCGGGAAAAGGCGAAAACCTCTGGAAGTCGCTCAAAGTTTCAAGCGGCGACATCGTTTGTTACCTCGATGGTGATGTCTCAAATTTTCACACCGGATTCGTCACTGGTCTCGTCGGCCCGCTCTTGCAAGATGCCTCGATCGATTATGTGAAAGCCTTCTATCAGCGCCCGCTGCTCAACGGCGATCATCACCAAAACTCCGGCGGCGGCCGCGTTTCGGAAATTCTCGTGCGTCCGCTCATCTCAATGTTTTACCCCGAGCTCGCCGACATCATCCAACCACTCGCCGGCGAATACGCGGCACGCCGCAGCACCCTCGAATCACTGCCATTTCCCACCGGCTACGGCGTGGAAATCGCTCACCTGATCGATCTCCTCCACTCGGGAAAATCCTCACGCATTGCACAGACGAATCTCGAAACCCGCATCCACCGCAACCGCAGCGACGCGGAACTCGGCGACACGGCCTTCGCCATCCTCAAGGTGATCACCCGCCGGCTTCAACGCGAGGGCCGCCTTTCCCCTAACACATCACTCACCGATCTCCACCAACGCTGGAGCATCACCGACGACTCGATCGCCCTCACCTCGAAGCTGATCCCAGAACCCGAGCTACCGGCGATCATTTCAAATCGGTAGGGCGATGCGGCCCGCAGCGCCGACTTCTCGCCGCGATCATGCTATTTTCCAGACAAACTGTGTGATAGCTTCATCTGTTTCAGGATAAAAATTTCGACCGCCGCCGGCGGTATTCGATTTCCTGCTCCCCTCAACAGCAAAGGCGGACTCGGAAGCCCGCCTATGCGTTACAAAGGACAAAGGATAAAAGAATCAAAGGGAACAATCAGCGTTTCCGGCGGAGCAGCACCACTCCGCTGGCCAACACCGACA
>JBKDYW010000040.1:0-15989 GCA_046308575.1 Verrucomicrobiota bacterium
CGTGGCGAAATGACCAAGGAAAAGCTGCTTGCTGATTTCATGAAGAATGAGGGTCGGATGACATCGATGCCGGATTTTTCTTGGCTCCAAAACGGGAAGAAGGAGAAGGCCGAGGATTAAAAGAAAACGAGGCGCGGTGGCTTCGTGTCTCGGGCGCTAGAACTCGCGCTATGGCTGAAAAACGCGTGCATCGGCGTGGAAACCATGGTTTCTCGGTTTGAGTGAACGGGCGCGCGGTGCAATTGGATGGCTTGCGGGCGATGGCGATCCTGGCGATTTGCTGGGATCACTGGCGGCCGGGCGGATGGTCGCGATGGATGCCATTCGAGGTGTGCCTGTTTTTTTTCCTAGTGATGACCGGCTATCTGATCACCGGCTCACTGCTGCGTGAGCGTGATCGTGGCGAGGCGGGCGGTGTGGCATGGCGAGGAAAAATGATGTGGTCGTATCAGGTGCGGCGTGGCCTGAGAATTTTGGCTCCGTATTATGTGGCGCTGGCCATCGCGTGGTTGGTGGGTGCGCCGGACATGCGCGCGGCATGGCCATGGTATGCGGGCCATCTTTCCAACATCCACATGGCCTTTCTCGATCAATGGCCTTCCGGAACAAATCACTTTTGGTCGCTATCGATGCAGCAGCAATTCTATCTCGTGTGGCCGCTGGTGATCTGGTGGCTGCCTCGCGGCCTGATCATTCCCGCTGTCTGTGCATTTGCGGCACTTGGTCCGATTTCACGTTTTTTCAATGATCACATGCTTGATTGGTGTGTGAGGCCAGAGGTGCTCACGATATCATGTCTCGATTACTTTGGCGTAGGTGCCCTCATGGCGATCGCGCAATGGCGCGGCATGCTGCTGTCGAGTCCGGTCTTGCGCTGGATCTCGATCGTGGCCGTCGCGGCTTATGCAGTGATGTTCACAGCCCATGCCTTGGGCGCCCCGACTTACGGCATGCGTTTTTTGCAGCAGACATTGTTGTCGGTGGGGCTCTGCGGATTCATCGCGAGCGGCGTAATCGGCTTCCGCGGCCGGTTGGGGAAATTTCTCGAGCATCCGTCTTTGCTGCGGATCGGCCAGCTGTCCTATGGGATTTATCTCTTCCACAATCTCGCGCCGCTGGTCGCCGGCAAGCTGATGCCGTTTCTCTGGAGCGGTAACTTCGATAAGGGCATCCCGGCGCTGCTCAAAGTGGGTGTCTTCGCGGGTCTCACTTGGGGCATGGCCCTCGCCTCATGGCGTTGGATCGAGATGCCGCTGCAGGATCTGCGCAAAAGGATGGGGAAGGGGTAGGCGTTTTTTGGGCAACGGGGCAATCTAGGCCAAGGCGGGCTTTGAGAAATCAAATAAAGGGACAGACCTATTATCAGAGCCCGGTTTTGCTTCGGCTTGATTTTGGATCGCTGTTTTTCCTCAAATTGGCTTGACCAGCAGGAGGGAAGGGGGTTTCTTGGCTCGACCGCTAATGCGAATGAGTCTCAATAACATAAAAATACCTCATCTTCCCCGTCTTTTGGGCCTCTCGGGTTTGTTTGTATCGATGGTCGGAGTTTCGAACCTTCCGGCGGCGCAGGTGGTGATGTTGGACGCGACGATTGTGACAGGTGAGTCGGAGGCGGCAGCGATTGACCAGCGGGGCTGGCTACCGCCGGTGCAGGGCGCGGCGATTTTTGCGGGCAAGAAAACGGCGGTGATCGATCAGGACAGCCAGGCGCTTTCGCAGACGCCGAGTTTGTTGCTGTCGGAGGAGTCGTCGCCATTGGTGAGCATCGGCTATCGCGGGCTTGATACGCATCGGGCGCAGTTCATGCAGGTGCTCATGAATGGCATACCGATTCATGCCGATCAGTTCGGTTATACCGAGGCCGACGACACGGTTGGGAAATTGGGTAATTATCTTTATTGGAATCATCGTGAGAGTGATGGCTCTCGATCGAAAAACAGCGAGTACGATTTGGATGAAAGAAACTTTTATGCAGGCGCATCTTTTGAGTTTTGAAAAATTGGCCGTGAAACGCTGGATGAGGGCTTTGCATGGCTCGCACCCGGTGGTTACTGTTGCGGCGAAAAAATCACCGATTCCGATGCATTCGCTGACCCATGCCCTCAACATCGGAACGCTCGCCACCTGGATGAGTGTGGCGGCGTTTGGATCGGCTGGAGTGATGTTGGGTCGGGCAGTTCATCTGCCTCCTATCGCGGATGTTGCGGGAGTCGAGTTGGTGCAAACTCCGCTCGAGGTCGAGTCGGTCGATGTTGCCGACAACATGAACGAGGCATCGGATCAGCCGGCATCGGTTGAGAGCATCGAGCTACCCGCTCCTCCGGAAATGTTGCCAGCGCTGCAATCTAATGCCTTGCCTGAAGTCCCCGACATGCCAATTGCCGAGGTAAAAAAAGTTTCCGAAGCGATCAAGTCGACAGCCAAGCCCGCGAGTAAACCAGCGGCAAAGCCGCAGAGGTCTTCGGCCGTGGCAGGCAATCCATCAGCCGGCAACAACGCATCGGCAAACGGCGCCGCGACGATGTCGAATGCCGCGCGACTTGCGGCAGGTCGCATGCCAGCGCCGCGCTATCCTTCGGAAGCCCGCAGCAAAGGTCAGGCCGGCACGGTGCTGATCGAGTTCACTGTCGATCCCAGCGGGCGCGTGAGCTCAGCGCACATCGCTACGCCGTGCCCGTGGTCGGTGCTCAATCAAGAGGCTTTGCGCGCGGTGAAAAATTGGAAATTTCCACCGGGCAGCGTGATGACATTCAAGAAACCCATCGTGTTCAAACTCCGAAATTCCTGATCCATGATCGCAAACATCGTCATTGAAACTTTCATCGAAGGCGGCTGGGTCATGTGGCCAATCCTTGCCACTTTCTTGCTCGCTCTCTGTGCGATTTTGGATCGTGTGTTTTGGTGGATGCAGCTGCGTGCGAGCCTGCGTCCGGCCGAGCAGGAGGAGGCGCGCGAAGCGGTGGGCACCGGTGATTTTGCCAAGGCGTGGAAACTTGCCGACGGCTCGGCGGATCCTTATTTGCGCAATCTGGCTGAGGGCATTAGTCATGCGCGCACCTCGATGCTCGCGGCGATGCAACTCGATGCGATGCGCCTGATCGAAAAATCCGAGGCGCGCATGTGGGTGATCAGCACGCTCATCACGCTGGCGCCGCTGCTCGGTTTGTTGGGCACGGTGGTCGGCATCATGGGATCTTTTTCGTTTGTCGGTGATGAATCGCTGGCACCCTCGAAAGTTTCCGGCGGCATTGCCGAGGCCTTGATCGCCACCGCCTGCGGTATCGCCATCGCGATCCTTTGTCTGTTGCCATACAACTTTTTTCGCAAGCGGGTGTCATCGCTGCGTGGGTCTCTCGAACGATGGATCAATCACAGCGAACTCTTGGTCAAATCCGCCAAGGAGCATGGTCATGACCTTGAAAATTTTTCCCCGAACAAGTCCGCACGCTGATGCCGGTAAAGCTCCAATCGCAGAGTGGTGATGACGAGGGCGATGAAGCCCGCATCGAGATCATCCCTCTGATCGACATCATGTTTTTCCTGCTCGCCGCATTCATGCTGGTGAGTTTGAGCATGACGCATGTGCGGCGCGTGCCGATCAATCTTCCTACCGCTTCAAGCGCGCAGGAGGAAACCACAACGCCGCCGATCCAGATCGCGATCGATGCCGAGGGCGTGACGACATGGGATAGCAAGGTGGTGACGCTTTCCGAGATCACGACGCGTTTGAAATCGGCGGTGGCTGGTGGTGAAACGCGCGTGATGATTTCGGCGGATGCCGAGACGCGTCACCGCCAGGTCGTGGGTGTGCTCGATGCGGTGAAGGCTGCTGGCGTGGAAAAGGTCGGCATTGAAACGCGTGAGGTGAAAAACTGATTTCTCATGAATGCGCGCACGATCACTTGGATCAATGCCATCGGCTGTTTGCTGCTGGTGGCGTTGGTTGTGGTTCAATGGCGCGGTGAATATGTATCGGGTCGTGAGCTGGCGAGTTTGAGAACCTCACTGGCCGAGGCCAACACCAAAGCGGCGGAGGAAACTGCCCGTTGCGCCGCGCTTGAGCGTGATCTCCAAGTGCTCAAGGAAGCGGCCGAGCAATCAGGCAAAGCGGTCGAGTCGGGCAAGTCGGTGGCGATGACCAAGGACGCGCGCATTGCCGAACTTGAAGCGGCGCTCAAGCAAGCGGGTGGCGATGTCGGCAAGTGGCAGGCGGCCATCGCGCAGCGTGACGATCGCATTCGCAAGCTCGAGGCCGAGGTTGCAGAGGCGCGGCGGCGGCTGAATGAAGCCGTGACGAAGCTCAAGGCGGCGGGCGCACGCTGATGTGCATGCCTTACGATTTTTCTACGGGATCAAAGTTCTTGGCGCGTCGGTCGTGATGCCGCAAGGTCCGTGGCGATCCGGATGAGCACGGTTTTGGAAACGATTGATGGCGGCACGCGATATCTGGAAAAGCGCGGCATCGAAGACGCGCGTCGCAACATGCAGATCATGGTCGCGCATCAGTTGGCATGCACGCGGATGCAGCTTTACACACAGTTTGACCGACCACTTGGCGAAAGCGAGTTGGCGCCCTTGCGCGAAATGCTTAAGCGCCGCGGCGAAGGCGTGCCCTTGCAGCATGTGCTGGGCATGGTTTCATTTCATCATCGCGATTTCAAATCCGATGCACGCGCATTGATTCCGCGGCCAGAGACGGAGGAGCTGGCCGAGTGGATTCTTTCGATGTCGATGGGCGATGATCTTAAGGTGCTCGACATGGGTTGCGGATCCGGCGTGCTTGGTCTCACCCTCGCGGCGGAGCGCCCAACTTGGCATGTGACTCTTGCCGATGTTTCGGAAGACGCGCTGGCTTTGGCGAAAGAAAATGCGGCGGCTCTTGGTATCGGCAACGCGCGCTTTTTGCGTAGCGATTTGTTCTCGGCCATCGAGGGGGAGTTCGATGGCATCGTCGCGAATTTGCCCTATGTGCCGGAGAGCGAGCGGGCGAGCCTCTCGCGTGAGGTCATGCACGATCCGGCCCTTGCTTTGTTTGGCGGGGCTGACGGGTTGGATGTCATTCGGCGCTTTATTCCTGAGGCGTTTCGACGTTTGAAGCCCGGTGGCTGGATGGTTTTGGAAATCGGGCACGATCAGGCTTCACAGGTGGAGGAAATTCTCCGAAGCTCCGGCTTCGCCGACATCGAAGTGAAAACCGACCTCTCCGGAGTGGCGCGTTTCCCCTTCGCCCGCCGGCCAATTGCATAGACCCGAATTTATTTCATGGATAAACTCATTGTTCACGGCGGCGCGACCCTGCGTGGGTCGATCAACATTTCAGGTTCGAAGAACGCGTCATTGCCGATTCTTGCAGCGACGCTGTTGACCGGTGAGCCATGCATCATTCGCCGCGTGCCGGATGTCTCGGATACGAATTACATGATCCAGATCCTCAGCGCGCTTGGTGCGGATGTGGAGCGTTCTTCGGGCACGGTGCGGATCACATGTGAGGAAATTTCGGATGTCGCACCCTATGATCTCGTGCGTCGCATGCGGGCATCGATTTGCGTGATGGGTCCGCTGCTCGCGCGCAAAGGTCGGGCGGTGGTTTCATTGCCCGGCGGCTGCGTGATTGGAGACCGTCCCGTGGATCTTCACTTGCGCGGGCTTGAGGCCTTGGGTGCAAAGGTCGAGGTCGAGGGCGGCAACATTATGCTGACGGCAAAGAATGGTTTGCGCGGTGCGGAAATTGATTTGCGTGGCACACACGGGCCGACAGTGCTTGGCACCGACAATGTCATGATGGCGGCCACGCTGGCCGATGGCATCACCATCATCGAATCAGCAGCAGCCGAGCCGGAGGTGCTTGATCTCGCAAATTTCCTCAACTCGATGGGCGCGAAAATTTCTGGTGCCGGCACGCGGCGCATCGTGGTCGAGGGTGTCAGTGAGCTGCATGGCGTCGAGCACACGGTGATTCCCGATCGCATCGAAGCAGGCACCTTCATGGCGGCGGCGGCGATTGCCGGCGATGGCGTGCGCCTCAACCGCGTTTCGCGCGAACACCTCAAGGCAATCACTTCGGCGATCGAAGAGTCCGGCCACCGCGTCGAATTCAATGAAGCCGGCGACTCATGCGTCATTCATCGCGGCGATCAAACGCGCGGTGTCGATCTCGTGACCGCTCCCTATCCCGGCTACCCGACCGACATGCAAGCGCAGATGACCGCGCTGCTAGCGACCACGCCGGGGATCAGCGTGATCAAGGATACCATTTTTCCGCAGCGTTTCATGCATTGCGCCGAGCTCAAACGCATGGGTGCCGACATCAAGGTCGATGCCGGTACTGCGGTGGTGCGCGGTGTCGCGGGCTTGTCTGCAGCGCCGGTGATGGCTTCCGATTTGCGCGCATCCGCTGCGCTGGTGCTCGCGGCCCTCAAGGCCAAAGGCAGCACGGAGATCAGCCGCCTTTATCACATCGATCGCGGCTACGAGCACATCGATGAAAAGTTGCTCATGCTCGGCGCGAATGTCGAACGGGTGAAAGATTGAGGGGAGAAGAGTCATGCGTTGTTGGTCACTGATGTAGCCGATCCCTCTAGCTCTCCAGCAAACTCTTTCCTTCACAAAAAAACCCCACCGCGGATGGGTCCGGGTGGGGTCTTTGTTTTTTGATGGTTTGAAATCAGGCGACGCCGGATTTTTCTGACTCGCTGGAGACGGACTCGACGATGGTTTGGATCACCGGTTCGTCTTCGACAGCAGCGACGGCGGGTGCGCTTGCTTCGCTGGCAGCGGCTGGCGGGATCGGCGCGAGCACGATCGGGCGCGAGCTGCGCTCGGGGTTGTCCGGCGTTTCATCGCGTTCTTCCATCTCGCGTGCCTTGGCGCCCGAGACCGTGAGCTTGCGGCCCATGAAGTGTTGGTCGTGGAGCACTTCGACGCAGCGGATCGCGTCATCCATGTTGAGCATTTGCACGAAGCCGTAGCCTTTGGAGCGATGGGTTGTGCGGTTGTACACGATTTCCACGCTGCGGACCGGGCCGACGCCTTTGAACAATTCCTGAAGGTCTTGTTCGGTGACATCGTAGGAGAGGTTGCCGACATAAACACGGGTGGATTCGACCGTCGATGGGTCGCCACCGCGCGAGCGTTGGGAATCGCGGCGACCTTGACCTTCGCCTGTTTTGGACGAGCCCTCGGCGGAGCGTGCGTTGCGGGTGTTGGACTTGGCGGCTTTGGGTTCGCCGTGGGGTTTGGCGGTTTCCTTTTTGCGCTGAGGGCGTACGGGCTCTTTGTAGAGTCCGACGAGCTTCAGGAGCTTTTGCCACCAGGTGAGCGGTTTCTTGCCGCGGGGTGGGCGTGGCGATTGGAGTCGGAACTCCTCGGAGCGACCCGATCTGGGGGAACGGGAGCCGCGATCGCCGCGGTGTGAGGATTGGTTGTCACGGTTTTTGCCTCCGCGTGTGCGGCGGCGCCTGCTTTTTCCCGATGAGTGGGATGCTTGTTCTGCGTTTGACATGTTGTCAGTTGTTGTTTCCGGGCGGTCCGGCGCGCGTCGGATCCGGGTGGATCCGCTGGTGCTGTAGGGGACCGTGTGCTGACCGGGATGGGTCCGACCTCGCGGCTTATGGTTGCCGTGCGAAGCCCCGCAGCCGTGTGCGGGAAGAAGCTTCAGTGGTGGGAGCCAGCCGGCTCGCGCCGCCGCCTGTGTGGGTGGAGCTGGAATTCCTTTTTCCGGGAGTCCGCCGAAGTCTTTCGCGGCCCCAAGGGGGCAAAAGCCACTAGCATCTTACCGAACCAGGGACTCGGAAGGCCGAAAACCTGCTCGCGCGCGCAAGGTAGATCCTTTCGGGCCTTTGGCAAGGTTGGATGACCCCGGCGGGTCAAATTGTCGCATTTGGTCGAATGCGGGTACGGTTTTTTGAGCACGGCCGGGCCGTGACAATCGGGCGGATCGGGGGTTTATTGGGTCCATGAACGCGCGCCGGCTTGGCTTTGTCATCGCCTTTGTCGCTTGTGTCGGCCTTGGTTATTGGCTGGCGCGCACGGCCGTGCCGGAGCTGGATCGCAAGCCCGCCGCGCAGGCAGAGCACAGGCAGCCTGCCGAATGGGCGGAGCGCGAGGGGTTCCCCAAGACGAAGGTGGCACCACGAAACAGCGATGCGATGGGGGATCGGGCCGCGAGTGAACTGGGTGCGCTTGAGGGTGAGCGGGTGCTTATTTTCAACGAAGCGGCGGGCATGGCGCGTTTTCTGGAGCGGGCAGCGGGAAAATTGCGGATCATTTCTCGGCTGGATGCCTTGCGGGCCTTGCGGGTTGGATTTTCCGACCGCGCGGATTTCGAGCGGCTGCTCGATGGTTCGGAAAACGAGTCGTTTGTTTTTCCGGTGGTGATCCCCGGCTTGCCCGAAGGTGGTGTGCAATCGGGTGCGGTGGCGCTTGGCGGCGGGGTGCTCGAGTGGTTAGGCATCGATGGCGATCGTGCCGATTGGGGCCGTGGCGTGATGGTGGCGGTCCTCGATACGGGGGTCTCGACGCATGAGGCATTTCGCGGCGAGATCCGCTCGCTTGAGTTGGTGGCGATGCCAGAAAATTTGGCCGATTGGAATGGCCACGGCACAGCGGTGGCTTCGCTCATCGCGGGTGATGATGCGTTGACGCCCGGAGTCGCACCGGGTGCGGAAATTTTTTCCATTCGCGTCGCCGACGATGCAGGGAACTCCAACAGTTTTGTGTTGGCGGAGGGCATCGTGAAGGCGGTCGATGCCGGAGCAAAGGTCATCAACATTTCGATGGGCAGCTTCGGCGATAGCGCGATCATGCGCGATGCGATTGCTTACGCGGACAAACGCGGGGTGCTGCTGGTCGCGGCGGTCGGCAACAATGGCATCGACCGCGTGACTTATCCGGCAGCCTACGAATCGGTGATCGCGGTCGGAGCGGTGGATGCAACGGGTGAGCATCTGGATTTTTCCAACTCCGGATCGGCGGTCGATCTTGCGGCGCCGGGCTACGGAGTGAATGCCGCGTGGAGTGGCAATGAGGCGGCGCGGGTGTCGGGCACATCGTTCAGCGCGCCGATTGTTTCGGGTGCGGTGGCGGCCCTGATGTCGCAAAAGAATATTTCCGCAAGGCAGGCCTACGATTTGTTGTCGGCAAATTTGAATGATGGTGGTGCGCCTGGAAATGACGAGGAGCTTGGCGGCGGCATGCCGGATGTGGGAAGAGCGCTGCAGAGCGGTGAGTCTGGGATTTATGATGCGGCGATCGCATCTCAGCGTGTGTTGGCGGCCGATGCGTCGAATCCGAATGGCCAGGTCGAAGTGGTGGTGCAAAACCGCGGCACCGAAATGTTGGTCAACACCGCCGTGAAAGTTTCAGTGGGAGGCATGAGTACCACCAGCAATTTGAGCACACTCCCGCCCAACGCAGTCGCCACCGTTCGCGTGCCTGTGCATCAGGATTGGAACGAGGCGATCGGAGGTCTGCGCGTCGAATCGAGCGCGCAAGTTTCGGGAGGAATGGTCGACATCAAGCCTTCGAATGACCGTCGAATTGAAATCCATGGGCAAGGTCGTTCGAATTAAGCTTTTGCTTCTGCTGAGCTATTTAGTCGCAAACGCTGACCCGTGTTGGGTGCATGCGCCAAACAGCGGCGCGGCACCGGTCGATCAGTTGCTGGTGGGGTCCAATGCCTGCGGACCTGCTGCGTTGATGAACTCGTTTCACACCGGCAGCGAAAAGTGGCGTCGCGCCTTCAGCGTAATGGGCGGCACGAATGACAAGGAACGCATGGCGTGGATCATTCGTGAAGTGGGCATGCGTTCGTCGAATCATGTGTACGCGAGCCCTCGCTGGAACAGGCGTGGTGTCGGGGTTGAGGACCTGCGCGACATGGCAAACGATGTGCTGAGAAAAGCGTACCTGCCGACGCTGAAAAAAGAGATCCTGTTTCGCGACGGGGGCGATTCGCCGGAGGACCTTTTGGCGCAAGCCCACAAGCTCATGCGCAAATCTCTCTCGGCAGGCTTTCCGCCGATGCTGAGCGTGCGGCGTTACGCGTTGCGAAAAGGGTCGGGAAAAAAGCCGCAGTGGACAATGATCGAAGGTCATTTTGTGACGCTCACGCGGATGCCATGCAAACTGCAGCGCGGTGATCGCGGATTTGCGGTGGCCTATGTCGACCCATGGAGAGGCCGGCGTTGCGAAGGGTGGATTGGTATTCCGGAGCGTGCGTTCATGGAGGACCCGCAAGGTATTTCATCATGCCTCGAAGCGGTGTTTCCCGAAGTGGTGATCGGCAAGGGGCGGGTCCGTCGCGGCGAACGCACTGCGATCGCGGTCGCGGCGGTGATCGGAAAATGGTAGACCGCGCGATTCGCATTTGAAATTTGCGCATGCCATCGCATGGTCTCGGCACATGGGCAATGAGTCGTCATCAGGCGAGGAGATTTCATCGGCAACCTTTTGGCGCAAGCTGCGGGGGATGGTGGCGATCGCGGGACGCAAGACGCTGTTTTCGTCGCTCGTGCTTTTCAATTGCCTCAAGGATCGCGACACGCCGGCATGGGCGCGCGGCGTGATCGTCGGGGCTTTGGGATACCTGATTTTGCCAACCGACCTGATCCCCGACATGCTGCCGGGCGCGGGATATGGCGATGACTGGAGCACGATCGTTGTCGCGCTGGGCACCGTCGCGGCTTACATCAAGGAGACGCACAAGCTGCGGGCCAAAGAGCAACTGGATAAGCTCTTCGGCGGCCGGAACAGCGCTGCGCCTTCGGATTTTGTTGAATAATCCGGCAGATTGGAGTCAATAAGCACATGGGAACGCGCGCAGGTTTCATGAAATCGATAATCCATTTGTTCGTGGCATCGGCGCTGATGGCATCAACCGCCATGGCCGAAGTGAGGATCGATGAGAAAGTTTTTGGCGACAGCCTCGGTGGTTGGAAAAAGCGCGATAAGCAGGCGGCGGAGTATCCCTTGTCGGGTGCCACCTATCGCACCTATCGCCCCGAAGTTTCTCCAACTCCTGATGGCGGGATTTTTGTTTCGGTGCGCATCGATCATGTGCGCGGATGGTTGTCGACCGATGATCATGCGATCCTCGAAGTAACCATCAACAACAAGGGCGCGATCGTTTCGGCCCGCTCGAACATTGCGATTCAAGGTCGTTCGATTTCAAGTGACCTCATTCGCGGTGTCGGTGAGACCGGCAAGGCGGCAGTGGGTGCTGATCGTGCGGTGCAGATCGGCACGGATCTCGTGGCGAACCTTTCGGAGAAATTGCTGCGCGAGAAAATTGTCGAAGCTGGAAGGGTTTCGTTTCCCGCGGCGCTGCGTCATAATTACAACCGTTTGTTTCAAGCAATCCGGCATGAGGTCGCTGCTCCGCCGGCTCCCGAAGCAAAACCGGAATCCGAAAACAAATCCGATGCGGCACCGACAGCGCCCGCGGAAAAAGCAGAGGAAAAACCGGCATCCGGCAGCGGCGCGCTTGAGATCAAGCCATACGCAACGCCGGAGAATGCGGAGATTCCCGCAGCGCAGTGATGTTTGGAAATCAGCCGCGCGGGTGCAATTTTTTGTGCAGCGACTTCAGGCGCTGACGATCGACATGCGTGTAAATCTGTGTGGTCGAGATGTCGCTATGACCTAACAGTTCCTGGATCACCCGTAGATCCGCGCCACCTTCGAGCAGGTGGGTGGCGAAGGAATGTCGGAGCAAATGAGGGTAAATGTTTTGCTCGATGCCAGCTCGCGCCGCGCGTTGTTTGACGATTTGGCGAATGCGATCAGGCGAGAGCTGGGTGCCACGCACGCTGATGAAGAGATGCGATGAGGTTTTTTTGTTAACCAGCGAGGGCCGTTCATTGGCGAGGTAGTCAGCGATCGCGGCAAGGGCTTTTGAGCCGACTCTCACCACCCGGGTTTTGTTGCCTTTTCCGGTAACGCGGATGAACCCTTCCTTTTCGTCGAGCATTTCAAGTCGTAGATTGCACAACTCGGAAAGGCGCAGACCGGAGGAATAAAACAATTCGAGAATGGCAATGTCGCGTCGTCCAAGCGGCGTTGATGCTTCGATCGAATCGAGAAGTTTTTGGATTTCTTGCGCGTGCAGCGTTTCCGGCAGGGTTTGTTCCGGGCGCGGTGCAAGCAGGGGCTCAGCCGGATCCATCACAAGTTTTTCGCGCAAAGCCAGCCATCGGAAAAAAATTTTCAGGTGAACGGTGGTGATGCGCAGCGACGCGGCACTGAGGCCGGAGTTTTTTCGTTCGTGCAGGAAAGCGGCGAGTTCTTCGGTGCCGACATTGGAAAGCGTGATTTTTTTTTGGATCAACCAGTTGGAAAGCGCGTCGAGCGATTGGCGCACCGAGAGCTGGTAGGCGTCGGACAGTCCGCGCTCGGTCGCGAGGTAGCGTATGAATGACTCCAATTCGCGATCCATGGGTTGCGATGTTAAAACCCGCAATTGAATTGGCAATACGCCGTTTTCAGCCAACAGACTTTCGCAATCGCGCTGTTGTTTGGCCGGCTGATCTTTGGCGCTGCCTTTGGGCGTGGTTTTGTGCACCAAGGAGCTGGTACCGATGAGGTTAGTGGGGAAATCATAACCATGGGCCATATGCCCAAACAAACCCAAGCGGCCCACATTTTTCAGGCGACCTCAGAAGCCCGGCGCGGCGACGGTTGCATTATCGCGTTCCTCGATGCGGCGGCGCAGGATGCGGTCGCCGATTTCGCGAATCATTTCTGAGAGCAGCAGCCAGAGGTGCGAGCCTTCGCGGTAGTCGGCGGGGGCGATGTGTTTCACGCGGCTGGCGTGGGTCGAAAGTTGGAAACACTTCCGGAACGATCGCCCGGTTTGGTCCTCGGGATTGTAAACAGCGATGCCGTGGCCGCCATTGCGGTTCATGACGGTGAAACAGGGAACATCGGTGGGTCCGTCGCCGACATAGATCATGTTTTCGAACGGGATCGGGCGCAGCTCGTGAGGCATGTGGTCGTTCACATCCTGGTCGTTGCGCAGCATACCTTTGTTGATGCGAAACAGGTACTGTGTTTTGGTCGTGTGTGAGATCACGCGTTTTGGAAAACTGATGCGTCCCTCGGCATCCTCGCCGAACTCGCAGCCAAACATCGCACGCACGAATGGTTGCAGTCTTGAGCCATCAAGCAGTGCTTTAAGGCCGGATGAAATGATGTAATGCTCGACCTTAATGCCCGCGGCTTCGTGGTCCGCGCCGAGAGAATTTTTCGGCAAGGCCTCAAAGACTTCGGGCAGACCTGGGAAAAATTGCAGGCCGCGGCCGAGCTCGTTGAGCCGCTGGTTGCTGACCTGATCCATGCCGAGGTAATCGAGCAGGCATTTCATGTAGGCGAGCTCGCCGTCCCATTTTTGTTCCTGCACGAGCGTGTTGCAGCGTTTCCAGAACTGTGCGGGGTCGATGCCGAATTCCGGGAAAAGCACATCGTCCTGCATGTAGCGCGGGCTCAGCGTTTGGTCATAGTCGTAGACCAGTGCGATGGTGTTTTGCGGGGCGGCCATGGGGATGTCATTCTCGCCGCTGCGGGTTCGAACGACAAGGGGGAAATCCGTTTTCGGCGCTTCGTTTGGCGCAGATTTGCAAGTGTTTTGACAGCGGCCGTTCCGATGCTCATGTTTTGCGCATGCAGGCGATGCAGTTCGAACAATCGGTACAGCGCATTCTTGGACGCGACAGGCGTTTCGACCCGCAGGCGTATTTTTTCGTCAAGGAGGCCTTGGACTTCACGCTGCAGCGTGTGTCTGGTGGCAATGGAGGTCAGGCCCGGCATGTGAGTGGCCAGGAGTTGCTTGAAGGGTTTCGCGATTGTGCGCTCGAGCAGTTTGGTCCGATGGCCTCGACATTGATGGAGGAGTGGGGAGTGCGTCGTTGTCAGGATGTGGGCGACATGGTTTTTCTGCTGATTGAGGAGCAGGTTTTTGGAAAACAGGAATCCGATCGCCGCGAGGATTTTTCTGGTGACTTTGATTTCATCGAATCCTTGGTAGCGCCGTTTTTGCCGAAAGGTGAAAAGGCTCTCCGTTCGAATGTGCCTGACGCGGTCGAAAAGATCGGCAATGTTTGCTGAGCATCAACGCATCCGCCTTTTGGCTCTTTGGCTGTTGCTGGGAGCTTCGGCCTTTGCGAGTGAAGCGGAGTTGTTGCCTGCTTCGGTGGTGCTCGCTGATCGGCGGATGGGTCCGGGTGCGATGGCCGAATGGTCGCGTGAGGAAATCCTCGAAGCCTCGCCGCGCAGCATCGATGAAATGCTGGCCACGGAGCCTGCGTTTTCGCTTTATCGGCGGCAGTCAGCGATTTTTGGAAATCCGACTTCGGCCGGCGTGAGCTTGCGTAACACCGGTGCAACGGCTGCTTCGAGGACGCTTGTGTTGCTGGATGGGATTCCGCAAAACGATCCGTTTGGCGCATGGGTGAATTGGGCGAGGTATGACGCGCTGACGCTTGGTTCCGCGCGCATCATCTCATCGGCGCCGGCACTTTTGTGGGGGAATCAGGCGCCGGCGGGAGTGATTCAGTTGAATGGCGCGTCGCCATTCGAAGAGCGGCATTCGTTCAGGCTCGCGGGTGGGAGTCATGGCAGCATCGGTGCATCGACCGCGCACGCGATGAGCAATGAGGAACGCACCCTCGCGGTTTCGTTTGCGGCCTTTGGATTTCACACCGATGGATTTTACGCGCTTGGTAAAACGCAGCGCGGTGCGGTTGATCGCAGGCATGAGACGGAATTTTTTGGTGAGGAAATCAAATTCGCGTGGCTTTTAGCACCTGGCGTGACGCTGGAGCCAAAATTTTCGCATTACTATGAAAATCGTAGCAATGGCACCGAGTTGTCGGAAAACTCGACGGATGCCTTTGATTTTTCGCTACGCTTGACCTCGGAGGACGCGGCTGTTTCGTGGCAGGCCTTGGCATGGCATCAGCTGCGGGAATTTGAATCGGTTTTTACATCGGTGACGGATGACCGTTCTTCCGAAAGCATTGCCTTGAATCAATTTGATGTGCCGGGACTTGGTACAGGCGCAGCATGGAGTGCGGCGTGGGGTGATGAGGAAGCGTGGAGCTTCCAGTCGGGTGCGGACTTCAGGTGGCTATCGGGCGAGACCAACGAGGATGTCGGTATTTTCCGTCGCCGTGAGGCAGGTGGTGAGCAATGGTTTGCTGGGGTATTTGTGGGCAGCGGGTGGCAGATGAGTGAAACGAATCGGATTAATATCAATGCACGGGCAGATCATTGGGTGATAGATGATGGTCGGCGGAGTGAGACATCGCTTGCGAGTGGCGCTTTGTTGCGTGATGAGCGTTATGAGGATCGAGATGGAGTTGAGCCATCCGCTTCGCTCGAGTGGATTCATGAAATGCCGCGCGATGTTGAATCGCGAGTGGCCTTGGGCTCGGGATTTCGTCTGCCGACTTTGAATGAACTTTACCGGCCGTTTCGCGTGCGCGATGACATCGTCGAGGCTAATGCGGAGTTGGATCCCGAGCGATTTTTGAATGCCGAGGCCGGGCTTGATTGGAAGGCGAACAACGAATGGAAATTTGGAGCTGCGGTATTTCATCATTGGATTTCCGATGCGATCGCCAATGTGCCGGTGACCGATCCGGCGAAGTTGAAAGATTTGTTTCCCACTCTGCCGAGTGGTGGCACCGGGTCCATCCGAGACAATGTCGATGAGGCGCGGGTGGCGGGGCTTGAGGGATCGGCCGAGTGGTTGCCGCATGAGTCGGTCACACTCGCACTGCGCGGGCTTTGGTCGAAAACGGAATTTGCTTCATCACCGGATCAGCCCTTGCTTGAGGGCAATCCGTTCCCGCAATCGCCCGATCTGCGGGTCATCGCCGATGCCGAGTGGCGTGCGCTTGAGGGTGTGAGTTTGTTTGGCGGGGTGGAATATGGGGCCTCGCAGTACGATGATGCATTGGGGACGCGGGTGATTCCCGATTACACTTCGGTGA
>JBKDYW010000041.1:0-28097 GCA_046308575.1 Verrucomicrobiota bacterium
GAAGCTTTGGTTCGCGGGGCTTGGCTTGGGTCATGCCTTGGCAGCCGCCTGCACCGAGCTCAAACAAAAGCGTGCGACGCTGATCGTTGCCGAGCCGCTGGCGGCGATGGCGGATTGGCATCGTGCGCATCTTCCTGAGAGCCCGTTGAATCATGATTCGCGTGTGGTCTTGGAAAACGATTGCGGGCCCGCGGGGCTGGTGCGTCATGCCGGCATGCTGCATGCGATGTTGCTGCACCTCGATGCGTCGCCGACGAATCCCGAGAATCGCCCGTGGGTCGATGACCGCCGCTGGCACGCCGCTGCATACGAGGCCTTGCAGCAGGGCGGATTGTTGGCGATCGCCGGTTCGCGCAGGACGGCAAACATCAGCCGTCGATTGCAGCGATGTGGCTTTGATGTCGCGGAGTATTCCGTGCCGATTTCCGCAGGCGCGAAGAAGCCGCGTTTTGCGCCGATCTGGCTCGCGCGCAAGGGTCGGCCAGTGGGGTGATGCCATGCTTTGCTGACGCGATCGCGGAGTGAGCTGATTCCATTGAACGAATCCCGATCGCATCGGTCCAACTCCATGAAGACCGGGAGCTCGTCTCCATGTCTTCAAGTAAGGGTGAACAGCAGTTGGCAATTTCATGCCCGTGGCGGATCGAACCGCCCATGACATGGAGTTGTACAGCATGGCCGTCGGGGTTGGGTGCCCCGGCGGCCTCACGCTTGCCTCCGGTAAAATCGTCTTTTCGCCTGCGGTGCTGCGGCCTAGCGTGGCATGAGCAAGCGTTGATGAGTTTGCTTTGCCGAGATGCGCGGATCCCGAAACAAAATGTTTTTTCATGCAGCGCGCCGTTTTGCGTTGGTCGCATGCCTGATGATTTCCGCTGCCCTGCAAAATGCCTTCGCTGATGACGCGCCGCAGCAATCCCGCGCCTTGGTGGTTGGCAGCAGCATCATGGAAAAATGGGCGCGCATGGCCGCCGATCTTGCGCCCACACTGGTGCTCAATCATGGCGTGAGCGGATCCCAAACGCCGGAGTGGCTGCCCGGTGCGGCGACCCAACATTGGGAAAGCAAGGTGATGAACCAAAAGCCCAAGATGCTCGTGTATTATTGCGGCAGCAACGACATCAACGCGCGGCGGCCTGCGGAAGAAATCCTCGGCAACACCATCAAATTCATCAGCGCGTTTCGTGCGATCCACCCCGATGTGCCGGTGCTTTACCTTTCGGTGATACGCGCGCCACAAAAGCGCATCGACGGCCTCGTCGCCGAGGTAGATCGCGTGAACGAACTCGTGCGCGAGTGGTGCGCTGCTCAGCGTCGCGTGATGTTTCTCGATGTGAACCCGGCGCTGGTCGATGCCACGGGCAACGCATTGCAAGCCGACTCCTTCGAGGCCGATCAATTGCACCTCAGCGAAACCGGCTACCGCCGGATGGCGGAACTCGTGCGGCCTGCTTTGAGCGGTTTGGGTTTGTGAAAAAATTCAGCAAGATTTTCTTCGCTGAACGCTTGAAACTTCAAACTTGAAGCTTGGCATTTATGCCTCAACGCGTGACGCCGCGTTGCGATTCTTCGAGGAATTGGATGAGGTGACCGACCTGCGGGTTGTCGCCATCGTGGGTGGCTTTGAGCGAGCTGATCGATTGGGTGAGGTTGTTGTCCTTTTTGAGGAACAACTTTTTGTAAGCGGCCTTGAGGGATTTGATGTCGTCCTCGGAAAAGCCGCGGCGTTGAAGGCCCACCAGGTTGAGGCCGCGGGTGGTGGCCGGGTTGCCATCGACGATCATGTAGGGCGGCACATCCTGCACCACCTTCGAGCAGCCGCCGATGATGGAATGTTTGCCGATGCGGCAAAATTGATGGACTGCGGCGAAACCGGAGACAATCGCATGATCCTCGACCGTGACATGGCCGGCGAGGCCGACGGTGTTGGAAAGAATGATGTGATCGCCAAGTTGGCAGTCGTGCGCGACATGCGAGTAGCAAAGGATAAGGTTGTGCGAACCGATGCGGGTGGGCGTGTGGTCATGGGTGCCGCGGTGCACGGTGCTGTTTTCGCGGAACTGGTTGAAGTCGCCCACCTCGAGCAGCGTGGGCTCGCCCTGGTACTTCAGGTCCTGGGTTTTGCCGCCGATGGCGGCGAAGGGGTAGAACTCGTTGCCGCGGCCGAACTTCGACGGGCCCTCGAGCACGACATGCGAGTGCAGCACGCAGTCGTCGCCGAGTTCGACATGGTCGCCGATGACGCAGAAGGGGCCGATGCGGACATTGGTGCCCAGCTTGGCGAGTGGCGAAACAATGGCGGTGGGATGAATCACGGCACGCATTTCCGCCGATCGCGGGCGGACTGACGAGATTTTTTTGGGCCTTCAAGCCATGGCGGCCCGGCAGATGCGCGGGCCGCCGTTAGATGCCTCAGGGTTTTGGCTGCGGATTTTCCGCGCGTTCGTCCGGCAGGCTGGGCTTGGATTCGTTGGCGAGTTGCATGGCGGCGTACTCGTCGGCATTCATGCGGCCCACAACGCGGCCATCGTCGTGCGCGTTGACCTCGAGGGTTTTGAGCCGGCGGAAGAGGTTGCGCAGGTCGAGCGTGCTGCTGATGGGGAACCACACGGTGCTGATGACCGCGACAACGGCGGTGAGGCCGATCGTGTAGTATTTCCAGTAAAGGAACCAGGCCTCGTCACTCCACACGCCAAAGCCAATGTTCCATACGGCGACGACGACGAAGAAGGCGAAGTGGCCCATCGTCCACCAGAAGACCGACCATGCGAGGAAGCGGTCGCCGCGGGTGTATTCGCTGTTGAAGCCCAGAAGCTTTTGCAGGAAGCCGGATTTTTTCGCGGTCGCGGTCGCTGCGGTCATTTCTTCCGTCTTGTCCTCCAGCGTGGCGATCTTGTATTCGCCGCGGTGCAGCATGCGATCGAGGTTGAATTTCTCGCGGCAGGTGAGCAGCGAGACCACGATGTAGGAGCTGATGGCCGAGAGCATCGTGAGCAGGAGGATTTCCTGGCCGGTGATCGGGAATTTCGTCGGGCCGACTTCCCAGTTGGCGATGCGCAGCGTCTGGCTGAGGCTGGCGAGGAATTCCTTCATGCCTTGGAGGAAGGCAGGATTGTTTGCCGCCAGCCATGGGTAGATCATGTCGCCCCAGAATTGGGTGCAGAAGAAACCGAACAGGGCGAAGGCAAGCCCGACGATCATGGCCGCCCATGCGCCGGCGCTGGTGCCGCGCGACCAGTACATGCCGCCGATGATCACCGCGCCCGCACCACCGAGGTAGAGCGCACCGGTCAGCGCGAAGAACATCAGGATGTAGGTCGTCTGGCCGTAAAACAGACTGAAGAAGAAGGCGAAGACCGCCACACCGGTGATCGACAGGCGCAGCAGCAGGAGTTGGGCTTTTTGCGAAAGTGGTTTTTTCCGCAAGGGAAGGATCACATCCTGCACGAGGATGCTGCCCCATGAGTGCATGTAGGTCGTGTCGGTGCTGACCATGGCAAAGATCATGATCGCGAGGAAAATGCCCATCACGCCGACGGGGAGGAATTCGCGGATGGCGACCGGCACGAGCATTTGCTTTTGCAGCGTTTGGGTGGTGGTCGCGCTGTCGGTCTGGATGCGTTGGGTGAGCTCCGTCTGCACCGCTGCGGCTTGTTGCGAGAAGTCCGGGTGGTGCATGTAGGTATAGGCCGCGAGCGCCAGCAACATGATCATGAGTCCTTGGAAGCCGGTCTTCCAGGTGCCGAGCACGCCTGCCATTTTTTGTTCGTGGGCATTGAGCGCGGCAGAGTTGTAGCCTTGGGTGCCTTGCCATGACATGCGGTTGTAGACGCTGGCAAATAGGCCGATGAAGATGAAGAGCAGGTTGAAGTCTTGCAGCTTGGCGGTGTCGAAGGGGTTGATGAATGAAAGGCCGGGTCCGCGTGCGAGCATGACTTCGCCGAATTCC
Organism: Verrucomicrobiota bacterium; assembly: GCA_046308575.1. Classification (GTDB taxonomy): domain Bacteria; phylum Verrucomicrobiota; class Verrucomicrobiia; order Verrucomicrobiales; family Akkermansiaceae; genus Luteolibacter. The sequence goes on from JBKDYW010000041.1 coordinate 3,947, forward strand.
TTGAAGCTGAAGAAATAGAGGATTGCGACAAAGATGATGGCGTAGCCGATGTAACTGAAAATGCCTTGCACGCAGTCGGTGACCATCACGGTCAGCTGGCCGCCGAGCAGGACGATTGCAAGGGAGAGTGAGAGGAAGAACATCATCACCAGCGGGAAGGTCGCCACGGTGAAGCCTGCGAGTGAGACTTCGAGCGGCATGCCGGTGTAGTAAATGACAAAGCGCGCACCCACGGCGGGGAACAACGCGTAATTGATGAGGCCAGAGACGAAGCTGAGGCCACCGGCAAAGATGCGAAAGCGCTTGGAATAACGGACTTCGAAAAATTGCGCCATCGTCATTACGCGGGTTTCGCGGTAGCGATAAGCAAGGAAGCCGGTAAGGGTCATGAGGAGGCCGATGGGCGTGGCCAACTTTTGCCAGAATGCGATCGCGTATCCGCTTTTGTAATACTGCTCGAAGATGGCGACGGCGGAGATGAGTCCGAATGCCGCTTCACCGCTGGCCACCGCGACGACATAGCGACCGGCCACGCGGCCACCGGAGAGGAAGCCGGCAACGCCCTTGTTGTAGGATTGGGTGCGCCAGGCGATGTAGACAACGGCGAGTGCGGGAAGGATGAGAACGAGCCAGTCGATTAGGTGCATGAGATGGGTGTCTGTAGGGGTGAAAGCCGGTCGCGGATCAGTGGTTTTTCAGGACGACTTCGCGCCATTCGTGGCGGCGGTGGTAGCTAAGCTTCTGGTGGGCCGAGGTCGAGGAGAGAATGTCCGGCGTGCCTTCGGGGCCTGCGTCGTAGCGGCTGAAGGAAAGTTCGAGTTTTTGGCCTTCGGCGAAGGTCTCGCCGTCGGGCAGAATGCTTGTGGGAATGCGCACGAGGACCAGCCATTTTTTTTGGCCCTCGGGTTTTTGCACCCATGAATCGAATGCCGAAGGCGGGCGGCGGAAATCATCGAGCGAGGCTTTGTTGTCGCGAATCTTTTGGGTGGTTTCGAGGGAGCAAATGAGGTGCAGCCGGTGGTTGTGCGGTGTCACATGCAGTTCGAGGTATTGGGGCGAGTCTTTGCGGGCGATGAAGATTTCGAAGACATCGCCGAGTGTCCACATGTCCTGATTGTGGTCGCTGCTGCGTGTGGTGATGAAATCATCGGGGAGCTCGGCGAGGACCCAGAGCGCATCAGGTTGCCAGCCAAAGCGCACCGTGGCCGGGCGCAAATTTTCATCGGGCTTGGCGAGCCAGGCTTGCTGCATCGTCCATGATTCCGTGCCGAGTTTTTTGGCGGCTTCGGCGAAGTCGCCTGCGGAGATGGATTCGATGCGTTTCGCGTTGGTGGGGGATGGATTGGCTGCCATGGTGGTTTGAAGCGTGAGCAGCCCTGCTAGTACAAGCGTAGGCAAGCATGTGAAAGCACGGATTGTGACTTTATACGCGGCGGACGATTTCATGGTGGGGTAAATTTTGCAGGCCAAGAGGCGATGGTCCGGATGTGGCGCCATCGTTAGGGTCGGAAGCATGCCTTGCGAGTCACGCTTGGCAATCTTTCATCCGGCGAAGGTTTGCGCCGGTGGTTTGCCTGCTTCACTCGATGGGTAGGGCTTTTGGCGGAGCCTCTTCCTCGACCGGCATGGCGCGTTGCGGTTGCACCTCGACGGCCTTTGGTGGCGGCGACTCGACAACGACCGCCGCTTTTTGCGGTTGGATCGTGAGTTGCTCTTTCGTCGGTGGTGATGGGCGCATGCGGATCTCGACGCGGCGGTTCACGCCTTGTTCTTCGACGCTGCCTTTAGTGACGAGCGGTTCGTAGCGGCCAAACCCGCGGGTGCTGATTTTTGAAGCGTCCATGCGCAGTGCCTCGACGAGGTATTGCTTCACTGCGGCGGCGCGGCGCACCGAGAGGTCGAGGTTGAAGTCGTCGCCGCCGATGAGGTCGGTGTGACCTTCGATCCAGCAGAAAAGCTCGGGATTGCGATCCATGAGCAGCGCGAGCTTCATCAGCCCGACCTTCGCGCTTTCGCGGAGTTCGGCGCTATTGTATTCAAAGAGCAAATCGCTTGGCAGCATGGTTTTTTTCGAGACCAGCGCATTGGCGGGCAGCCCGAGCAGGTCATCGAGCGAGGCGTTGTCGTTGAGCGCGCCGCGGTCGGCCTTGCCACCGGCGCCCTGTTGGATCATGGCGTCGGTGAGCTTGCCGAGCTTGTCGTCATCCGCCTGCATGGCGCCGGGGTCGATGGTGATTTGGCCGACCTCTGCCGGCTTGATTTGTTCCGGCTGGCGGCCGAGCTCGGGCAGGTCGTCGGAATCGATTTCGAAGCCGGAGATGATTTCCGCCGCTGGCGCGTTGGGTTCGCCTTTGGCGGCTGGGTTCGCCATGCGCAGCGCAAATTCCGCCTCTTGGACATCGGGCTTCATTTCGATTTCCTTGTCCTTGGGCAGGGCGGCGAGCAGATCGACCTCTTCGAGCAAAGCGGCGGCATTTTCCGGTGGTTTGACGCTTTCCTCGGGCGGTGGCGCGGGTTGCGCTTCCACCGGCGCGACATCCACCGGGCGGATCACGATCGGCTCGGTGCGGAGTTCGGCCGCCTGCTCGACATGGATCGCGACCTTCATTTTTTCCAACGCGAAAAACACCGCGACATGGAGCAGGATCGAGCCGATCATGGCGATCACCGCCCACCAACCGAGACGGTTCGAGGCGGGGGGCTGGTACGAGCCACCGCGCGTAACGCTCCACGAATAGCCAGTCGCCATGGCGTCAATATACGCGCATCAAAGGGGCTGGCAATCACCGAGCTGCGCGTTTATGCTCGCCCTTGGCATCTCGCCTGCTAGAAACCCACAAATATCCATTCATCATGGCTGCCAAAAAAACTGCAAAGAAAGTCGCCAAAAAGGCCGCGCCGAAAGCGGTGAAGCCCGAAGCGAATAAAACCGAAAAGCCTGCCGCCAAAAAAGTGGCGCGCAAAGCACCCGCTAAGAAGGCTGCGAAAAAAGCGACCGCCGAAAAGCCCGCGCCCGCACCGCGGCCCAGCAATGATGCGATCGCCCGCGCGGCCTATCTCAACTACCGCCGCCGAGTCGAGCAGGGCCTGCCGGGCGACTCGCGCGGCGACTGGCTTGAAGCGGAGCGTCAGCTCGGGATCGGCGGGCAGCCCATTTGATACCCTACCGTAATCCGGCATCAGCGCCCCAAAATCCCCCTAAAACCTCTGCACCCCAGATTCCTTGGGCTTTTTCTACTATTTGTCTGGGAAATAGTAGAAGATCTAGGACTCGTGTTCCGCCAATGGAATGACGGCAAACAGATGAAATTGTTGTTTCAGGCGTCCTCTTCCTTGAGTACCAAATTCGCCCATTTTCAGCTTGCTCAGCAAACCGAAACAATTTACTCATCTTCTTGAGTAAATATGATAAAGCGCCTCCAACTCTACTCCCAGCTGCTTTCCCGGGTTCGCGAGCCGCGGCGTTTCATCCAGGTTCTGGCAGGTCCCCGGCAGGTGGGGAAGACCACGCTGGCTCGTCAAGTCATGGAGGCTTCCGGCCTTCCGGCGCATTACGCTTCGGCCGACGAGCCCACACTCCGCGACCAGACATGGCTCGAGCAGCAATGGGATCTCGCGCGCCTCAAAGCCCGCAAGCACCCCGAGGGCGTTCTGCTGGTGATCGATGAAATCCAGAAAGCCGCCCGCTGGCCTGAGCTTGTGAAGCTGCTCTGGGATGCCGACACCCATGACGCCACGCCCCTAAAAGTCGTTCTGCTCGGCTCCTCGCCTTTGCTGATCCAGACCGGTCTCACCGAGAGCTTGGCGGGTCGCTTCGAGACCATCCCGGTTCCTCACTGGTCTTTCGCCGAAATGCATGAGGCCTTTGGTTGGGATCTGGAAAAATTCCTGTTTTTCGGTGCCTATCCCGGTGCCGCTCCTTTGGCGGACGATCCCGACCGCTGGCGACAATACATCAACGACTCGTTGATCGAAACCACTCTCTCCCGCGACATCTTGTTGCTCACCCGGGTGGACAAGCCGGCCCTGCTCCGGCGTTTGTTCCAACTCGCTTGTGCCTATTCCGGCCAGATCCTCGCCTATCAGAAAATGCTCGGTCAGCTCGTGGATGCCGGCAACACCGTCACCCTCGCCCATTATCTCCAGCTCCTCGAAGGCGCGGGCATGGTCGCTGGATTGCACAAGTTTTCCGGAAACCAAATTCGCCAACGCGCCTCCAGCCCAAAGCTCCAAGTCCTCAACACCGCCCTCATGACCGCGCAATCGGGTCGCAGCCCCGATGCATGGCGCACCGATGGTGATGCGTGGGGACGCCTGATCGAATCCGCTGTCGGAGCTCATCTCGTCAACACCGCCATCGGCACCGGAATCTCCGTCACCTACTGGCGCGAGCGAAACCTCGAAGTTGATTTTGTTCTCCAGCGCGGCGACTTACTCGTCGCTATCGAAGTCAAAAGCGGCGGTCGCAAACAAACCCTCCCCGGCATCGCCGCCTTTGACAAAATCCACCATCCCACCAGCAAACTTTTGGTCGGCGGCCAAGGTATCCCCATCGGCGAATTTCTCCGGGCGCCGGCATCTCAGTGGCTTGCCTAAAAACGCCAGGACCGGTCCGCCTATTTATACTCCCATCGCGCCAATTCCGGCTTGGAGGGCGGCTGATTCATCGTCATGCTGGGCGGCGTGAAATCCTGTTCGTCACTTGGCATTGGTTTGGCCGGATTCGGAACTGTCGGTTCCGGCGTGTGGAATGTGCTTGAGCGCAATGGTGAGCTGATCACCGGTCGCACCGGTGGTGGCGTGCGTTTGCACATCGCCAAGATCCTCGTGCGCAACACCGCGAAGGCGCGCGCGACCACTGGCGAGGTGCCGGCGGAAATGTTTACCACCGACTGGCGCAAGCTCGTGGAGGATCCGGCGGTGGACATCGTCGTCGAGCTGATCGGTGGAACGACCGATGCCTTCAAGATTTTCGCCGCCGCGCTGCGCGCAAAAAAACCGGTGGTCACCGGCAACAAGGCCTTGCTCGCCGAGCGCGGCATCGAGTTGTTTGCCCTTTCCAAGGAAAACGACACGCCGATCCATTTTGAGGCGGCCGTCGCCGGCGGTATTCCGATCATCCGCACGGTGCAGGATTCGTTCATCGGCAATCGCATCCTTTCGTTTTCGGGCATCATCAACGGCACATCGAATTACATTCTCGGGCGCATGACCGATGCCGGCCTCACCTTTGAGGCGGCGCTCTCCGAGGCTCAGGCGCTTGGTTATGCCGAGGCGGATCCGGCGCTCGATGTGAATGGCTGGGACGCGGCGCACAAAGCAATTTTGCTGGCGACGCTGGCCTATGGATTTCCGATCGATCCCGCGGCGATCCATGTCTCGGGCATCGAGCAGGTGCGGCCCAACGACATTCATTTCGCCACCAGCCTCGGCTATGTGGTCAAGCTGCTGGCGTTCATCCGCGAGCATCCGAATGGCGAAGTCGAGCTGCGCGTGCAGCCATCGTTTCTCGCCAAGTCGCACATCCTCGCATCCGTCCATGGCGTCTTCAACGCGGTGGCCGTGCATGGCGACACCGCAGGCGAGTCGTTGTTCTATGGCCGCGGCGCGGGTCAGGATCCGACCGCATCATCGGTGGTGGCCGACCTCGTCGAGGCCGCGCGTTCCTTGCGTCAGACGAATGGCCATCGCGGATTTTTGCCCTATCGTGAAAAGGGCCGCATTCTGCCGGTCGCCGAGACTTCGACGGCGTATTATGTGCGCTTCGATGTCACCGACCGCCCTGGCGTGATCGCCGAAATTTCCGGCATCCTTGCCAAGCACCGCATCGGCATTTCCGGCACGCACTCGCCGGTGAATCCATCGAACCCCGACGCGGAATTTGTCGACATGGTTTTCCTACTTCACACCTGCCCCTTCGGAAAACTCCAAGAGGCCTTGGCCGAAATTGAGGCGCTCGATTGCATCAACAGCGCGCCGGTGGTCTTCCGCATCGAGAGCCTCGGCTGAAAATTCAAGCTCCCGCATCATGGCCAAGCCTCGCGCCCCGCGATCGATCGTGCTAGCCACGGCGCAGGCGGTCTGGCGCAAGCAGAGGCCCGGCGAACCATTTCCCGAAATGCTGGTGGTGGGCATCCGCGGGTATTACCGCGACTCGCTCGGCGCACCCGGCGTGAATGACCGCGGGATCTACGACGATGCCGCCTTCGTGGTGGGGCCGGAAACTTTTGCCGCCTTCAATGCCAACACCGACCCCAGCCGCTTTCGCAAGGGCGTGGCCTCATTGATGCCCGGTTGCCATCCTTACAAACCCGGCAAGCACGGCATTTCCCGACCGGACGGCGGCTACCCGGCCTTTCGCCCGGCGACGCGCAATGAGGAACTGCCGGTCAGGCGCGATGGCGACGAAGAAATCCCCAGCAGCCGGCAGGGCGTAGCGATCAACATCCATCGCGGCGGCCGCAAGGGCACAAGCTCACTCGGCTGCCAGACGATCCACCCGGACCAATGGCAGGCGTTTTACGCCATGACCCGCTCGGAGATGAAAAAGGCAGGCCTCGTTCGCTTTTGGTATGTGCTCGCCGAGGGCCCGGTCGTCTGAACGGGAAAACAAGGACGCAACTCGGCGCTTCGCGTGAAGCGCCGTGAATCACACCGGCAGCCAGAGGCCTTCCGGGATTACTCCGCCTTCGGCTTGGCGACGCGGCGGACCGCACCAAAGCGCTTCTGGAACTTGTCGATGCGGCCTTCGGTGTCGACGAATTGCTTCTGTCCGGTGAAGAACGGATGCGAGTCGGAGGTGATGCCGATCGAAATCACGCTGTGCTCGACGCCGTCGATGACTTCCTTCTTGTCGGAGCTTTTGGTCGAGCGGGTGACGAAGCGGGCGCCGGTGGTCATGTCGACAAACACGACCGGATTGTACTTGGGATGAATGTCCTTTTTCATGGGAACTTGGTTACCCAACACGTTTCCGACGCGTCGGGAGGGCGGAGAATGGCGGCAAACGGGCCGCTGTCAAGCTGGCATGAGGGAATTTTTTGGTTTTTTGAGGTGCTGTAATGGTCAGGAACCCATGATATTTTAGATCTGCGAAGTTAATTCGAAGTTTTTTGAGTCGCTTTTGTCACAAAGCCGTGTAGGGTGATGGCGTTATGGCAATCACTACTAAGCGCACACGATTCTCCCGACGGCTTCCGGACCATGTGACCGATGAATTGGTCACCGTGCTCTCCGAGAAGAAGGTATTTGGATTCAACGATTTGTTCGAGCGGGTTTTCGCAAACCTGAAGGTTCGCAATGCGGTCAGCGGCGGCGAGGAAATGCTCCGCCTGCGCGCTTACGAAAAACTTCAGAACCTCGTGACCCGTGGCCTCGTCGAGAAGATCGGCAAGGAGTACAAGGGCACTGCCCGCGTGCATGAGGCGTCCAGCGCCTATGCGGCCGCTCAAGAGGCAGCCGCCGAGCAAGACTGATTTTTCATTGGTGTTGTACTTGCTTCGTCAAACCCGCGACCGGTAACGGCCGCGGGTTTTTTTTCTATCCAAACCCGGCATTCACGGGCTATCACCCACCCGTTCGCACCATCTGCCATGCCCGAAAATTACCTTCCCGTTTTGCTTCAAGTGCTCGTCGCGCTTGGATTTGCGGTCACCGTCCTGATCGCCAGCGTCATCTTCGGTCGCTCGGCGAGGACCAACGCGACCAAGGACAGCGCCTACGAATGCGGCATGCTTCCAGTCGGTGAAGGCGCACCGCGCTTTTCGGTGAAGTTCTACATCGTCGCGATGCTCTTCGTGCTTTTCGACATCGAGGTCGTCTTCATGTACCCATGGGCGGTGCAGTTCCGCGACCTCATGGCAGAAGGACCAGCGGCACTGGTCAGCATGGCAGGCTTTGCCGGCATCCTCGTGATCGCTTACGCGTACGCTCTCAAAAAAGGCGTGCTCAACTGGAAGTCCTGAGCGACTTTGAGTTTCCTCAGCGGCGGCGGGCTTGCTCTTCGAGGAAAATTTCCGCAAGGCGGAAGCATCGACGCGAGAGTTCGCGCGCGTCATTGTCGCCCACCAGCGCCACGCCTTCTTCGCTTACCTCGGCCAGGTAGATCTTCCAGGCAAACTTCGCGAGTTGCTCGGCATCGACCTTCACGCGCTGCGGTTGATTCGGCCTTGCTTGCTGTTGTGATGGCTGCGTGACGGGTGTGCTCTGGGCATCCGATGATTCTTCGGGCGATTCATTTTCCGCGGCTGCGTTGACTGGTGATTGTCCGCCGCCCTTGCCTTTTTTTCGGCGGCGTTTGCGTTTCGGATTTTCCGGGCCGGATGCGCCGCCCGAGGTGGCTGGCTCGGGTTCGGGCCAATCGCTGCGCCCGGCGGGGGGGCTTTCGGCGACGGTCGATGGAAATTCGGGAAACTTCGCGGCGGGCGCGGGTTCGCTTTCGACTTTGGCTCCGCTCTCGGTTTCCGGCTTGGCGGGCTTGACCGATTTTTTCGGACGCGGATTCGAGATCCGGCGTGCACGCGGCTCAGCCTTGTTGGCATCGGTCTTGGCAGGGGTGGAAGGTGCTTCGCTCATGAATTTCGCTCGGAGCAAGCCCGCTCAATGTACGGGCGTCGAGCACAATCCGATGACAATTGCGCCGCAAACGCGTGGGGAGCGGGACAGTTTTACTATTTCCCAGACAAATTGTAAGAAAAGCTGATGAAATCTGGGATGCAGAGGGTTGCTTGGGGGCGTGTTACGGCACGCGGAAAATTTTCTTGTTCGACGGGTCGCGTGCGAGCTGGCCGGAGCTGAAGCCGCTGATGTCAATGGTGTGATACGGCTCGTAGGGGCTGATGACTTCGTTAGGTTTGCTGGTGGGTCTGGCCAAGGGGTATTCGCCGATGCGCGTACTCGGCGCGGGACTCGGCGCGATGCCGGTGCCCGCACTTGGCGCGGGCTGTTGGATTTCGAGCGACGCGGGATCGACCGGTTGCGGCGGATAGGGTGGATTCGGAATGAAATAGGGAGCTGGCGCCGGCTCGGGCGGACCACAGGCGTTGAGCATGACGGCAAGGATCGCGAGGGCAGCGGCTTGAATGGTTTTGATCATGGTGGTGACGGGCTTGTGGATTTCAGATCCGCATCATCGCGCAATCCAATAGCGGAGCAAAATGGAAATTTTTCGCAAATGGGAGAGCGAGTAGCGGACGCGGAACACATCGAAGCCGCCGCAACGCATGCGGGCGAGGACCGCGCGATAAATTTCGGCCATGATGCGCGCCGGCACCAAGGCTTCGCGGTCGCGCTCGGGCAGGATCGCTTCGGCTTCTTTGTAAAAACTTTCCGCGCGCGTCGCCTCGAAATCCATCAAGGCAAGAAACGCGGCGCTCTTTGAATCTTTCGCCAAATTTTCCTCCGTGCATCCGAAGCGCTCGAGATCCTCAAGCGGCAGATAGATGCGACCACCATTGGCAAGGTCCTCACCGACATCGCGCAAGATGTTGGTCAACTGCAGCGCACGACCAAGCGCGACCGCGTATTTCTCCGAATTTGCATCAACGCATCCGAAAATCCTGATGGAAACCAAGCCGACCGCGCCCGCAACTTTCCAGATGTAAGCATCGAGGTCCGCCCATGTCGCAAAGCGCCGCGGCTCGAGATCCATGCGGCAGCCGTCGATGATCGCCGTGAGAAGTTCATTCGGAATCGCACGGCGCTCGCGCAAGTCGATCAGTTGTTTTTGCAGCTCCGTCGGATTTGAAAATCCATGCAGCAGACCGTCGCGCCACGAAAGCAAGGATTGCTCGCGTTGTGCGAGTGGCGCGCTTGGATCATCCGCGAGATCATCCATCGTGCGGCAAAACGCATAGAACACGATCATGTCGTCGCGTCGGTCGCGAGGCAGGATGCGCAACGCGAAGGCCAGATTCGACTTTGCGCGCCGGGTGATTTCCGATGCGTCCGACACGGTTTTTGTTTTCAGCGGATGAAGCCCCAGTGCCCGGTGGTCACCGGCCAGAGCGAGAATAGTGCGGGCCCCACGAGGTTGAATTCCCTGACCGGCCCCCAGTAGCGTGAGTCGAGCGAGTTGCCGGTGTTGTCGCCGAGTGCGGCGTATTCGCGCATGCCGGGTCGGGCATTTTTGCCGGCGAGCGAGAGCTTGTCGTCGGGACTGGCGAGGTATTGGGAAATGGTTTTCGAGCGGCCAAGCAGCTCGCGCGAATCGGCAAGCGCGTAACCATTTGGGTTGATCGCATAATCACCTTCGCCATGGATCACGCGCTGGATGCCCGGCTCTTTGGCGATGCGGCCATCGATGAGCAGGTTGGGTGATTGAATTTGCAATGTGTCGCCCGGCACGCCGCAGAGTCGCTTGATGTAATGTGAGCCGGCTGCCTGTTCGCCACTGCGTTCGTGAATTCCGCGGATGCCAAGGGTATCGAAGACAAAAACCTCGCCGCGTTCGGGTTTGCGAAAGTGATAGGAAAATTTGTCGACCAACACGAGGTCGCCGGAATCCACCGTGCCTTCGCAGATCACCGTGCCTTTTGGCAATAGCCCGCCATTGCGACTGGCAGTCTGGATCGCGGCGGCGAGTCCGATCTGTGTGCAGGGGTTGGTGGGTGCGGGCAGACGCAGTGGTGGAGAGTCGGTGAAGCGCAACTCCGAGCGGCTGAAGAAATGCATGAACTGCACATCGCGAATGTCGACGCGACCTTCGGGCGTGACCGCGAGGAAGCGATCCTGATCATTCACCACGCGCACATAGGTTCGGCCGCGAAGGACTTTTTCCACCAAGCGTTGCGGCAGCGATGGCCACTCGGCCTGCGGCAAAGGTTTGCCAATGATGCCATTGAGCGTTGGCTGCATCGACCCGGTCGGAATGCGGAACGGCTGCAGGTAATAGGCCCGCAGGCCAAGCGCGATGACGATCGCGACAAACATCACCTCGACATTTTCCTCAAACCATCCGAGGGGCTTTTCATGCGGTAGGGAATTTTCGCAGGCCGCGTTGAGCATCTTCGACGCCTCGATGGTCTTTGTTTTGTCGCCCGACTTGATGGCCGCCAGCAGATCGTTTCTGCGCGACTCGATTTCGGCGACGAGGCCATCCTTGAGCAGGTCACGCTTGTAATTCACAAACTTGCGCGCGCCCTTAGCCAATTGCAGGGCTTCACTTTTCCACTTCGGAGTGAACATGGCGCATTTTCAGCACCCGCCACCGATTCCTGCAAGCATGGAGAATGCCATCATTTCCAGCGCTCAATGATTTCACCGAGATACGACCTCGCGTCGCGGGCGCGCTGCATGATGCAGGTCGGGCAATCACCGCTGTCGGCAAGCTCAAGGATCATGGCGCCTTGGAAATTCCATTGGCGTAACTGCCGGACGAGCGAGATCCAATCGATGGCCCCCTCGCCTGGCGATAGGTGTGTGTCGCTATCGCCGAGGTTGTCGTTCACATGCAGCATGCGCAAGTGACCAGAGAGTTTGTGAACGACCGTGCGAAGGTCGCGCGAAAGAAATGCATGGCCGGTGTCGAGGCAGGTGCCGACATTGGTTTCGCGGATCGCACCGAGCAGGAAAAGCATGTCACTCACATGTCCGAACATCAGGTGGGGCAACATGTTTTCCAACAGCAGCGTCAGGCCCGCATCGCGGCAGTGTGCGGCAACGAGATTGAGCGATTCCGCAGCGCAGCGCATCCGGTGATACCACTCTTCGGGCGGCGGTTTGCCTTCGCGTTCCGGGCCGGGATGCAAAACGACATAGCGCGAATGAAGCATCGCGGCCGCATCACAAGCAGCAAGCATTTCGCGCACGGCTTCGGCGCGCAGCAGCGGGTCTGGCGACGAAATGTCGATGCGCTCGGCGAAAGGCGCGTGAAACGAATTGGCCTCGATGCCGAGCGATTGCATGAGCTCGGCCGCTTCGCGCACATGCTTGGGGTCATGGTAATCGAGATGACTTGGAAACGAGCAGACCTCGATGAGGTTGAATCCGCCGTCGCGCACCATGGGCAGCGCTTCGAGGATATCGGTTTTGTAAAAGCATCCGGTGGAGATGCCGCAGGGCCATGCGTTCATGTGGATTCGGGATGAAGGTTGAAGGTTTTGCGGAGTTCGTCGCGCAGCGGCTCGAGCGAGCACCCGTGCGGGTGCCAGCAAAATTGTTTTTCCTGCTGCGAGACGCAGTTGAAGTCGATTGCGCTGTCGAGCCGCTCGGCCAACTCACCGGCAAACAGGCGCACATAAAACTCCGCGCGCTGCGACGCATCGTACTCCACCCATTTGTTCTGCCAGCCGAATGCCGGATTTTCAAACTTCGATCGGATCAGTCCCGCGATGTGGCGCGGATGCCAGCCGCTTGCGAGCAGGCTGCGCGTGACGAGTTGCATGCCGCTGGGCTTGAGCAATAGATCATTGGGAAAGCTGAGCACATGCCCGGCGCAAGGTGGAAGTTTTTCGAGCGGCGTTCGGTCATACCCACTCGGCCATAGCGATGGTGGATCTTGTTGCACTGCGTAAAACTGTCGATGAAAGCTGGCGAGCGATGAGCCGAGATAATCATCGAGCAAGCGTGCGGTTCCGTGCTCTTCGGATGGAATGTGAACACCGGCGCGGCGCGCGAGTGCAATGATTTCATCGGGATGATGACGCAATTCAAGCAAGCGCGTCAGATCCATTTCGTGCAGTGGCAGCGTGAAGAACTCGGTGATGCGATCTTCGATGCCGAGGCGCTCAAAGAGTCCGGAAATCCATGGCTTGCGATAGACTGTGTAGGGCATGCGGATCATGCGGCTTTGCAGCGGGTCGCCGTATTCGGAGATGTCGATCGAAAGCATTTCGCGCATGCCAGAATTGCCCGGGCCGACATGCTGGGCGGTGATCTCGACCGGCAATTCGCAACGACTGGAGGCTTCGCGTTTCACGCGGTGCGCAAAGTGCTCCATGAGCAATGATATGTGCGCAAAGAGCGGATCCACTTCGCGGGCACCGCCTTCGGATGGCGTGTAAATGCCAAGCTTTGCAATGCGTTTGGCGATGGCCGACTGCTTGTGGATTTTCCAAACAAAATGATGCCCTTGGCCGGTGACCAAGTGAAGGTAGCGGATGCCGTAATTCAGCAACCATGTTTCAATGACTTCGACCAGCGGCTCCTGCATCAGGAATGCGCCTTGGGCATCGGTGTAGGCGGCGACTGGGTCGTCGAAGTTGACATATTCGATGTCGAGATGGATCAGCATCGATTCGCGGTCCTCGAGTGAGCGCGCGATTTCGCATCCGCCATCAAGCAGCTTGTCGAGATCGGCGGGCGGGTGGCGGTCGAAGATCGAAGGATTTTCCGAATCGAGCCTGCCAAGAAACAAACAGGTGGCATCTTCGACGCGATGACCGCCGAGGTATTCGACAATGCGCTTGCGCACGGTCGGGTCGCGCCAAATACGATGCGAAACCGGTCGGCTTGTGCCGCGAAACAAATGCGAATGAGAGACCATGCGAACCGCTCAGGGTAACGCGCGGCGGATTTGCTGTCGAATTTTCATGCGCGTAGCGGGCATGCGCGAGCGGCGATGATGAATTATCAAGGCTGAACGCATGAGATCCACGCGTTGCATCAAGGCGCTCCGCCAAAATTTGCAAAAACCGCTTGTTTGAAGCTACTTTTGGCCGATCCATGCCTTCGCCTCGCTGCGCGCAAGCAGCTTTGATAGTCGCCCGCGGTTGTAGCGTTGAACAAGAATACATGGCAGGTTCGCCGCGATCGCGTAAGTCACGATAACAAGATCCGCCCACCACGGATTCCATGGCAGGAAGAAGGCCACGCAGGCGATCGCGCACCAGTGGCATAGTTCGCCGCGGCGGGTTTCGCGGATGAAGCGGCACAGGTATTCGGGATCGCTGCCGGTGAGTTTCGCTTTCGCAAATCCGCCAGCAAACCAACTCGCAGCATCGGGCAGGCGGTCCTTCCAATGTTTGACATGCAGCACGCGATCAAGAAATCGGTTCTCGCAGGGACAGGGTTTGGCCATGGCGTCGCGCGCGAACCAATGATCCGGCATGCGCGTGAATGCCCATGCCAGCCCGAGCTGAATCACTGGCCACGCCAGCGTGTTGATCAATGCGATGACAAGAAGTGACGGTTCAGTCGGCATGGATGTCGCGGCCTTTCCAACGAACTTTTTTGCCCGACATCATCGCCGAGCGGGTGAAGAGCGCAAAGAAGAATGCGAGCGGTAATGGATAGAAGGCTAGGCTCGTCAGGCGAAACGAACCAAGCATCCGGCCGATCCAGATGACCTGCAAGGCCGCCAGCCCGCAGGCGGGACCCCACAGCCGCCACTCGCCACTCAAGCATCCGGCCAGCGGCGGAATCATCAGCGCGCTCATCCACGCGATGACCAATAGCAATGAGTTGCGCGGCGTGTGATTGGCGCCCGAAGCAAACCCTTTGGTCCACCCTTCGACAAGCGAGGCCATGCCATCGGCATACATGCGAAACGCAATCATGCCCCTGCCAATCATGCTTTGCACAGCGATGCCATGTTCGCGACATGCGGCCGCGAGACGGAAATTTTCCAGCACCTTGCCACGCACCGATGCATGACCGCCGATGCGCTCGTATTCATCGCGACCGATCATGAGAAACTGACCGAAGAGCCCCTGCGGCAAAGTGCCAACGCTCATCGCGAGATTGAAAAACAACGAGAAGTCCTCGTGGTTTTTTTCAACCGCATGATAAGGCCCGATCGAAAACGCGCCGCCGCAATAGCGCTTGAGCACACGATCGAGGCCGCCAGCTTCGAACCAGGTGTCGGCATCGATGAAGATCAGGCATTCGCCGCTCGCTGCGAGTGCGCCTTGATGGCAGGCCCATGTCTTGCCGCGCCAACCTTCGGGCAGCGGCTCCGAGGTGATCACACGCGCACCGTGCGACCTTGCAATTTCCGCCGTGCGGTCCGTTGAGCCATCGTCGATCACGATCAACTCGTGCAAACGCGCCTGCTGATTCCCGAGGGAGGCAAGCAGCTTTGGCAGGTTGTTTTCCTCGTTTCGTGCAGGGATTATGAGGGAAACGCCACACGCGGAAAAATTTCCCGTACCGCCCGCCGCCGCCAAGCCCGCCGCCCTGAGCCGGATGGCAATGAGCCACCCCGAAATGCAGAGCAACGCGACAGCGGCAATGAGGAAGATCAGCACTTGTGCGCGGTGTTGGGAATATACGAAGGATCACCGATCCCACTCCACCACCTTCTTGGCGACATTCTGGCCGCAGAGGACGACCATGGGCATGCCGCCGCCGGGGTTCACCGAGCCGCCGACGAAGAAGAGGTTGGGATACTTCACGCTTTGTTTGGGGGCCTTGAAGGCGAGGTTTTTGAAGCGGTCGGAGACCACGCCGTAGATCGAGCCCTTGTTTGAGTTGTATTGCTCACGAATGTCGTGGGGCGTCCAGCAATGTTCGAAGACCACATGCTTGCGCAGGTCGGTGAGGCCCATGCGCTCGAGTTTTTCGAGCACGCGGTCCTTGAATGCCATGTAGTCCTCGCGAGTGAGCGGCCTCTCGTCGTCGATGTGCGGGATGTGCGGCAGGATCTTGAGGCAGTCGCAGCCTTCGGGCGCGACCGTCGGATCGGTGCGCGACGCTGCTACTAGATATATCGTAGGATCAGGCGGCAGCTGGCGTTTGCGGAAGACCGTCTTGAAATGGGTCTTCTGGTTGGCCGAGAAAAAGAAATTGTGATGGGCGAGTTGCGGGTATTTCCGGTCGAGGCCGAGTTCCAGTACAAGGCCGGAGCAGGACGGCTCGTACCGGTCGAGCGTGCGCATGAAGGCCTCGTCTTCGAGCAGAAGTTTCTCGTAGGCCGGGATCACCTCCATGTTGGAAACCACGATGTCGGCGGCATGAAATTCGCCATTCGCGACGATGCCGGTGACGCGGCCGTTTTCTTTACGCACTTCGCTGACCTCGCTGTTGAGGTGCACGGTGATGCCAAGCTCGTTCATCAGCTTTTGGAGGCCGAGCGCGATGCCGTACAGCCCGCCATCGACATACCAGAGATCATAGCGGAACTGGATCGTCGCCATGCAGTTCATGAATGCCGGCGAGTGCAGCGCCGACGAGCCGACATACTTGATGAAATAGTCGAAAATGTCGCGCATGTGGCGGGTCTTGAGGTGCCTTGTGACACCGCCATGCATCGAGCGGAACAGATCGAATTTGAGAAATTTCCCGAGCCCGTAAAATTCGCGAAACGCCGCCGAAGTATCGAGGCCTTGCTCGAAATAACCTTCGTTGACGAGGTCGTAGAGGTCGGCGGAGTACTTGAGAAATTTTTCCACATTCGCCGGGTCTTCACCCACCTTGCGAGCCTCGGCAGCCATCACGGCCGGATCCGGATCGAGATCGACCACCTTGCCATCTTCGAAGAAATTCCGCCAGTGCGGGCGCAGCGTGCGGATCGGGATGTAGTCGGCCATTTTCTTGCCCGAGCGTTCGAAGAGCCGTTCGAAAATGTGCGGCAGCGTCAGGATCGAGGGCCCGAGGTCGAAGGTGTAGCCTTCGGCCTTGAGGACATTGAGCTTGCCTCCGATCTGCGGGTTTTTCTCGTGGATCGTGACCTTGTACCCTTCCTGCGCGAGCGAGATGGCCGCGGAAATTCCGCCAAGGCCGGAGCCGATCACGATGACATTTTTTCCGCTCATGGTTTCGCTTGTTCCTTGGTGGTGATCGCGGCGAGTTCTTGTCGCGCGATGTGGTCGGACGGGTGCTCGGCGAGCGCTCGGTTGAAATAATCGATGGCCTCGGCATTGCGCCCGAGCATCTTGTAAGCGACGCCAATGAAGGTGCGGCAGCTGACCGAGCCCCAGCGAGGGCTGAGCGGATCGGCCGAATGAGTGGCCTCCTCGGCGAAAAGTTTTTCTGCGGCTAGCAGCGTGTCGAGCGCCTTGCGTTTCGCTTCGTCATCCTTGGCGGTGTGGAGCAACCCGACGCCGACCAGGTATTTCACGCGCGGGTTTTTCGCGCCGAGGCGGACGGCTTCCTTTTGGTGTTGTTGCAGCATCGGCCCATAGCGCACGGCGTTGAGCATGTTGCTGTGGATTTTCATGCCAAAAATCGTCGCGATGAGCGCGTGGCTTTCGGCGTTGTCGGCATCAAGCTCGAGGGCACCCTCGAATGCCGCCAGCGCGGCCTCCATGGCGGATTTTGCTTTCGGGCTTTGCTTGCCGCCTGGGCGACTCTCGATTTTCAGCATGCGGTGAAAGTGCGAAACGCCCTCCCAGTATTTGTAGGCGGCTGATGTCGGTTCTTGTTTCGCTGCCTTGCCAAACAGCTCGGCGGCCTTGGCGAAACCATCGGCATCCCATGCCTTGCATGCGGCATAGAATTCCGCAACGCCGCTCTTTGCCGACTCCGCGGGCGATTCCGCAGGCGGCTCTGCGGCCGAGGCAATCGAGACAGTAGCAAGCAGGCTGGCAAGGAGCGAACGAAACATAGCTTGACGGAACATGACGCGAACGCCTCGATGCGGCAAACAGAATATGGAATACGCCGCACTCATTGCGCGCCAGCGAGAGTTTTTCCGGTCGGGCCGGACGCTCGACGCGGACGAACGCCGTCGGAACCTGCGGGCCTTGCTCAAGGCGGTCGAGGCAAACGAGCAAATTTTGCTCGAATCGCTGCATGCCGATTTGCGCAAAAGCGCGCACGATGCCTTCGCTTCGGAGCTTGGCATGGTCACCGGCGAGATCCGCCACGCGCTCAAGCACCTTTCCTCGTGGGCGAGTGAGAAAAAAATCCGCGAATCGTGGATGGCTTGGCCGTCGAGCTCGTGCGTACGTGCGGAGCCGATGGGCGTGGCCCTGATCATTGGCCCGTGGAACTACCCATTGCAGCTGCTGCTCGGGCCATTGGTGGGTGCCATCGCGGCTGGCAACTGCGCGGTCTTGAAACCATCCGAATTTGCGCCCCACACTGCTGCAGCGATCGCGCGTCTGATCGGCGAAATTTTCCCGCCGGAATTCATCTCGGTCGTGCAGGGCGACGAAACAACGGCCGCCGGATTGCTGCGCGAAAAATTTGATACGATCTTTTTTACCGGCAGCACGCGCGTGGGCCGCGAAGTGATGTCTGCCGCGGCGAAGCACCTCACACCGGTCACGCTCGAGCTTGGCGGAAAATGCCCCACCATCGTTTGTGTCGATGCTGATGTTGAAATCACCGCGCGGCGCATCGTGTGGGGGAAATTTCTCAATGCCGGCCAAACCTGCGTCGCGCCCAACCATGTGTGGGTCGATCGCCGCATCGAACGCGAACTCATCGCCGCCATCACCAAAGCGATCGGCGAATTTTTCGGCAATGACCCGCAACGCAGCGCAGCCTACGGGCGCATCATCAACCGCCGGCACTTCGATCGACTTTGCGCATTGCTCGATAGCGCGCACATCGAATGCGGTGGCGCGCGCGATGCCGAGGACCTCTACCTCGCGCCGACGGTCGTTTCGCAGCTTGCCGACAATACGCCGCTGCTCGCCGAGGAAATTTTCGGACCGGTCCTGCCATTGCGCGCGTTTGATGATCTCGATCAAGTCATCGCAAGCGAGCGCGCGCAGCCGGTGCCTTTGGCGATGTATGCCTTCACGCACGACCGCAAGATTCAGGACCGGCTCTTGAATGAAATCCGCTCGGGCGGCGCATGCATCAACGACACACTCATGCATTTGATCGGCCGCGAGTTGCCCTTCGGCGGGCTTGGCGAAAGCGGCATGGGCGCGAGTCACGGCAAAGCGAGTTTCGATGCCTTCAGCCACCGGCGATCAATCATGCGTCGGCCGTTCAAGCCGGATCCGGCGATGCGTTACCCGCCGCAGCGTGTCGGCTTTGCGGCATTCAAACGCATCTTGCGATTCTTTGGCGCGGCCTAGTGCGCAAAAAACGCATTGTAAAAAACCTGCGCATTGAGCCGCACGCCCTCACGGCTTGGGTGCAGCCCATCGGGCATGAAGAGCCGCGCACCTTGGCCCTTTTTTATTTCGCTTTCCCATGCGTCGCCGACCCGCACGATGGGCAATCCTTCGACACGCGCGGCGGCCTTGCAACCTTCGCGCAACCGTTGGTTCATCGCAAAAAAATCATCGTAAATTTTCCGCTCGTCGCCATCGCGGTAGCCCCAGGTTTGATAAATCACCGGCATCGCGCCGACCGTACGAGACTCGCGCGCGAGCTGCATCACCGACGGAACCATGTGCGTGCGCCTCTTGATCGGCTGCGACGGAATGCGGCTTTGTTCCTGCAGCACGACGATGTCCCAAGGCCTGCCGCGCAAGACTTGAAGCGTCTCTGCATTTCTTGAATGACGAGCGAGGTTCCATCCGCTGTGAGCTCGCTGGGCGGCACGGAAGTTCATGCCATTTTTGCGCGCGATTTTTTCCAACTCCCTCGGCAATCCAAAACTCAGGCTGTTGCCAATGAACAAAACCGAAACGGATTCTTTGTTACGCAAATGATTTCGAATCGCATCATCAGTCGGTAATGGCGCTGGCTTCGCGGTACATGCGACTAACAGGTGACATGCGACGATGCCGATGGCGGCGTTGAATAAAAATCTCTTCATGCGCGTGGATGGGCTTCGTCGTAAGCCTGCTTGAGTCGTTCCTTGGTGACATGCGTGTAAATCTGCGTCGTCGAGAGCGAGGCATGGCCAAGCATCGCCTGCACGCTGCGCAGGTCGGCACCGGCATCGAGTAAGTGCGTGGCAAAGCTGTGCCGAAGTTTGTGCGGGCTCACGGCAAAGGGAATGCCGCTGTGCTTGAGGCATTTGCGCAGCATGAGGTCGACCGCTTGCTGGGTGATACGCGTGCGGCGCTTGCTGAGAAAGAGCGGACCCGATGTGATCGCCGCCTCCTGACGGTATCGTTGGATCGCGGCGATCGCAGGTTCGCCGACCGGTACGATGCGTTCTTTCGAGCCCTTGCCAAAAACTTTCACCGTCTCGCCTATGAAATCGAGGTCCTTCAGATCGAGCGCGATCAATTCGGAAATCCGCAATCCACACGAGTAGAACAACTCAAGTATCGCTGCATCGCGCATCGGCAGCCATGACGGGCTTTTCGCATCGGCACCGATCCGTAGCGGCACGGCAAGGAGATCGTCCATCTGCGAAATGCTCAGGACGACTGGCAGTCCGCGCTCGGGTTTTGGCAGTTGCACCTCCGCCACCGGGCTTCGCCCAAGCCCTCGACGCAAAACAAGGAATTTGTAAAACGATCGCAGCGCCGCGAAGCGCAGGCGAATGGTGGATTTTTTCAAACCATCCTTGAGCAGGAAAAAAAGATAATCGCGAAAGTCATCCGCCGTAGCCTTGCGCCAACCCTCGTCACGCGCGC
Organism: Verrucomicrobiota bacterium; assembly: GCA_046308575.1. Classification (GTDB taxonomy): domain Bacteria; phylum Verrucomicrobiota; class Verrucomicrobiia; order Verrucomicrobiales; family Akkermansiaceae; genus Luteolibacter. The sequence goes on from JBKDYW010000041.1 coordinate 24,319, forward strand.
CACGCCAATCGCGATAGCTTTCCAATGCCGCACGGTAGTTCGCCAAGGTCCGCTCCGAGGCACTTCTTTCGGTGGCCATGAATTGGAAAAACGCCGACTCGTCCGGATCGCTCATCGGGTTTCATGATGCAATATCGCGCCCGTGGTGGCAATGCATGACTGCGCCAGCACGATGCGGACCCGCAGGTTGACACACCTCCGTGGATTTGGAAATTTGCACACGCATGAAACGCCGATCGCTTCTTCACATGATCCCCGCCAGCGCCGCCCTGCTTGCCGTGCGCTCCGTGGCCGCGCCGATCCCGCAAGCGGCGTTGACCAAGGCAGGCTTCGCGATCGCGATCCAGTGCTGGTCGTTTCGCGAGTTCACTCTGTTTGAGGCTTTGCAGATGGCGAGCGCTGCCGGCGCGGGTGGCGTCGAGTTGTTTCCCGGCCAAAAAATCGGCGGGCCGCTCGGCGAAATGAAAATGGGTCCCGAACTCGACGATGAAGCGATCGCCACCGTGCGCGCGGAGTTGGCGAAGCACGGGCTCGTCGCGTGCAATTATGGCGTCACCGAAATTTCCAAAGACGAAGCGGCAGCGCGCAAGATTTTCCAGTTCGCTAAAAAAATGGATCTCTATGGCATCAGCACCGAATCGCTCGATGCGATCGACACGCTCGAAAAACTTGCACGCGAATTCGACATCAAGGTCTGTTTTCACAATCACCCCAAGCCCAGTGCCTTGTGGCATCCGGACACCGTTTGGAAAATCATCGAGGGGCGTCATGCAAATTTAGGCTACAGCGTCGATACCGGCCACTGGGCCACATCGGGGCTCGATCCGCTCGCGACGATTCGCAAGATCGCGCCACGCGTGCATGCGTTTCACATGAAGGATCGCGAAGTGATCGGCCGGGCATCGCCGGATCTGCCTTTTGGCACCGGCATCATCGACATCGCGGCGGTGCTCGACGAAGCGCGCAAACACGGGTTCGCCGGCAATGTGTCGATCGAGTACGAACGCAACTGGAAGAACAACCTGGCGGAAATTGCGCAGTGCGTCGGTTACTTGCGCGGCTATGCGAACCTGCGTGCTTGAGCGCGAAGTTTCAATTCGCGGCGAGTAGCGCTTCGTCCCAATCCTTCCACACCGGATCCATTTTTTGCGCGCGCAGCATGGCGGAAATTTCGTTGGCGCTGCGTGTGTCGTGGATCTGAAATTGCTCGGTGGCCTTTTCGCAGCCGGAGCGTGATTCGAGTTCGACGCGGCGGCCCTTGACCGTGAGATGGAGGTCATCGCTGCCCGCTCCGGTGTAGCCGCCCGGCTCGGTGCGCGCACCGGCCGACATGTGCGTCACACCGATCGGCGCAAGCGCGTCGCGCAACGACGATGGCTCGCGCGTGGAAACAACGATGCCGACCTGCGGAAAAAGAATGCGAAACACAGCGATCATGCGGACCAATGATTTATCGGGCAGCAAGCGTTCGGCGTCGGGCACATATTCATAGTTTCCGGCATAGGGACGCATGCGCGGAAACGCGATGGTGAACTGTGCCTTCCAACAATGTTTGTAAAGGTATTCGAGATGCGCGCAGAGCGCCATCGCTTCGAGTCTCCAATCGGCAAGACCAAACAAGGCACCGATGCCGATGCGGCGAAATCCGCCCTTGTATGCGCGCTCTGGACAATCAAGGCGCCAGTCAAAATTTTTCTTCGGGCCGGCGGTGTGCAGCGTTTGGTAAACCTCGCGGTCGTAAGTTTCCTGGTACACCACGAGACCTTCCGCTCCATGCGCGACGATCTCGGCATATTGATCGTCCTCCATCGGGCCGACCTCGATGCCGAGCGTGGGAATGAACGACTTGAGCGCATCGAGACAGTCCTGCAAATAACCCTCGGAAACAAACTTCGGATGCTCGCCAGCCACCAGCAGCAGGTTGCGAAAACCAAGCCCATGCAAGTGCCGCGCCTCTCGCACGACCTGATCAACGGTCAGCGTCGTACGCAGGATTTTCGCATCGCGCGAAAAACCGCAATAGCTGCAGTTGTTCACGCATTCGTTGGAAAGATACAGCGGCGCAAACAAACGCATCGTTTTGCCAAAGTGCCGACGCGTGATCTGTTGGCTCTGCCGCGCCAAGGCCTCAAGCCCGTAAGCGCGCTCGTCCGCAAGCATCCGCTCGAAGCGCCGCATCAGCGGTGTCGGGCGCTCGAGAAGCTGCGGAAACACATCGGCAAAGGCCATCGCGGCGAAGATGCGCGCCCCGCCACCCGGCGTCAAAGGCGGACTGGAAAAAATTTGCTCCCAGGTTAAAACTGAATTCCCCCAGCAACCAATAACTCTTTCTCTTCACTCCTTTCGCGTTTACCGCTTTTTCCCGTGAGCTCTCACCCCATCACCGATATGAGCGCTGACGCAGGTTGGCGCTGGGATCATTCGTATGTGCGCTTGCCGGAATTGTTTTTTGTTCGGACGCGTCCTGTGCCGGTGCGAGAGCCAAGCTTGGTGATGTTGAATCACGCGCTGGCGGAATCGCTGGGGCTCGATGCGACGATACTCGCCCGACCGGATGCGCATGGGATTTTTGCCGGCAATCAAATCCCCGAGGGTGCCGAGCCGATCGCGCAGGCGTATGCGGGTCATCAATTTGGTCACTTCACCGGACTCGGCGATGGCCGGGCAATTTTGCTTGGCGAGCATCTTACGCCGGATGGCGCGCGTTTTGACATTCAACTGAAAGGCTCGGGCCGCACGCCTTTTTCACGCGGTGGTGATGGCCGCGCAGCCTTGGGCCCGATGCTGCGCGAGTATGTCATCAGCGAAGCGATGCACGCGCTTGGCATCCCGACGACCCGCAGTCTTGCGGTCGCGTCGACTGGTGAGTTGGTGTTTCGCAACGACGAACTCCCCGGCGCGGTGCTAACGCGGGTTGCCGCCAGCCACATCCGCGTTGGCACATTTCAATGGGCCGCCGCGCACGAGGACACGGCGGCACTGCTGGCCCTGGCCGATCACACGCGCCAGCGACATTTCCCGGAAATTGCCGACGATGCATCGCGTCACATCGCATTCTTCAGAGCGGTCATGCATCGCCAGTGCGCGCTGGTTGCGAAGTGGCTGCATGTCGGCTTCATCCACGGCGTGATGAACACCGACAACATGGCGCTATCGGGCGAGACGATCGATTACGGGCCCTGCGCGTTCATGGATGTCTATGATCCCGCGACCGTGTTCAGTTCGATCGATCGTCAAGGGCGCTATGCCTACGAAAAGCAGCCAGAGATCGCGCGTTGGAATCTCGCGCGACTTGCTGAGGCGATGTTGCCACTGTTGCATGATGATGAAAAAACCGCCGTCGATCTGGCCAATGAAGCCTTAGGAGAATTTGAAACCATTTTCCAAAATCAATGGCTTGCCGGCATGAGAAACAAGCTTGGCCTGTTGACCGATGAGCCAAGCGATCGCGATCTGATCCAAGCTTGGCTCGAATGGATGCAACAAAACCATATGGACTTCACGCACAGCTTCCGTGCCTTGAGCGACGAAAAATCGATCGCCGCGCCATGCTTTGCGGATGACGCTTTTGCCGCATGGCACACTCGCTGGCACGAGCGGCTCGCACGCCAAACGCAATCTTTCACTAATGTCGCAGTCCACATGCGTTCGCACAATCCGGCGGTGATCCCGCGCAACCACAGGGTCGAGGAAGCACTCGCCGCTGCAAGCGATCACGGCGACTTGTCCGTACTCGAAAGATTGTTGTCCGCCCTCGCAAACCCTTATGCCGATCGGGA
>JBKDYW010000042.1:0-6650 GCA_046308575.1 Verrucomicrobiota bacterium
GTCAGCAGCCACAGGATGCCGGTGCCGATTTTGCCGAGATAAAACCGGTGCAGTCCGAAAAAGCCGAGAAAGGTCAGCAGGATCCACGCGACGGAAAAATCATACCTGCCCGCCACAAAGCGCCGGTCGGCCGCGCGGTCCATGCTTGGAATCAGGAACAAATCGATGAGCCAGCCGATGCCGAGCAGGCCCAGCGTGCAGAACCAGATGATGCCAGTGATCGGCTTGCCGTAATAAAAGCGGTGCGCGCCGGTGAAGCCGAAGATCCACAACAGGTAGCCGATCGTCTTGCTGTGCGTGTCGTTGAGGGTGGATTGCATGGAATTAAGATGAGGCAAACTTGAAGGTGTGGCCAATGAAAACAGCAACGCGCGTCCGTGTGGCCCGGCCCCCTCCGCGATTCACGCCAACGCGGCGGCCTATTTGTGCAGGATTTCACTTCACTGCCGGGCGATTGGGGCTTAAACACTCCCCGTCATGCCCGTTTCATCAACCCGCCCTGGAAAGCTGATGGCCGCCAACCGCGGAGAAATCGCTATCCGCATTTTCCGCGCTGCCAACGAACTTGGTCTGCGCACAGTTTCGATCTTTGCCGAAGAGGACCGCTTTTCGATTCACCGCTTCAAGGCCGACGAGGCGTACCAGCTCGATTCTTCGAAGGGTCCCGTCGGCGCTTACCTCGATGTCGAGGGCATCGTCGCGCTCGCCAAGCAGAAGGGCGTGACGATGATTCACCCGGGCTACGGATTTCTTTCGGAAAACGCGCAGTTTGCGAGGGCTTGTGCGCGTGAAGGCATCACCTTCATTGGTCCATCGCCGGAGTTGCTGGAAAACATGGGTGACAAGACCGCGGCACGGACGCTGGCGCATCGCTACAAGGTGCCGACGCTGCCCGGCACCGAGGAACCGATCACCGATCCCGACGAGGCGCTCAAGGCGGCTCACGAAATTGGTTTTCCGTTGATCATCAAAGCTGCCTTTGGCGGTGGCGGTCGTGGCATGCGGGTGGTGGAAAAACCATCGCTTTTGCCCGCGCTTCTGAGTGAAGCGCAAAACGAGGCGCTCAACGCGTTTGGCAATCCGGCGGTGTTCCTCGAGCGCTACATTTCCCGCGCCAAACACATCGAGGTCCAGATCCTTGGGGACAAGCACGGCAATGTCGTGCACCTTTACGAGCGCGATTGCTCGGTGCAGCGCCGTTATCAAAAAGTCGTCGAGGTCGCGCCGGCGATGAATCTCGATCCGAAGGTACGCAAGGAGCTTTGCGACGCTGCGGTGAATCTCGCCAAAGGCATCGGCTACAACAATGCGGGCACCGTCGAGTTCCTCTACGACATGGACAAGAACGACTGGTTCTTCATCGAGATGAACCCGCGCATCCAGGTCGAGCATACCGTCACCGAATGCGTCACCGGCATCGACCTTGTGCGTTCGCAAATTCTCATCGCCGGCGGCGAGTCGCTTTTCGGCTCTGAGGTGGCCATTCCGCCGCAGGACGAGATCCCATGCAATGGCTTTGCGATCCAATGCCGCGTCACCACCGAGGATCCTGAGAAAAATTTCGCGCCCGACTACGGCCGCATTCTCAACTACCGCTCGGCCGCCGGTTTTGGCATCCGCCTCGATGCTGCTTCGGGCGACGCCGGCTCGGTGGTCACGCCATTCTACGATTCGATGTTGGTAAAGGTCACTGCGATGGGCCGCGATTTCCCGATGGCCTGCCAGCGCATGGACCGCGCGCTGCGTGAGTTCCGCATTCGCGGCGTGAAGACCAACATTCCGTTTTTGGAAAATGTCATTGCGGATGAAACCTTCCGCAGCGGTCAGGCCCACACCAAGCTAATCGACACCAAGACCGAGCTGTTCCGTTTCCGCCCGCGCCGCGACCGCGCGACACGCACGCTGTCGTACCTTTCCGACATCACCATCAACGGCAATGCCACCGCCAAGGGTTGGAAGCCCGCCGCCGCACTGCCCAAGGCGAATGTGCCCGACTCGCTGGTGATCGAGCATCACGCGGTCGTGCCGAAGGGCAGCCGCGATTTGCTGCTCGAGCTTGGCCCCGAGAAATTTGCGCAGTGGATCCTTGCCGAGAAACGCTTGCTTATCACCGACACGACACTGCGCGACGCCCATCAATCGCTCATCGCCACCCGCATGCGGTCCTACGACATGCTGCGCGTCGCCGAGGCGATCGCCCACCGCGTGCCGCAACTTTTCTCGCTGGAAATGTGGGGCGGCGCGACCTTCGACACGGCAATGCGTTTCCTCAGCGAGTGCCCGTGGGAACGCTTGCGCCGCTTGCGCGAAAAAATTCCGAACATCTGTTTCCAGATGCTCTTCCGCGGATCCAACGCGGTCGGCTATTCAAATTACCCGGACAATGTCGTCGCCGGCTTCGTCAAGCATGCGGCGGATTCGGGCATGGACATCTTCCGCATCTTCGACTCGCTCAATTACCTTCCCAACATGCAGGTCGCGATGGAGGCCACGCGCGAGCACGGCAAGGTTCTTTGCGAGGCTGCGATTTGCTACACGGGCGACATCAACGATGAGAAGCGCGACAAGTATTCGCTCAAGTATTACATCGCCAAGGCCAAGGAGGTTGAGCGCATGGGCGCGCACATCCTTGCGATCAAGGACATGGCCGGCCTTTGCAAGCCGATGGCCGCGGAGAAACTTGTCGCCGCGCTCAAACAGGAAATCGGCATTCCGATCCATTTCCACACGCACGACACCTCCGGCCTCAACGCCGCATCGGTGCTCTCTTCATCCGATGCCGGCGTCGACATCGTCGACCTCGCCATCGCATCGATGTCGGGCTCAACCTCGCAGCCGAACCTCAATTCGGTTTCGGCCGCACTCGCAAAAACCGAACGCGATCCGGGGCTGGACTTCGACTCGCTCAACGAATTCTCCGATTACTGGGAAGAAGTGCTCGGTTTTTACAAACCCTTCGACTCCGCACCGCGCGCCGGCACCGCCGAAGTCTACGAACACGAAATGCCCGGCGGCCAGTACACGAACCTTCGCGAGCAAGCCAACGCGATGGGCCTTGGCCACCGCTGGCGCGAAATTGCCCGCACCTATGCCGAGGTCAACCAGCTCTTCGGCGACATCGTCAAGGTCACGCCTTCATCCAAAGTTGTCGGCGACATGTGCATGTTCCTCGTCACCCGCGGCATCCGCGCGGCCGATGTGCCAAAGCTCAAGCCCGGCTCGATCGACTTCCCGGAGTCGGTGATCGACATGCTTTCCGGCGGTCTCGGCCAACCCGACGGCGGCTGGCCAGTCGATGTCCAGAAGGTCGTACTCGGCAACAAAAAAGCCACCACCAAGCGCCCTGGCGAGCTTGCCGAGCCGGTCGACCTTGTCGAAACCCGCGCAACCCTCTCGAAAAAACTTGGCCGCCCAGCCAGCGACGACGACCTCTACTCGCACCTGATGTACCCGCAGGTGTTTGCCGACTTCAATGCGTTCCGCGCGAAGTACGATGACCTTAGTAGTTTGCCGACAAGCGCGTTCTTTTACGGGTTGCAGATCGGCGAGGAAATCGAGGTCGAGATCGATCCCGGCAAGATCCTGATCATCAAGCTCATCTCGATCGGCGAAGCAGATTCCGCCGGCCGCCGCGCGCTTTTCTACGAGCTCAACGGCATGCCGCGCGAATCGGTGGTGCTCGACAACTCGCTCAAATCGGTTTCGAAGGCATCCCGCGTCAAGGGTGAGCCTGGCAACCCGGCCCAAGCCTGTGCGCCGATGCCGGGCATGGTCACCGAGGTCGCCGTCTCCACCGGCCAGGAAGTGAAGGCCGGCGACAAGCTAGTCGTGCTCGAGGCGATGAAGATGCTTACCACGGTCAGCGCCGCAGCCGACGGCACGATTGGCGAAATCCTCGTGCAAAAGGGCGATCAGGTCGACAGCGACGATCTGCTGGTGAAGTTGGTGACCGCTTGAGGCACGATCATTTTCCGATGAAAAAATTACCCATCAAATTCAAGGTTCGCCGTTCGCCTCTGGCATGCGGTGTCTTGGCTTTTGCGATGCTTTCATCGTGCACCGCGCCATCGGTAAATCACGCGCAGGTACCGCGCGATGAGTTGATGCCGGAGTCGCTCTCGGATCCGATCGAGCCCTTCAACCGCGGCGTGTGGGAGTTCAATCGCGGGCTCATGCACGGGTTTTTGCATCCGCTTTCGGCTGGCTACCGCGCCTTGGTTCCTGCGCCGGCTCGCGCATCGGTGCGAAATTTTTCGCGCAACATCACTTATCCCGGCCGCTTGCTGAATCATGCGTTGCAAGGTCGCTGGTCCGGTGCCGGCGATGAGTCGTTGCGTTTTCTCTGCAACACGACTGCCGGTGTTGGCGGGCTCTTTGATGTCGCGAGCCGCTGGAAAATTGGGCGATCCGATGCGGACTTTGCCCAGACCTTCAGCCAATGGGGTTGGAAGCCGCAAAATTTCGTGGTGCTGCCATTTCTTGGGCCGAGCAGCGATGCTGAAACTGCCGGGCTCATCGCCGATAAGGCTGCCGAACCTACGACCTACATCACTGCGGTACGCGGTGTCTCGGGCTTCTGTACTTTCAACCGCTTGAGCGAATCGGCCGACGATGCGGCGCGCTTGTTGAGTGCCGAGGCCGATTCCTATGTACTGGCCAAGGCCACGCTTTCCGGCATCGCGAATGCGAATTTCACCAATCACCGCCATTATGAAGCGGCGGACCAAGCGACGCTTGAAACTCTCGGCGTCGCCGCGATTCGTTGCGAGTCATCGTCGTTTCCTTTCGAAGGACGCACGATGAGCGTGTGCCTCGATTCGACCGGCAAGTCGCTCAAGTTCAACTGCTGGCTGCAACGCGATGCCGCGCCATTGGTTTTTGTGATGCCCGGCCTCGGTTCGCACCGTCTTTCGCTCACGACACTGGCGGTGGCTGAGCACCTTTACGCGAATGGGTTTTCGGTGGTCACGATCAGCAGCGTGTTTCACCCGGAATTCATGAGCAACGCATCGACCGCCGCGCTGCCGGCCTACGCGCCGGTCGATAGCAATGACCTGCTCGTCGCACTCAGCACAATCAACAACAATTTGGAAAAGCGTCATCCGGGTCGCTTCGGCAAACGCGCGATCATCGGACTCTCGATGGGTGGCTTCCAAGCATTGCAAATTGCAGCGCGTGAAAAATCTCAAAGCAAAGACCTGCTCGTTGCCGATCGCTATGTGGCGATCAATAGCCCGGTTGATCTTAAGATCGGTGCCGGATTCCTCGATGCCTTTTACAAAGCACCTCTTCAATGGCCGCAACAGGAACGCCATGAACGCATCAATCAAACTACCGCGAAGGCACTCATGATGCTCGCGCCCGGCCCGCGTGAGAAGATGCCCCCCGTCACATTTGGCGGCAATGAATCGAAATACCTCATCGGCCTCAACTTCCGTTTCATCCTGCGCGATGCGATTTTCAACAGCCAGTCGCGTCACAACCTCGGCCAGATCCAAGCGCCGCTTTCCTCATGGAACCGCAACAGCGCCTATGATGAAATCAGCCATTGGTCATACAGCGATTATTTCCACAAGCTCGTCGTGCCGTATTACGCAACCCGTGGCATCACCGCGTCGCAAATCATTTACGAAGCCGACCTTCGCAATAAGTCGACGCCGCTGCGCTCAAACTCAAAGGTCCGCGTGCTTTCAAATCGCAATGATTTCCTGCTCGGCCCTTCCGACGCCGCTTGGCTCAAGTCGACATTTCCCGGCAAAAAACTCACGATGTTTCCGAATGGCGGCCATTTAGGCAACCTAAGCAGCCCGCCAATGCGCGCCGCAATCCTTGAAGCGCTCAAGGGTCTGCGCTGACGAAACAATCGTTTGCGCGTTTTCCCTTGCGGACCACCGCCGCTGGCGTTGGACTTGTCGCGATGATCCGCGCTTTGAATGCCTGCTGCCTGATGGCGATGCTGTTTTGTTTTGCGCCGTTGGCGGACGCGCAAACCATCAAGATGAACCTCGCCGATGGATTTGATTTCCCTGTCGGAAAACCGAATGCCGATGGCTATTACAAATCACGCGGCCTGCGTTTGCGCGCGCCGCAACATTTTGGCGAGGACTGGAATGGCCGCGGCGGTGGTGACAGCGACCTCGGTGATCCGGTCTATGCGATCGCCGATGGCGTTGTGACTTTCGCCCACGATGTGCGCACTGGTTGGGGCAAACTTGTACTCACGCGCCATGCTTATCGCGATAAGGAAGGCGGAGAAGTGAAATATGTCGACACCCTTAACGCGCACCTCGACACGATGCTGGTGAAGGTCGGCCAGATGGTGAAACGCGGTCAGCAAATCGGCACGATCGGCACCAACTACGGCATGTATCCCGCCCACCTGCATTTTGAAATGCGTCACAACATCACCATCGGTGTCGTGCGCAACAGCGTGCCTGCCGACATGGTCAACTGGGTCGACCCCACCGATTTCATCAACCGCCACCGCAAGCTCAAAAGCGAGTGGCGCCCGGTCTCCGTGCCGATCGGCACCTATCAGGAATACCGCGGCTTTAAAGGCCTGTAAGCGGCCTGCTATTTTGCTCCGAAGGTGAGCTTGATCCCGCGGCGCCCCCAGGCCTTGCCGATTTCTTCGCCGACCTGTTCGTAGC
>JBKDYW010000043.1:0-14973 GCA_046308575.1 Verrucomicrobiota bacterium
CAACAAGCCGCACAAAACGAACCCCACAAAACAACGCCAATAACCATCCATCGGGCACCAAGAAAGCACACGATCCATCGCCAGTCACACGCCAAATCAAAATTCCGCCATCAGGTGGGTCAGCATGCGCCTGAAGGGTGCCGCCATGGGCAAATGCCCGACTTCATCCGCGCTGAACCAGGCCACTTTATCGCTTGCCTCATGCACGAAGTGTTCATGGTGGCCTTGGTAAACCTTCAGCGTCACGCGATAGCGCGTGATGCCATATTCACTGCTCGCAACCATGGGCAAATGGCCGATCTCCTCAACACCCCGCAGCGGCAGTTTCCAAAGCCCCGTCCGCCGCCCTCCCGCTTCGCGCTCAAGCATGATGCGCCCCTCACCGTCACGCAGCCAAAGCGCGTGCTCATCCACTCGCGTCATCTCGATTTTTCGCGACTTGATCGGCAATAGCCCGGGCTCGCGAGTCTTGCAAAATGACGCCACCGGACAACTCAAGCAATCAGGCACGCCGACCTTGCAAACACGCTGACCCAACTCCATCAGCGCCGCATGATACGGCGCAGGGCGCTTGTCATCAGCCAAGTCCCCCGCCCACGACCAAAGTTGTTTCAACCCAGCCGTACTATCGATGGCATCGGAAAAATCCATGAGCCGCGACAACACGCGCGACACATTTCCATCAACAAGTACCGCAGGCTTTCGAAACGCAAAGGCCCTCAGTGCTCCCACCGTGTATCGACCGATCCCCGGTAGCTTCAGCAACTCATCGGCATCCGATGGAAACACCCCGCCATGTTGAGCAAGCACCGCCTTCGCCATGTCGCGCAGCATGCGCACGCGGCGGTAATAGCCCAGACCCTCCCACGCCTTGAGCAAAGCCTCATCGCTTGCCGCAGCCAACGAAACCACATCGGGAAAAACCTGCAAAAACCTTGTGTAATACCCCTTGCCCAACACCGTCGCGATTTGCGTTTGCTGTAGCATCACCTCGGACACCAGCACCGCATACGGATCACGCGTCCGGCGCCATGGATAATCCCGCGCCTCCTTGCGAAACCACTTCACCAACGCATCCCTGAAACCCGGGCGATCATCCAGAGCACCCGCGCGACAAGGCTGCTTAATCATGCGAGGTTTTCCTTCACGCGACCAAGCACCTCCTCATAGGCCTCCATCACATTTCCCAAATCACGACGGAAGCGGTCCTTGTCCATCTTCTCGCCCGTCTTTAGATCCCACAAACGGCAGCCGTCGGGGCTGATCTCATCCGCCAGCACGATCACCTCGGGATTCGATGCCAGCCGGCCAAACTCGAGCTTGAAGTCGATGAGCTTGAGCCCACAACGCGCAAAAAAATCGGTGAGAATCGCATTCACCTTCAGCGCCGATTTCCGCAAGTGCGCCATGTCTTCGGGACTGGCGAGACCCATCTCGCGGATGTAATCGTCATTGATGAGCGGATCCCCGAGCTCGTCGCTCTTGTAGGAAAACTCGACGATCGGCTCCGAAAATTTGCGACCTTCCTCCATTCCCGTGCGCTTGCAGAAGCTGCCGGCCGAATAGTTGCGCACGATGACCTCGACCATCAGGATATCGACCTTCTTGACCTCGACATTCGTCTCATCGATCTGCCTCACGAAATGCGTTGGCACGCCTTCCTTTTCGAGCATGCCATAGATCAAAGTGCTGATCGCATTGTTGAGGCGGCCCTTGTTTTCAAAACTCGCTTTCTTCTCGCCGTTGAAGGCCGTCGCGTCATTCTTGAATTCCATGCGCAGGGTGTCGGGGTTCTCAGTCGCCCACATCCTTTTGGCCTTGCCTTCGTAGAGAGGAGTCATGCGTTTTTTCCTATTCGCTCGCTCCCCGCTTGGCAAGCGTGCCGCTGGCATTTCGACGGAATTTGCGGATTTCCTCCCGCCATGGTTGCATCACCGCCGATTTCCCACAAAGATACGCGCGCAGGATTTTTTCTACCCGCCACTCCGCATGACCGCCCACCTCGACTTCCGTTCACGCCACCTTGGCCCCGTTGGATCCGATCGCGAGAAAATGCTTCAAAAATCGGGATTTTCATCGCTCGACGATCTCATCAAGGCCGCTGTCCCGCAGAGCATCCTTTCGGAAAAACCGCTCGATCTCCCCGAGCCTCTCAGCGAGCAAGCGGCACTCGATGCGCTCAAGGCGATCATGTCGAAAAATCGCGTGCTCAAGTCCTTCATCGGTAAGGGCTACCACGGCACGCACACCCCCGGCGTGATCCTGCGCAACATTCTTGAAAACCCCGGCTGGTACACCGCCTACACCCCTTACCAAGCGGAAATCGCGCAGGGCCGTCTCGAGGCCTTGCTCAATTTCCAGACGATGATCACCAGCCTCACCGGCCTCGATGTCGCAAATGCTTCGCTGCTCGATGAAGGCACGGCCGCTGCCGAAGCGATCACCCTCGCTCTCGCGCAAAAGCCCTCCGGCAAAGCGGTCTTTGTCTCCGACCGCTGTCACCCGCAGACCATCGATGTGGTCACCACCCGCGCGGAACCACTCGGCATCGAAGTGATCGTTGGCGATTGGCAATCGTATCAATTCCCCGCCGATGGATCGGTCTTCGCCTGCCTCGTGCAGTACCCAGACACCCGCGGCCGCATCGATGACTTCTCCGGATTTTTCCAAAATGCCAAATCATCCGGCGTGATCCCGATCGTGGCAGCCGACATCCTGGCACTCACGCTGTTGAAATCCCCCGGCGAGTTCGGCGCAGAAATTTGCGTCGGATCCAGCCAACGCTTCGGGGTCCCAATGGGCTTCGGGGGACCCCACGCCGCGTTCATGGCCTGCAGCGATGCACTCAAACGCAAAATCCCCGGCCGCCTCATAGGCGTCTCGGTCGACTCACGCGGCAAGCCCGGCTACCGGCTCTCACTCCAAACCCGCGAGCAACACATCCGCCGCGACAAGGCGACCTCCAACATCTGCACTGCCCAAGTCCTGCTCGCCGTCATGGCATCGATGTACGCGGTCTATCACGGACCCGAAGGCCTCAAGGAAATTGCCCGCTCGACTCACGCAAAAACCGATCAGCTCGCGCAATCAATTATCAAAGCCGGACTCAACATCGAGGGCGGTGCCTTCTTCGACACGATCGTGGTGAAATCCCCCGGCAAAGCCGCCGCGATTTGCAAGGCGGCCGTCGATGCAAACATTAACCTCCGCCACATCGACAACGACCATGTCGGCATCTCGCTCGATGAAACCACCACCACCGCCGACCTGGAATCCATCGCCAAGGCCTTCGGTGCGAAATTGATTGATGCCGCAAACAGCGCGAGGCTGCCAAGCGAACTAGTCCGCAAGTCGGATTTCCTCACGCAAAAGGTTTTCAACAGCTACCACTCGGAAACCGAAATGCTGCGCTACATCAAGCGCCTCGAATCGAAGGACCTCGCGCTCAACGAATCGATGATTCCACTCGGTTCCTGCACGATGAAACTCAATGCCACTGCGGAAATGATACCGCTCAGCTGGCCCGAAGTTTCGTCACTGCACCCCTTCGTGCCGCAGGACCAATCGCAGGGCTATCGCGAAATGCTCACAAGCCTCGAAGGCTGGCTTGCCGAAATCACCGGTTTCGCCGCTGTTTCGCTGCAACCGAATGCCGGATCGCAGGGTGAATATGCCGGACTCCTCGCGATCCGCCGCTACCATCTTTCACGCGGCGATACCCATCGCAATGTCTGCCTCATCCCGGTCTCCGCTCACGGCACCAACCCGGCATCCGCCGTGATGGTCGGCATGAAAGTGGTCGGCGTAAAATGCGACGAGTCAGGCAACATCGATGTCGATGATCTGACCGCAAAAACCATCGAGCACTCGGCGAACCTCGCCGCATTGATGGTCACCTACCCTTCCACCCACGGCGTTTTCGAATCGAGCATCCGCGACATCTGCCAGCTCATCCACGAACACGGCGGTCAGGTCTACATGGATGGCGCCAACATGAATGCCCAAGTCGGCCTCACCAGCCCCGGTCTCATCGGTGCCGATGTTTGCCACCTCAACCTCCACAAAACTTTCTGCATTCCGCACGGCGGTGGCGGACCCGGCGTCGGCCCGATCGGCGTGGCCAGCCAACTCGTTCCCTTCCTGCCCGGCCACCGCGAACTCGCAGCACACGATGGCCCGGTTTGCTCCGCACCTTGGGGTAGCGCATCGATCAATACGATTTCATGGATGTACATCGCGATGATGGGGCCACGCGGACTCAAGGAAGCCACCGAAGTCGCGATCCTCAACGCCAACTACATCGCCAAACGCCTCGCATCGTTTTTCCCAATCCTCTATACCGGCAACGACGGCTTAGTCGCTCACGAATGCATCATCGATGTCCGCCCACTCAGCGAAGCCAGCGGCATCACCGTCGAGGATGTCGCCAAGCGCCTCATGGACTACGGTTTCCACGCGCCCACCATGAGCTGGCCGGTCGCAGGCACGCTGATGATCGAACCCACCGAGTCGGAATCAAAATCGGAAATCGATCGCTTCTGCGATGCGATGATCTCCATCCATGCGGAGATCACCGCCGTCGCCAATGGACAGCTCGACCCGCACGACAACCCTCTCAAAAAAGCACCGCATCCAGCCGAAGTCGTCTGCGGCGACACATGGAACCACCCCTACCCGCGCGAACAAGCCGCCTACCCGCTGCCCTACCTGCGCCAGCACAAGTTCTGGCCCTCGGTCGGACGCATCGACAATGTCCACGGCGATCGCAACCTCGTTTGCACCTGCGACAGCGTCGAGGCATACAGCTCGGCAAGTTGAGCCCATCACCTCATGGCCGCATCACCCATCGATTGGTCCCAGTGGCAAGGCGGCATCCACGCCACGCTGATGTTTGTCGTCAACAAGGGCCGCATCCTGCTGATCGAAAAAAAACGCGGCCTCGGCGCGGGAAAAATCAATGGTCCAGGCGGCAAGATCGATCCCGGTGAAACTCCCCTCCAATGCGTCATCCGCGAAACCCAGGAGGAACTTCTCATCACCCCCCTCAACCCGCGCAAGATTGGCGAGCTCTGGTTCTCGATGTCCGACTCGCCGCACATCCTCTGTCATGTCTTTCGCGCGGATGATCACACTGGCACACCCACCGAAACCGACGAGGCCGTGCCACTCTGGACACCGATCGAATCCATCCCCTACACCCGAATGTGGGAAGACGACCGCCATTGGCTGCCACTGCTCCTCGAAGAAACCCACTTCCACGGCCGCTTCATCTTCGAAGGCGAATCCATGCAGTGGATGGAAATGGATACTTCGGTGAACTGGAGCTGAGAATCGGCATCCAAAAACCCAAATTTTCAGGCCGAACAGCGCTTTTGCCATTGGGAAAAAATGGCATTTTTCTTCTTCTCTTGGCACGCTTTCGCAATCATCAGCCCTTGATCTTAGAAATGGATGAAAAATCGTCGTTGTGAACATTTTACCGGATGCATAAACGACTTCATTCCGTCATAGACATACACAGATTTTCAAGAGGCGCATCATTTGTGATTTTTCTTTATCTGCGCAATCTGTGTACTCTGTGGTCACATCCTCTTTGTTTATATTTCAAATTCTGAATTCGGGTTTAATCGGAACGCGACTGAAACTTGGGAGCACAAGGAGATCATTCATCTCGCTCGGTTTGCAGGAAATAAACTCGGTCTTTTTCCAGTTCGAGAGTGTGCACCGAGGAGGCTGGCGACACCACCGTTCCCGGTTGCATTTCCTTCAAGGCTACCGCGGAGCGCAGATCCAATTCCACCTTGCCACCAAGCGCCGACTGCACGACGACAAAATCTCCCGCCGCCACGATGGCATTGCCGGGCGAAGTCATGCGCCATGACCCAGCCCAGGCAGCGAGACGGCTGATTGCCTCTCGCGAGAGATTGTAAGCGCCCACGAAAACAACTTGGCCGCCCGATGTGGGCCGGATCGCCGCTGCGGCGA
Organism: Verrucomicrobiota bacterium; assembly: GCA_046308575.1. Classification (GTDB taxonomy): domain Bacteria; phylum Verrucomicrobiota; class Verrucomicrobiia; order Verrucomicrobiales; family Akkermansiaceae; genus Luteolibacter. The sequence goes on from JBKDYW010000043.1 coordinate 5,986, forward strand.
CTTTGCCGGAGGTCGGATAATGCGTCAGCGCGGTGGCCGAGGGATCATCAACGGCGAGAGAAAAACCCGCGATTTCCTTGATGCGCTCGGCAGCCAAAGATTGCGCAGGCTTGTTCCACTTATCGCCTGCGAGCAGCGGATGCGCGGCATCGATGAGCCCCTTCTGCACCTCGGTGGTCGCGGCATCGAGAGGCCGCAACTTCAAGCCGAGGACATCATCCACGAAGGCTTCGCGTCCGGTGCGAAGTTGGACATGCCCGGTGCCTTGGAGCACAACGATGGTAGCGCCTGCTATGCGAAGCGCCTTGATGCGCTCGCCAGTCGCTTCATCGATGTCCAAGAGGTTCTGCAGCACCACGAGTTTGGCGGATGGCACGAGCCCTTCGCGGAAATCGGCGGCATAGTAATAGCGCACCGGTACGCCTGAGGCATGCGCCTCGTTCCATTGTTCAATCATCCCCCCCATGTGAAACTGCGGCAAAGCCGAGCGAGCCCAATCGACCGCCTCTTCGTCGAAGACGAATGCAACTTCTGAAGCAGGAATTTCTGGTGCTTTTTTTGTGATGTTTAGCGCCTTCTGCATGCCATGCCAGCTGGAGGCGATAAAGTTTTTCTCCTGCGTTTTTTCTGCGCTGGCAACGCGGTCATCGCCGAACTTTTTGATTCGCGCGATCTCCTCGCGGAGCTCGGGATGATCCCATTCCTCCGTGGGGCCGAAATTCATCAGCGTGGCACCGTTGTGACCGGCGGCCCAGAGGCGGGCAAACTCGCGTCGCCACATGTCGCGCTGGATGACCATGTCTTTCGGGCGACCAACGCTGTCGTCGTTGAAAGTGACACCTACGCCGGCAGTGGTGACCTCCTTCGGACGCCCGGTCCAAAGGCGATGATCCATATCCGCGAGGAAAATTTTTCCGTTAAGTGCGTAGGAGTCGAGCAGGGCGTTCATGCCACCCACGGCGGGCGGGATTCGCACCCCGTAGCCAGGCTGATGAAAACCGGCGTCGATGTGTGGCGAGCGCATCATGCGTGAAACCACGGTATTGTCGCGACGATGTCCCCCATCCCCCATGCCCCACGCCGCGACAAACACAGGCCGCGAGGCAGACTCCTTGACCGCGCGGGCAAGCCCCTCGATGAAATCGGCGCGTCCCTCGGCGAGAAACCTTTTGAAGTCATAAGACCGCCGCTCGCTGACGGGATTGTGAAAAGCCGCGCCACCGCAGAGCTCGGCCGCTGGTGGCGGCGACACTTCATCAAAGGAGGCAAACTGGGTGCCCCAAGCCCGGTTGAGATTCGTCACATCGCCGCGGTAGCGAGCCGCCGCCCACTTCCTAAATGCAGCACGCGCAACGGGCGAGTAGTCGCCCCATTTGGAGGGATCGGCGAGCACCCCATCCGGCGGCGACCATGAATAGAGCTGGGCGTCCTGCCCGCCCTTCAAAGAGTAACCGATCACCCGATTCGCATAAGGGCTCGCCTCCACTTCGCGGACGACCTCGTGGATGGCATCGACCGACTCCCGCCGGAATCGTTCCGACATGTAGGAGATCCCATACTGCTCGGGCTTTCCAGCGCCGGGTTGCGGCGGGCCATCACGAAACTCCTGAAAATGACCGGTGCGGATCAGAGACTGCCCGGTTTCGTTTCGAATGACATCGTCGGATGGCTTTGCATCGGGCGAGACGATCATTGCACCGCCGGCCGGCCCGCTGAGGGCTCGCTCCGGATCTGCAAATCCCATTTCGGGGTAATTATCCACTGCCAAGGTCACAAGAAATTTGGCCTTGGGGTTGGCCTCAGCCGCGCGGGCCAGCACTGGCAGTACCGAGCCCCGCATGTATTGACCCGGACCATTCCAAAATGGAGGCATGTACTTCACGGGAGCCACATAGCCAACCCGCGGCGAATAAGATCCGACATTCAGGCTCACTTCAACCATGTCCAAGCCCAGTTTGTCATAGGCATGGTCGGCATACCCTCCCATGAAACCCCAACGCCCAGCCAAGATGTTGAGTGGTTTTCCGCCACTGACGATCACGGGCAACCCGTCATCATCACGCTCGATCCCGGATGACGAAACTTCGCCGTCCGCATGCGGCTTGGCTGCCTGGTCCGACACGCGCCGGCAACCGGTGTGCAGCAGACAAAGGACGGCAAGGCATGCAAAAGTGAACGAGCCAAGAAAACTGAGGAAGAGTGAACGATGTTGTTTCATGGATGCATTGCCCTGAAGACCGGCGTGTGTGTCGCCGAGTTCTAGGAGCAAGATCTGATATGGATGTCATCCGGCGGTCAAGCGAGCAGCGATCCGGTGGTCGGGTCGATGTTTCGCTTGAGGTTGTCCATCAGGCCCAGCGCCATTACATTCCAACTGAGGAAGCCCGGCTTGAGGAGAGGCTGCCCGGTGTCGCCGTGATAAAACTCGTGCAGGCAACCGTTGGTGGTGATGTCGGCGGCAAAGACCTTGATCAGTCGTGAGGCGACTTCGGCGGCTTCTTCGCGATAGCCATTGTCGTTCAGGAAATAGGCGCTCAGGAAAGTGCTCAGTCCCCATACGGGGCCCTGCCAATTGGAGGGGTTGCCGCTCGGATTGTTGTTGTAGATCGGATCGCGTGCGCTGTGGGAGCGCACGCCGGCATCGGAGAGAAACTCGGAGGCATCCATGAGCCGGTTGCGCAGGGCGAGTGCCTGCTCCGGTGTGGCGAGCCGCGCCCATAGCGGGAAGAAGGAGGCCCAGTTGCGGAATTTCACAAAGGTTTCCCAAGTGATCCCCTGGAGAGAGGTTTCGCCGGGATCGGCAAGGCAATCGATGTTGTAAAAGAAACCATCCATCTGGTCCCAGTAACGGTCGCTCACGACGCGTCCCAAGGCATCCGCGCGTTCGCTGAATTCCCCAGCCCCCGGCTTGTTGAGTTTCTTGGCCAAGGCAGCCATCGCACGCAGGTCGCGGTAGTGCCAGCAGGCGAGGTCGATGCCGGCGCTGGATCTTGGCGGGCGTCCGTAAACGGATGGATTGTTGTCGATGCCGTTGCCTTGGAAACCGAGCCAGATGTATTTGCCATCGGGCGCCACGGTCTCGCGCTCGTACCAGTTCCGCACGGCGAGCAGCTTTTCCCAATACGGTTCGACCCATTGGAAATCACCCATTCTCTCGGCGATGAGAAAGCAGAACTGCGCCTGGAGAGGATAAGGATGGCTCAGGTATTGGAACTGCCCGTCGGGCGAAGCCATCTTGGGCGGGCGTCCATCCTCGCGGACACCGTCGAGGAGATTCAGGATGGATCCCTGGCCGCAGGGCAGCGATTCCTCCGTCATCGCGCAGGCGATGAAGATGCTGTCCCAGTCCCAGAGGTTCTCGTAAATCGCTCCGGGAACGACATAGTGCCGTTTCAATCCGCCGACCGGATTGCGAACCATCTTCTTCCAGTTGTTGCCGAGAAACTCGTCGGTGATGACCACGGCCTGATCGATGTCGGGCATGGGTGTGATGGCTTTGAGCGGGCGAACTCCTTCGCCATCGAGATAGCTGGTGTCGTATTGAACGGGATAATATTTCATTGAATTGCTTAGTTGTTTTTCAGCGCGTTTCGATCTGAAGCAGGCGCGCGGTATGCTCCTTGGCGAGGGTCACGCTCAGGATGCCGGATTTCTCATTCCATTTCCAAAACGGCGAGGCCTTGGCCGGGAACCCGACGCTGATTTGCGGTTTCTTGCCTCGAAGCTCGGGCAATGGGATGTCGATCGTGCGTTGCTTGCCTGCGAAGCGCCAGACGGCAAGCAGCGTAGTCTTGCCTGAGACGATGCCGAAGCTCGCCCAGGGAGCGCCGAAGCGCGCGAGGCCGAGCGGCCAAATCGGCTGACCGCGCCGGATGAGTTTGCGGATGGTTTTGTAGTAAGCGATCCCCTCCTTCACGAGCGCCAGGCTGCGGGGTGAGATCTCATGGATGCGCCCGCTCTGGTGGATGCGCAGGAGCAACGAGTTGACCATGTTGAAGATGGTCTCCTCCTCGCCGGCATCCTTGAGCGGGTAGCTCCAGACGGCGGCCTGCTCGGGGGTGACGGCCGAAGCCGAGGCTGCGGCGATGATGCCGGTGAGGCGGTAATCAGTCTGGTCGCTGGTGGACTGGATGCTGTGATGGCTGAGCGAAGCGTAATCCATCCGCATGCCACCGCTGGCGCAGTTCTCCACCACCAGGCCGGGATGGCGCTCCATCACCGAATCCATCCAGGCAAGGAAGGCGCGGTTGTGCTCCAGCATACCATCGCCGAGAGCATCGGCTTTTAAGTCCGTGCCGGGGCCGGCGTTGATGTTGTAATCGTTCTTGATGTAGCCGACCCCGTAGTCGCGGATCACACGATCCAGAATGCTGTCGGCATGTTTTCGAACCGCGGGATTGCGGTAATCGAGTTGATAGCGGCCGTGATCGATCACGCGGCGACCATCACGCTGGAAGAACCATGCATCGGGAAATTTTTTTGCCACGGGCGAGGTGATGCCGACCACTTCCATCTCGAGCCAGAGTCCGGGAACCATTCCCTTGGCACGGATGTGATCCATCACCTTCACGAAGCCACCGTTCGGGAAGCGGTCGGGCGATTCCTTCCACTCGCCCACAGAGGTCCACCAGGTTTCCTGCAGCGTGGCGAACCATCCGGCATCGACCACAAAATATTCGCTACCGACCTCTGCCGCCGCATCGATGACCGGCAGAAGTTTCTCGGTGGTCGGCTCCGCCATAAGGCAGTTCATGTAATCATTGAAGATGACCGGCATCTTCTCCATGTCGGGATGAGGAAGACGGATCAGGCGACGCACGGAGTTGAGTTCCTGCAACGCGCAAGTGAGCCCTCCCTTCACGCGACCGATGGTGGCAGGCACGGAGGTGAAGCTCTCACCCTTGGCCAGCCTCTTGCTCCAATGACCTTCGCGGAAGGTTGGGCCGGAGATCTGGACATAGAGTTCCTTGGCGATGTCGCTGACTTCCCAATGCCACGAGCCGTTGTGCTCGATCTGCCAGAAGAGGGTTTCGCCGGTCTCGGTGTTTTCCAGTGCACCCATCGGCAGGTAGCCGAGCGTGGACCACGATCCTTGGTTGGAAATCGAAACGCGGTTGAGCGAAAAATGGGTGAAATCATAAACCTCGGAATATACCTGCGAGAGACCGAAGTCCTGAAGGTTTCCCGAGCGCCACTGGCACTCGCCGCCCCAGGTATTGTCGGCGAGGTGCAGTTGCATCTTCTGATCCCAGATCCGCTCGCCGCCGAGCGAGGCACCGGGGAGTGCAGCCGTGGAAACATACTCAAGCAAGACTGGTTCCTTGCCGGTGTTCACCACCTCCGTCCATGAACGCAGTGCGCTTAGTTTGCCAATGACCTGCAGGTGCGAAGTGACCCTGAGTCCACCGCCCTCCTGCACAATCTCGAGCTTCACTCCCAGCGGCGTCTTGGTTTCGCGATGACTCTTGTAGCGCAGATCTCCGGCGGGATTCGTGCCGGTGTATTTGTTGCCGTGGTGGTCATCCCAATCGCGGCCGTTCGCTTGGACTTCGACCAATCGCGACCACTTGGTCAGCTTACTTTCCGGATCGGGCTTGGCACCTTTGGCGAAAGAGAAGTTGAGCAACTTCACCGGCGCGTCGGCGGCGAAAGCAAAGAGGAGGTGGAGGCCGTTGGCTTTGAACGAGTGTGTTTTCATGAACATGGTGAATTTGGTAAAGGCTTGGTTTCTATTCGGACTGAATCAATGGGCCGTCTTGGAAAGAATCGGCCAAATATTTTTAATCGCGACACCCTCAGCGTTTCCAGCGGAGGGTCGTGATTTCGAGTGGGGCGAGTTCGCCGGAGAGGGTTTGGCCGTCGATTTTGAGCGATGGGGTTACCGTGTCGGGGACGAGGGACAATTCGCCAACGGAAGGAATGTCCAGACGCACCTTCTTGGTTTCGCCGCTAATGTTGACCAATGCCAGCATGGCCTCGTTATCATTGACCCAAAACGAAGCAACCACCTGATCCTCTCCGCGTAGAAGCTCTGTCCGCTTGGCTTCAAGCAAGAGCGGCATCAGCGGATTGATCTCGGCGGGCAGAGTCATCATTCCCTGATACAATTCGGGGAATTTTTCCAGTTGGTAGCCCGCAGTCGGCGGCCTCAAATAATCTTCGAAGGTATAAAAGATAAGACCGCGCACACCGGCCACGAGCGATTGCCAGGCTTGATTGCGCACCTGTTGATAGGTCGGAATTTGCTGGGGTTCGTAGCCGTGGCAGGACAAAACCGCGATCGGCACGGAGTCGGCCGCTGCAGCGCATGCGACCAGTTCGACCATCTCCAGATAAACAGGCGCTGGACGGAGCGGGCTACCCTGCCCTGCCGGAACTCTTATGAGCGGATACGGATCAGTGATGATAAGACTCGAGGCGAAGGTGTAGTCCTTGATGCGGTTCTTCGTTGCCACGACGGTGTAAGTGGGCACTTGGGGATCAGCCTTGCGGAGATGCATATGCACCTCAGCAACTTCGGAGGGCGGAATGGCCCAGAGTTCCGGCTCGTCTTTGGTTACCCAGGCAAGTGCCCGGCGTGGAGAGGGTCCGGCTTCTAACAATGGATCCACGCCATGACCTTCGCCGATCACCCAAATGTTGAGCTTATCCGCTTCTTGGAAGAGTTTCTGGGCGGTCTGGGGATCCTCATAAACGTAGGTGTAAATGGAATTGTAGCCTCCTGCGGCCACTGCTCGCAGACCCTCGATCTGGCGGGCAGGCGGCAAATTGTGCATGACATGATACATGCCTAGTGGGAAAAATTCCCGGCCTTCGACATAGAGCTTGCCGCGATTCACGAGCACGCGCGGCGTTTCGTGAGAACGAATCTCGGTCGAGGCTTCACCGAGGAGCTGGTTCCCTTTGAGAAGTCGGGCAGTGACTTCCACGGTGCGACCCGGGGGAACTTCGGCGAATTCCATCACGCGGGAGAAACTGGCGGAATCGGGAGTGAATCGAGGCAGGTTTTTCCCTCCCGCGTTGATCTCAACGGTGCAGTCCTTCAGGTCGATTCCCAGCTCCGGCGCAAGCGCGAGATCGAACCGAATGGATTTCCTCTCCGGGTAAAGATTCGGATCCAGCGAAGTCAGGGCGATCGTCGAGGGAATGACCAATTCGCGTTCCACTTGCGCCACCGTCTGGCCTGCGGCGCTGATCTCGAGTTTGACGGCCTGCGGTCCGTCCCCCGCCAGATCGACGGGAATCCGCACATCGGTCGCCGCATTTGGCGGAAGCTTGGCGGATTGATTGAAAGTTGCAGAACCCTTCGAATTCTTGGCCACGATCCGGAGACTGACGGGGGTCGCGTTTTGCGTGCTGTTACGGAGCGTGACGAGAACTGAGCGTTTGCCGGGAAGCGCCGGTCCCAAGTCGAATCTCTCCAGAGCCATTCCATTCTTCATACCCTGCTCATGAAAGCGGAGATTGCCCAGCAGACCGGCTATGGCCCTTGGTGACCTCCCCATGCCTTGGCCAAAATCACCAGCCGCGAGCAGAACGAGCGAGCCTTTGCCAACCGGTCGGATGAGCATCCTGCTTGGACCCGAGCTGGAGACGATGGCGGATTGCCAGGCAGAACTAAAGTTGGTGAGCCCGGCCCAAGCCTTTTTATTGAGCATGACATCGCGAATATCGGTGGGAATAGTAAGGGCCCAGTGGTCGGTGGCCTTTCCCGACATGTCGAAGTTCACGCCTACCGCAGTGAGAACGCCACCTTCGAAAGGTGCAACCGTCACGGGATAGTCGGGGCCGAACTGGTCGGTGAATTTCTCCAAAACATTGTCGTAATTGGCGGCAATCACGACAATCGATCCGCCGCCCTGCAGAAAGTCGAGCCATTGCTGCCGATGACGACCAAGGTCTTGGGTATTCTCAACATTTGCACACGTCGCCAGCACCACAAATTGAAACTCCGATAAACGCGGAATTAACTCTTCGACATGGGTGTTCTCGAAGGATTCAAGCTCCCAACCGAGGATTTTTTTAGCACCATCCAACTCGCTTTTTCTGCTGCCTCCGCTATACGAGCTGTAGACCAGCGCCACGCGGGGGCTGCGCTCTTTTGGGGCAGCCACCGGATTCTGCGCGGCAGGCTGGGAGTTAGGCGCAGGCGTTGCGGCAGGCTGGGAATTGGATGATTGTGAAGTCTGCCGCTCCTTGCAGCTTGGAAGAACAATCCATAACGCAAGACAGATACTGGCGATGTATTTTAGGTGTTTCATATCATTCAGTTCGGTGATGTAGGTCATATGCCACCATCTTTGAGGATGGCTCAATAGGTAAATACTGATACAGTAACACCAATAAGAGTTTTTTCGTCTTGCGGGCGTGAGATGAAAGACAACTAATGTTACCATAACAACATGCCCCGACCATCCCTCAATGATATCGCCATAAAGGCAGGTGTCTCGAAAATGACGGTGTCGCGCGTTCTTAGAAACCAGCGGAATGTGGCCAGCGGAACCAGAGAGGAGGTTTTAGCTGCAGCAAAAAAACTCGGGTACATACCGGACCCACAAGTCACGCGGTTGATGCAGCACTTGAGGTCATATAAATCGCAACCGATCACTGAGACGATCGCATTTTTATGGCCGGATGCGACGCGCCATGAGGTGGCCACCAACCGATATCTGAAACTGATGGCGACCGGCGCAGAGAGGCGGGCCCGGGAATTGGGATTTTCCATCGAACATTTCTGGCTCGCAGACTCTGGAATGACGCAACGGCGCGTGGACAAGATTTTTGCAGCACGAGGAATCGAAGGAGTCATCGTGGGATTGCTTTCACACCATGGCCGTATGGAGATCGACCTGTCATGGGATCGTCTTTGCACCGTGATGCTTTGTGAGGGACATGTGGCCCCGCCATTTCACAAGGTAAAGCATTCGCATTACAACGGCATGGCAATCGCACTCCGGGAAGCAGCCGCCCTCGGCTACCAACGCATTG
>JBKDYW010000044.1:0-2936 GCA_046308575.1 Verrucomicrobiota bacterium
GGTGTCAGAGTGGTCGAATGAGCACGCTTGGAAAGCGTGTGTGGCGGTAACGTCACCGAGGGTTCGAATCCCTCCCTGTCCGCCACGACCCCACCCCCGCGCGCGGGGGTGGGGTCGTGGCGTGTTAGGGAGGGTCAAGAACCCCTTCCGCAGCGACGCGGAGGAACGGGTTTGAAAGCGGTTAGCCGTCCGTGACGGCGATCTGAAAACTGCGAGCACAGCGAGCCTCCCTGGCTTGGCCGGAGCGCGGCGCAGGCAATCCCTCCCTGTCCGCCATTCTTCGCTTCCGTGCCGGAAGCTACGAATGGCAAGCCATTGAGAAATCAGGTGGAGGCAGAGAAGCTCGGCTGCTCCAAGCTCGATGAATAAGCGACATCGCTAGCGTAGCATCGGGCACCGATATCCCCCCGCACTCATGGATCTTGTTTTCATTCTGGATGACCCCGTCATTTCCCCATGAAACGAATCAAAATCCTTCTGGTCGAAGATCACATGATCGTTCGAGAAGGGCTCCGTCGCCTGCTTCAGAGTGAGGAGGATCTGGCGGTGATTGGAGAAGCCTCAAATGGCCGCGAGGCACTCGCACTTGCCATCGAACTTTCTCCCGATGTGGTGTTGATGGACGTCGAGATGCCAAGCTGCAACGGCTTGGAAGCCATCCGTCGCATTCTCAAATTCCTGCCTGAAATCAAAATCATTGTTCTCACCGCGCACTCCGATGAGGTGCATGCCCAAAACGCTATCCAAGCCGGCGCGGCGGGATTTTTGCCCAAACAGAATTCCGTGAATGCCTTGCGCCGGGTGATCCGCAAGGTTCAGCAGGGGCACAATGTGTACATCCCTTCCATTTCGGAAAGTTCCGCCCGATTCCATACTCAGCACAATGGTGCGGCAATGAAGAACCAAGACACATCAAAGCTAACTTCTCGTGAAATTGAGGTGCTCCAGTGCATTGCTGGAGGTAGCTCCAACAAACAAACCGCAGAGGTGCTCGGCATCAGCATCAAGACGGTCGAAAAACATCGCGGACACCTGATGGAAAAACTCGGCATCCACAATACCGCCAGCCTCACGCGCTATGCCATTACGACAGGCATCGCGCATGCTTAAGGCACACCCTTGATCACGGGTAGGGTTTCACCCCATGGCATTAAAAAATTCCGAGAATAAACTCAAGAGGTGGAGAATCCACAATTCAACGATATGAAAACAATCAACATACGCACCACCATTCTTATTCTCGCCACCGCGCTTTTGGCTTTGATCGGATCGAGTTGTCGTACCGTCAGGGGCTTCGGAGGTGATGTCGGCGCTGTCGGCGGGCACATACAAGACTCCACAAGATAAAGCATCGATTTGGCCTGAGATGACGGGACTGGCACCGAACCCAAGCGGTTTGGTGCTATGCCCCGACATTATCGTATTAGTTCACACTCAGCGCCACACACATTATCCATAGAAAGAACCAATTCCATGTTAACTACTATAGCGATCGTCCTGTTTGTACTTTGGCTTCTTGGCCTGGTGACGAGTTACACCTTGGGCGGATTCATTCACATTCTCCTTGTAGCCGCTATCATCATCGTCCTGCTTCGCGTGATCCAAGGTCGTCGCGTTGTCTAGCTGGAATCTTCTTGGGGACCTCGCGGCTTTGATGTGAATATTTTCTGATAGAGTCGGCGCCGCAGGGCCGCGTCGCCCCACCGGGATGTGACATTGGTCGGGCGCATGGGCGTTCCGTTGAAGATGTGCTTTTCAGTCGGTGCTCATCCGCTAGGCTGGTCGTGTCGATGGAGCACATGGAGCAGCAAGCGGCGCCGGCCAAGGCTGGCAATGGCAACTGGCGCATTCTGGTGGATGCGTTCAACCGCTACTTCACGCAGGGAGGGCTCACGCATGGGGCGGCGCTGGCTTATTATGCGGTGTTTTCGCTCGGGCCGATGCTGCTGATTGCGACCGCCATTACCGGATGGTTTTTTGGTGAGGATGCGGCGCGCGGCGAGTTGCGCGACAAGCTTGTGGATACTTTCGGTCAGGACACGGCCACGACTATTGAGGCATTGCTTGCGGGAGTGCGGGCGCACACCGGCTCGGGCTGGGCGGCAGTGGTTGGTTTGATTGTTTTGCTTTACACGGCCTCAAGCGTGATGCGTCAGCTCCGGGAGTCGATGAACTTCATCTGGCAAGTGCCGCACCTCAAGGAGGCAACTTGGTGGAAATGGGTTGAGCACTATTTGATCTCCTTGCTGGGCGTGATCATTGCCGGGCTGCTTCTGATTCTTTCGCTGATATCGACGACTACGCTTGCCGCGATGAAAAAATACCTGCCCGAGGGTTTGCCTTACTCGGGCAATGTGCTGCTTGCGGTGGAGTTTGGCCTCACGGTCGTGCTGGTGACCTTGGTGTGCGCCTTGATTTTCAAATTTCTTCCCGAGGCGCGTGTGCTTTGGCGTTATGTTTGGCTTGGGGCTTTTGGCACGGCCTTGTTGTTTTCGCTCGGTAAACTCGGCATGGGCCTCTACCTCGGTTGGTTGAGCGCGGGGTCTTTTTACGGCGCGATGTCGTCGTTCATGATCCTGCTTTTCTGGATGTATTATTCCGCGCAGGTGCTCGTGCTGGGTGCCTACTTCACCGAGATGACCAGTCGGGCGCGGATGGCGGTGAAGGCCGCGCGTGGAATCGCCTGATTGTTCGGCGTTCAGTAATATTTCGGGTAACGGGCGGGCCTCGTGAGGTTGTTGTAGATCAAGGCGAGGGCCACGATGACAAGCGCGCCGCTGAGCGTGGGAAACCACAGAAAGCTCCACGACGGGCTGGTAAGAAAGATGATCACGGGGTTCGAGCCGGCGGGCGGATGCACGATGCGCAGGCTCATCATCGCGGCGATGGCGGTGCCGGTCGCGAGGCCCATTCCCCACCAGCATGGTCCGGTAAGG
>JBKDYW010000045.1:0-16460 GCA_046308575.1 Verrucomicrobiota bacterium
ATGCTGCACCGCGGCGAATACAAGATCGCCACGCTGGAGGACAAGACGGAAGAAAAGACCGCATCGACCGCGACCGCGAAAAAATCCGGCTTCCTGCAAAAGCTTCTGGGCTTCAACAGCGAATACACCCGCGGCGACCGCTTCCTCGCATGGTCGGTCTTCTGGTGGACGATGGGCCACTTCGCCTTCTTCGTCGTGGTCGCCGTGTGGAACATTGGCTTCGGCGTTTGGAGTGACGAGGCCTGGTTCCTTGACTGGAAATACTACACGGTCGGCCTCACCGCCGTTGTCGCGGTCATCAGCACCGTGTGGTTCCCCATCAGCAGCACCCTCGACCTGCGCAACCTCTTCCGCCGGCTCAAAACCCTCGAGGTCAACGCGCACGACGATGGCCGCGTTGTGGGCCGCATGAATGCCGACGAGTACGCCGCCATGCAGCTCGCCAACGAATCCAAGCCCAGCCTGCCGGACGAACGCGCGGAAAATCCGCAGCCAAAACCCTGAGGCATCTAACGGCGGCCCGCGCATCTGCCGGGCCGCCATGGCTTGCAGGACCAAAAAAATCTCGTCAGTCCGCCCGTGATCGGCGGAAATGCGTGCCGTGATTCATCCCACCGCCATTGTTTCGCCGCTCGCCAAGCTGGGCACCAATGTCCGCATCGGCCCCTTCTGCGTCATCGGCGACCATGTCGAACTCGGCGACGACTGCGTGCTGCACTCGCATGTCGTGCTCGAGGGCCCGTCGAAATTCGGGCGCGGCAATGAGTTCTATCCTTTCGCCGCCATCGGCGGCAAAACCCAGGACCTGAAGTACCAGGGCGAGCCCACGCTGCTCGAGGTGGGCGACTTCAACCAGTTCCGCGAAAACAGCACCGTGCATCGCGGCACCCACGACCACACGCCCACACGCATCGGTTCGCACAACCTGTTCCTTTGCTATTCGCATGTCGCGCACGACTGCGAGCTCGGCGACCACATCATCCTCTCCAACACCGTCGGCCTCGCTGGCCATGTCACGGTCGGGGACCACGCGATCGTCTCCGGCTTTGCCGCGGTTCATCAATTCTGCCGCATCGGCAAACACGCGATCATCGGCGGCTTGTCAAAAATCGTGCAGGATGTGCCGCCCTTCATGATCGTCGATGGCAACCCGGCCACCACCCGCGGCCTCAACCTCGTAGGCCTTCAACGCCGCGGCTTCTCCGAGGATGACATCAAATCCCTCAAGGCCGCCTACAAAAAGTTGTTCCTCAAAAAGGACAACAACCTCACCCAATCGATCAGCTCGCTCAAAGCCACCCACGATGGCGACAACCCGCAGGTCGGTCACCTCATCCGATTCCTCGAAGAATCGCAACGCGGCGTCACGCGTTGAGGCATAAACGCCAGGCTTCAAGTTTGAAGTTTCAAGAGTTCAGCGAAGAAAATCTTGCTGAATTTTTTCACAAGCCCAAGCCGCTCAAAGCGGGCCGCACGAGTTCCGCCATCCGGCGGTAGCCGGCTTCGTTGAGGTGCAATTGATCGGCCTCGAAGGAGTCCGCTTGCAATGCGTTGCCCGTGGCATCGACGAGCGCCGGATTCACATCGAGAAACATTACGCGAGGTTGCGTGGCGCACCACTCGCGCACGAGATGGTTCACGCGATCTACCTCGGTGACGAGGCCGTCGATGCGCTTTTGTGGCGCGCGGATCACCGAAAGGTAAAGCACCGGCACATCGGGGTGGATCGCACGAAACGCGCTGATGAATTTGATGGTGTTGCCAAGGATTTCTTCCGCAGGCCGCCGCGCGTTGATGTCGTTGCTGCCGCAATAATACACGACCATCTTGGGCTTTTGGCTCATCACCTTGCTTTCCCAATGTTGGGTCGCGGCTCCGGGCAGCCACTCCGGCGTTTGGGATCCGCTCACGCCATGATTGAGCACCGGTGTGGGTGCAAGATCGGCGGCCATGCGCGCCCATTTTTCCATGATGCTGCTGCCGACCACCAAGGCACGGGCTTGCTGCGGCGGACCATCAGCGAAGGCATTTTGCATGGCAGCGGAAATCATCAGGCATGCGACCAACGCAAAACGGCGCGCTGCATGAAAAACCATTTTGTTTCGGGATCCGCGCATCTCGGCAAAGCAAACTCATCAACGCTTGCTCATTCCACGCTAGGCCGCAGCACCGCATGCGAAAAGGCGATTCTGCCGGAGGCAAGCGTGAGGCCGCCGGGGCACCCAACCCCGACGGCCATGCTGTACAACTCCATGTCATGGGCGGTTCGATCCGCCACGGGCATGGAATTGCCAACTGCTGTTCACCCTTACTTGAAGACATGGAGACGAACTCCCGGTCTTCATGGAGTTGGACCGATGAGGTGGTGATTCGTTCAATGGAATCCGCTCACTCCGCGATCGCGTCAGCAAAGCATGGCATCACCCCACCGGCCGGCCCTTGCGCGCGAGCCAGATCGGCGCAAAGCGCGGCTTCTTCGCGCCTGCGGAAATCGGCACGGAATACTCCGCGACATCAAAGCCGCATCGCTGCAAACGACGGCTGATGTTTGCCGCCCTGCGCGAACCGGCGATCGCCAACAATCCGCCCTGCTGCAAGGCCTCGTACGCGGCGGCGAGCCAGCGGCGGTCATCGATCCACGGGCGATTCTCGGGATTCGTAGGCGACGCATCGAGGTGCAGCAAAATCGCATGCAGCATGCCGGCATGACGCAAGAGCCCCGCGGGCCCGCAATCGTTTTCCAAGACCACGCGCGAATCATGATTCAACGGGCTCTCCGGCAAAAGCGCGCGATGCCAATCGGCCATCGCCGCCAGCGGCTCGGCAACTATCAGCGTCGCACGCTTTTGTTTGAGCTCGGTGCAGGCGGCTGCCAAGGCATGACCCAAGCCAAGCCCCGCGAACCAAAGCTTCGGTTGCCGCGCCGGGCGAAAGGGCGCGCAGGCCAACCTCGCCATTTCCTGTTCCACCTCACGCGTCGCAGGCCCGCAAATTTGCTGGCCATGGATGACAAGCGATTTCCTGCCGTCGTGTTCCTGCAGGGTCAGCACGCCACCTTGGGGCAGCGTGGTTTCGGCGAGTGTGATGCGTGGTTTCATGATGGATGCGGCGAGCAGTGGCGCGCCGAACGCGGTCTTTGACAAGAGAAAACCCCGACCATCGAAGGCCGGGGTTTTTTAATGGGTGGATACAAACGGGGTTTTGTCAGGGCCTCGCGATTACAGCGAGTCCTTGAGACGGGAAGAAGCCTTGAAGCCGACCGTTTTCGATGCGGCGATCTGGATCTTCTGTCCGGTCTTCGGGTTGATCCCCTCGCGCGCGGCGCGCTCTTTCACTTCGAAGGTGCCAAATCCGATGATTTGGACCTTCTTGTCCTTCTTCACACCTTTTTCGATGGAGGAGAGAACGGCTTCGAGAGCTTCGTCGGCGGAACGCTTGGTGGCGTCACTTCCGAGGGCTACTTGGATGGCATCAATGAGTTCAGCTTTATTCATGGCAGCGCGATTCATGGCCGGAGAGGCGTTGGCTTGGCAAGATAAAAGCCTTTAATTTTCGGGTTTTTTCCGCGATCGCGAGTCAGAGAGTGCTTGACTTCAAGGGCATTTCGTTGTGAGCCGCGGATGAAGTCACTTTTTCCGCTACGGAATTCATAACGAATACGCCAAAACAAGGAGCCATGGGACGACCCAAGCCCATGCAAAGCGGTCAAACAAGGGGCGTGGCGTTTTTTGTCCAAATTTTGCGGAAAATGACTTGCGGATCCCTGTGGCAGTTCATAAAGACCGCGCGCCCTTTTCTACGGGCGATTCCGGCATGTTTCGACGCAAACTCATCGTTTCTCTGGCCGCTTGGCTGTCCTGCTTCGGCACCGTCTGGGCAGGTGGCGGCGAAGGGCATCACGCCCTCCCGCTCTACGCGCCCCGGCTCAACGACTTCGTCACCAACTCGATGGTGATGGTCTGGATCGCAGTCGGCCTGATAATTTTGTTCTGCCGTGCCGCGACCCGCAAAATGTCGCTCATCCCTGCCGGTGTGCAAAATCTCGCCGAGTGGGCGGTCGAAACGCTCTATGATTTCCTCGCCGGCCTGATGGGCAACCACCTCACCAAGCGCGTGTTCTGGTTCTTCGGCACGATCTTCTTCTTCATCCTCGTCAACAACTACATGGCCCTCGTCCCCGGCGTTGGCACGGTTGGCTGGAACACCGTCGATGCCAACGGTCAACGCGGCTTCATCCCCTTCATGCGCGGCGGCAATGCCGACATCAACATGACAGCCGCGATGGCCTTCACCTTCGCGCTGCTGTGGTTCTATTGGGCGCTCACCGAAAACGGCCTCAAAGGCTTCCTCGCCCACATTTTCGCGCCCAAGGGCAACTTCGGTGCCCTGATGATGGTGATGATGGTCCCCATTTTCCTCTTCGTCGGCGTGCTGGAAATCATCTCCATCGCCATCCGTCCGGTCGCCCTTTCCTTCCGTCTCTTCGGCAACATTTACGGTGGCGAGCAAACGCTCGAATCACTCATGGCCTTGATCCCCAAAGCCTTGCAGCCATTCCTTTCGTGGCTGCCGGCCTTCCCGTT
This sequence comes from Verrucomicrobiota bacterium, assembly GCA_046308575.1. GTDB lineage: Bacteria > Verrucomicrobiota > Verrucomicrobiia > Verrucomicrobiales > Akkermansiaceae > Luteolibacter. The sequence continues at coordinate 4,584 of JBKDYW010000045.1, forward strand.
CTACTTCGTCGAGCTGCTGGTCGGCTTCGTCCAAGCCCTTGTTTTCACCCTTCTCTGCGCCATTTTCCTGAAACTCATTTGCGATCACGGAGACGAGGCGCACCACTGACCCCTTTCCCCGACCTGACCATGGCAAAGACTGTGGGGGCCGGAGAAACCATAAACAAACAAACTAACTACACACATGTTCACTAAAGCATTTGCCGTGTCACTCGCCGCTCTCGCTGGCGGAATCGGAATCGGTCTCCTCGGCGCCAAAGCCGCGGAAGCCACGGGCCGCAACCCAGGCGCCGCCACTCCGATCCTCGTCATCTCGATCATTCTGGCGGCTCTGATTGAAGGTATCTTCATTCTTACCGCCTTCGCAGTGCCGTTCTAAGCATTCTACGCCGCACGCGTCCCATGGCGCGTGCGGCGACGCTTTCTCCAAGTCCGATAACCCTTTCCCATGATCACCTTACTTGCAGCCCAAGCCGCCGGAGACGCCGGCATTGTCGAAACCATCCAGAAGACCTTCGGGCTCAACGCCCCGTTCTTCATCGCACAGGTGATCAATTTCTTCCTCGTCATCTTCGTGCTGAAGAAATTCGCGTTCGGTCCGATCCAAACGATCCTCGAACAACGCCGCACCCGCATCGCCGAGGGCGAAGAAAAGCTCAAGCGCATCGAGAAACAACTCGCCGAGTCCGAGCAAACCACCGCCGCCGCCATCGCCAAGGCCAACGAGGACGCCGTGCGCCTCATCAACGAAGCCAAGCAGGGCGCCGCCGCATTCAGCGAACAAAAGGCCCAGGAAGCGATCTCCCAAGCCCAGCAAATCCTCGCCAAGGCCGAAGCCGCCGCCAAAGCCGACCGCGACCGCCTCAGCTCGGAGCTCAAGCGCGAGTTCGGCCGCCTCGTCGCCACCACCACCGCGCAAGTCACCGGCAAGGTGCTCAGCAACGACGACCAAAAGCGCATCAACGACGAAGCGCTTGCCAAAATCGAAGGCTGATCGCTCCAACCCGTTTTCCTCTCTCCTTATGAAAGTTTCCAAAGTCGCCGCCGCCACCGCACGCCGCCTGTTCGGGCTCTGCCAGACCGGCGGAAGGCTCGACGAAACGAAACTGCGCACCGTCGTGGCGCGACTCATCGAGTCGAAGCCCCGCGACTACCGCGCCGTACTGGTCGCACTGCAACGGCTCACCCGCCTCGAGGCCGACCGCCGCCGCGTCACCGTCGAAAGCGCCGTCGCACTCGATGATGCCTCTCGCCAACGCGTGGTCGATGGCCTCGCGAAAGCCCACGGCCCGAACCTCACCATTTCCTACACCGTCAACCCCGAGCTCATCGGCGGCCTGCGCATCCGCGTCGGCAACGATGTGCTCGACGGCTCAGTGCAAGGCCGCCTCACGCGCCTTGCCAACGCATTCTGATCCCATTCTCCGCCGAAATCCAACAACGCCAACCAGCAACCCTTCCTTATGAGCAGCATCCTTCAGGAACTCGAACAACAAATCGCCGGCATCACCTCGTCGGTCGAAAAATCCAATGTCGGCACTGTCCGCCAAGTCGGTGACGGCGTGGCCAAAGTGGAAGGACTCTCCGGCGTCCTGCTCAACGAAATGGTCGACTTCGGCGGTGGCGTCACCGGCATGGCCCTCAACCTCGAAGAAAGCGAAGTCGGCGTCGTGCTGCTCGGCGATTACTCGGCCGTCAAGGAGGGCGCCGAATGCCGCACCACCGGCAAGCTGCTCTCGGTGCCCGTCGGCGAAGCGCTCCTCGGCCGCGTGGTCAACGCACTCGGCCAACCGATCGACGGCAAAGGCGACATCGCTGCCGCCGCTCAATACCCGATGGAGAAAATCGCTCCCGGCATCATCAAGCGCAAATCCGTCACCGTCCCAGTGCAAACCGGCATCATGTCGATCGACGCGATGATCCCGATCGGCCGCGGCCAACGCGAGCTGATCATCGGCGACCGCGCCACTGGCAAAACGACCATCGCCGTCGATACGATCATTTCCCAAGCCCAACAAAACAAGGCCGCCGAGCAAGGCAAGCTGCAGAACCATAAGCCGCTTTATTGTATCTATGTGGCGATCGGCCAAAAGCTCTCGAACGTTGCCCGCATCCAGAAGACCCTCGAGGATTCCGGCGCGATGGAATACACCACCATCGTTTCGGCCTCCGCTTCGGATGCCGCCGCGATGCAGTACCTCGCCCCCTACGCCGGTTGCGCCATCGCCGAGTACCTCATGGACCAAGGCAAGGACTGCCTCATCGTGTTCGACGACCTCTCGAAGCACGCCGTAGCTTACCGCCAAGTCTCGCTCATTCTCCGCCGCCCCTCCGGCCGCGAAGCTTATCCGGGCGATGTGTTCTACCTTCACTCCCGCTTGCTTGAGCGCTCGGCGCGTCTCTCCGACGCCGCCGGTGGTGGCTCGCTCACCGCGCTGCCGATCATCGAAACCCAAGCGGGCGACGTTTCGGCCTACATTCCGACCAATGTGATTTCGATCACCGACGGCCAGATCTACCTCGAAACCGACCTTTTCTACCAAGGCATCCGCCCTGCGATTTCGGTCGGTCTCTCGGTGTCGCGCGTCGGCTCCGCTTGCCAAACGAAAACGATCAAGTCGGTCGCCGGCACCACCAAGCTCGATCTCGCGCAGTACCGCGAACTCCAAGCCTTCGCGCAGTTCGGCTCGGACCTCGATGCCTCGACCAAGAAGAAACTCGATCGCGGCGCCCGCATCGTCGAGCTCTTCAAGCAAAACCAATACAGCCCGCTCGGCATGGAGATGGAAGCGGTCTATCTCTTCGCGATGCAAAACGGTTACTTCGACGATGTCGCGGTGGCCGATGTCCGCCGCTTCCAGGCCGCCATGGGCGAGTTCTTCTCGACCCGCAAAAACGACCTGCTCGACAAGATCCGCAACGAAAAGCCCGACCTCAAAAAGGACGCCGCCTCGGTCGATGCCCTCAAGCAGGCGATCGAAGACTTCAAGAAGAGCTGGAAGTGAGAAAAGACATTCGTTGATTTGAAATTGAGATCATTAAGCCAATTTCAAATACCCAATCCCTAATATCCCTTACCCCAAATGGCCAACCTCCGCGACATCCGCCGACGCATCAAGTCGGTCAAGAACACCGCGCAAATCACCCGCGCGATGCAGCTCGTCGCGGCGGCCAAAATGAAGAAGGCCCAGGATCAGGCGCTTGCCGGCCGCGAGTATTCCTCGCACCTCACGCAAGTGCTCTTCGACATCCGCAAGAACTTCTCCGAAGAGTCGCACCCGCTGCTCGAAAAGCGTGAAGGCAACCGCGAGCTGGTGCTGGTGATCTCGACCGACAAAGGCCTTTGCGGACCACTCAACACGAACCTCGCCCGCAAGCTGCGCGCGGTGACTTCGCCCGATGCGGACTATGTCACGGTCGGTCGCAAGCTTCGCGTGCTGCTCGAAAAACTCGGCAGCAACATCGTCGCCGATTTCGTGGTGAAGGATCCCGTGCCATTCGCACAGACCCGTCCGATCGCGAAGTTTCTCACCGAGCAATTCCTCTCCGGAAAATACGACAAGGTTTCGATCGCCTTCACCAACTTCGTCAACACCCTGCGCCAAGAGCCTGAAGTGGTGACGCTGCTGCCGATCCGCGAACAGGCCAATGCCGAGGTTTTCGGCGCCGAGACCATCACTGCCGACCGCGGGCACGACTTCACCTTCGAACCAAATGCCGCCGAGGTGCTCGCCGCAATCTTGCCGCTGTATGTGAACTACGAGGTCTTCCAAGCGCATGTCGAATCCCGCGCGTCCGAACACTCGGCACGCATGGTCGCGATGAAGTCCGCCACCGACAACGCCAAGAAATTCATCAAGGAACTCACCCTCGAGTACAACAAGCTCCGCCAAGGCGCGATCACCGCCGAGCTTCTCGAAATCACCACCGCGATGAAGGCGATGGAATAAAATCCATCACCGGCAACCAGCACACTCCTCTTACTGAACACCGCAAACTTCCCAACCCGCAACCTCCCAATGAGCAACCAAGGTACTATCGTCCAGATCATCGGCGCCGTCATCGACGCCGATTTCTCCCAAGCCACCAAGCTTCCCGAGATCTACAACGCGCTGGAAATCCAGTATGTTCTCAACGGAGTCGACACCAAGCTCGTGCTCGAGGTGCAACAACACCTTGGCGACGGATGGGTGCGCGCGGTTGCGATGTCCACCACCGATGGTCTCAAGCGTGGCATGGCTCTCACCGACACCGGCAAACCGATCGCCGTGCCTGTCGGCAAACAAGTTCTTGGTCGCATCTTCAATGTCACTGGCGACCTCGTCGATGAAAACGCGCCGATCGCCAATCCGAATCTTCGTTCGCCGATCCACCGCCCGGCACCAACTCTCACCGAGCAATCGGCCACCGCGGAAATCCTCCCCACCGGCATCAAGGTCATCGACCTCATCTGCCCACTGCTCAAGGGCGGTAAGGGCGGTATGTTCGGTGGTGCGGGCGTCGGCAAGACGGTCGTGATCATGGAGCTCATCAACAACATCGCCAAAGCACACGGCGGTTTCTCGGTGTTCGCCGGCGTCGGCGAGCGTACCCGCGAGGGCAACGACCTCTACTGGGAAATGATCGAGTCGGGCGTTATCGCCACCGAAAAGGATGAGAAGGGCCATGTGAAACTCGACGATCAAGGCAACCCGGTCCTCACCGAAGGCTCGAAGGTCGCCCTCTGCTACGGCCAAATGAACGAGCCTCCCGGCGCGCGTCTCCGCGTCGCCCTCTCGGCGCTCACCATGGCCGAGCACTTCCGCGATGAGGACAACCAGGATGTTCTTCTCTTCGTCGATAACATCTTCCGTTTCTCGCAAGCCGGATCCGAAGTTTCCGCACTCCTTGGCCGTACCCCATCGGCCGTGGGTTACCAGCCAACCCTCTCCGAGGAAATGGCCGCCCTCCAAGAGCGGATCACCTCGACCAACAAAGGCTCGATCACCTCGATCCAAGCGGTCTATGTGCCGGCGGACGACCTCACCGACCCCGCCCCCGCCAACACTTTCGCTCACCTCGACGCCACCGTCGTGCTCGAGCGTTCGCTCGCCGAACAAGCGCTCTTCCCCGCCGTCGATCCGCTCGCCTCGACCTCGAAGGCGCTCGCTCCCGAAGTCGTCGGCGAAGAACACTACCGCGTCGCCCGCGGCGTGCAGCAGGTGCTCCAACGCTACAAGGACCTTCAGGACATCATCGCGATTCTCGGCATGGACGAGCTTTCCGCCGAAGACAAACTCACCGTCTTCCGCGCCCGCAAAATCCAACGCTTCCTCACCCAGCCCTTCCACGTCGCGGAAGTCTTCACCAACGTCTCCGGCGTGCTTTGCTCGATCGAAGACACGGTCCGCGGCTTCGCCGAAATCCTCGACGGCAAATGGGACGATGTGCCCGAAGGCAACTTCTACATGAAGGGCAGCATCGACTCGGTCTCGCGCGACTGATTTTCAGCATTTTAGCTTTTCAGTTTTTCAGCATTTACCCGCACCATGCCCCTCCAACTCGACATCGTCACTCCCGAGAAGAAAGCCTTTTCGGCACCCGTGGATCATGTGTATCTGCCGGGCGCGGATGGGGAACTCGGCGTGTTGCCGATGCATGCGGGCCTCGTGACCGCGCTCAAGCCGGGCGAGCTGCGCTACCTTCACAACGGCCAGACGACCACGCTTGCGATCGGTTCCGGCTTTGCCGAAATCACCCAGGAAAAAGTCGTCGTCCTCACCGACATGGCGCTGGGCGAAGATGAGATCGACGAGAAAAGCACCGAAGAGGCGATCGAACGCGCTCAGGAAAAACTCAAGTCCGTCGATCACAGCATGGATGCCGAAGAAGTTGCTTACCTTCAGAGCGTCATTTCGAAGTCCACCGCCGCACTGCGCTTCAAACGCCGCAGCCATTGATCGTTGATCAGCTGCCGCGCGATAACGCACGACATCAATCAAGCTTGGGCTCGAGCTTCGGTGGCTCGTTGGTGGGCTTGGGCTTCGCCATTTCCGGCGGCATGATCTCGAGCGCGCGGACCTCGACGTCCTTGATCGGTACATAATATTCCTTATTCCCACGCACTTCCCAGCCGGCCGGCACCTCGGCCTTGTCCGCGAGCTTGCGCGCCAAGAGGTAGGCGTTGAATGAATCTGGAGCGACCCAGAACATGATCACCGCCCGCTTGTTGCTGGCCAGTCCGTTCATCGCTTTTTCAAATTCCGATCCCGGCTGCTGCATGGCCTCCATCGGGATCCCGCCCTTCGCGGCATCGGGCGTGATCCGCAAACTTAGGCGCGTGCCATACTTGTTGGGCATGAGCTCGATCTTCTGACCACGCGCCGGGCGGAAATCGAAGCCCTTGAAATGCACCGCGATCTTCTGTTGGTCGTGGATGTATCGATCGGCTCCCTGCTGCTTCACACGCTCGATGCGGAAGTCGCGCTTGTTCTTGTCGAACTCCTCCATGAATGTCTCAAGCGGCGTGACCGGATCGATGAGGTGCACGCGGTTGCCAAACACCAGCGCATAATAAATGTCGGCATTTTCCGGAATCGGCCGGCTGTTTGGAATGGTGACTTCTTCGGGCGGCGGCGCAGATAGCACCGGCGTCTGATCCAGCATCGCCTCCATGCGCGCGATCTCCTCCATGACGACATTGGTCAGCTTTTGCGCCTCATCACGCTCGGCGCGAACCTTCTTTTCAAGCTCCCTGAGCTGGTTCACATTCACCAGCAGCTCCTCGTTCTTTTCGATGTTTTCCTCCATCATCGCGAGCTCGCGCTTTTTCTGCTCGATCTTCTCCGGCGGTGGCGGCTCCTGCTCAAGCTGTTCGCTCTTGGTTTGAGTCTTCTTTTTGAGCTCCTCGAGCTCCTTGCGCGCCTGATCCACCTCTTCCTGCGTGGCCGGCTTGAGGTCCTTCAAAAAGGCATCCACCTTCTGCGTCACATCCGCCATCACCAGGAGCAACACAAGGATCAGCACGGCCACCACATTGGTGAGCGCGTCCATGAGGGAGTCGAGGTTGATCCCGTTGTCTTCGTCGTTGCTGCGCTTGCGTCCCACGGAAGTGTCAGTTGAAAAGTGAAAGGTCGATCTTGCCGTCGTTGGGCATCGGCAGTTTGCCGGTTCTCACGCGGAACTTGCTCTCGGCATATCCCGCCGCCCACAGGTAGTTGTCATTGCCGGTCTTTCGCACGAGAAACAGAATCATCGAGTCGCGCGTGTCCTTCACGCGGCTGAGAAATTGTGCGTACTGCTCGCTCGAAACAATGGCAGCCTTGGGCACCGCGATCGGCGGCGCGTCCTGCTCGAGAATGACGATGCCCGTTGAGTTGCACTCGACAAAGAACAGCTTGCTTGCGGTGTTACGCGCGCCGATGCCGCCGGGTCGCACCACGATCGATTGCTCGGGCTTGGGCGCCTCCTTGCGGTCCTTAAGCTGTTGCTGCAGCTGCTCCAACCTTTTCTGCAAGGGCGGCCGGCTGTCGTTGAGCGCCTTGGTTTCCTGCTTCAAAAGCTCGACGATTTTCTGAAGCTCGGCATCAGACTGGTTCGGATCCACCGCCTTTTCCATCTCCTCAAGCTTCTTCTTGAGCGCAACACTCGCTTCCTCAAGTTTCTGCATCTGGGCCACGGTCTGGTTCTCGTTTTCGATCCGCTTGTCGAGCTGCTGCGCCTGCTTGCGCAACTTTTCAATCTCGATGCGCATGTCGCGATGGGCGACGGCACGATCGTACTCCTCCTGCGTGAGCTTTTCACGGTTCATCTCATTGACCGTCATCACGACGCTGATCATGAGCGTGAGGATGCCGATCAAGCACGCAAGGATGCTCATGAAGGGGAAGAGGGAAACCCCTTCGTCGTCACTGTCGTTTCGTCTTCCCATGAACGAGATGGCCGGTTACTTGCGGGAAAGGAAACCAAGGAAACGACGCTTCGGCGGCGGCTCGGGCAGGATTTCCGGGATCTTGTTCTGACCAAGATCGCCGAGCGCTTTGTTGATCAGCTCGATGCCGGTCGCAATTTTCTGGAAGGTCGCATTGAGCTCGGTGCCCGAACGCACGAAAATCTCGTTGCTGGTGTCGCTGAGTTTTTTGACGGCATGAGCAAAGGTCGCCTCGACCGTTTGCTGGTGGGCCGCAAGCCGCGTATTGAGCACCTCGCTGCTGTCGTGTAGCTGCCGCGTCGCGTCGTTGAGATTGATGAGAAATGTCTCGTGAGCCTTGGCGAGCGAGGTGACCAGACCCGGCAGGCTGTCGGCCTGCTCGATGAGTTCTTCACTGGCCGCACGCTTGCTGTCGTTGAGGCGCGGCAAAAGCTTCTCCGTGCAGAGCACATCGATCATCGTCAGCGTCTCATCCTCTTCCTTGCGCACCGCCGCCAGCGGAAAGCTCATGAACATACTGAGCACCAGACCGAGCAAGGTCGTGTCGAAGGCAACCCCGAGACCACCAGTAAGGCTATTGATGGATTTCTTGAGCGCGGCGGGATCGGCGTTGTCGCCCATCGAAAGCGAACCCACCGCGACCGAAAGACCTTGCACGGTGCCGATGAAACCAAGAATCGGAATCGCCCACAGGAAAACTTTCACCAAGGAATACGAACCCGAAGAGCGATTGGCATCAACGTCGGACTGGGCGCCCAGAAACGTAGTGACTTCGCCTTTATCCGTGCGCGATTCGAAGAGCTCGAGCGCCTTGCGGATGCGGTTGACGATGAGGCTGTCACGCAAGGTCAGCGGCACCTTGTAAACATTGTCGATGAATTGCGAAACCGTCTCGATGTTGATCTCACGGCCGAGCTTTTTCGGGAAAAGGTCGAGCATCACCGCACGCTTCTGGTGCTGGATCATGCGCCACTTCATCGCCAGAATGACGATGCCCCAGAAGAACAAAAAGGTCTCGGCGTAGTTCACCCAACCGCGATCAAGGAACAAGCTGCCGATGCCGCCGCGAAACGGGATCATCATGGCCAGGAAGGCCGCGCTGATCCCCGTGCCAATGAGCAAGCACATCAGGAAATTCACATTCGCATGGTCCTTTTCCTCCCAGCCCTTGCGCTCGGGATTTTGCGAGCCGCCGCCGGCCACATTGGCCGGAATTTTGAGTCGGCCGCCACAGGCGGGGCACTGGACATTTTGACCAGCGTGTTCAGGGGCGACATCCAGACTGGTTTGGCAATGTGGGCAGGAAAATAGCATGGTTGAATGGGCGAATTAAGAAGGCGTCAACAACATCAACGCGGAAACACACTGCGCAATCGGCGAACGCGTGCCAATCCGAAAATTCGAGAATTCCGCGCCGCGGATTTTTTTCATGTCATTGCAAAAACTGCACGACTCGGCTCAGATAAATTCGCCATGAGCCATTCGCCCACCACACACGCCGCGCTCGCATCATGGGTTGCGGAAGTAGCCGCCCTCTGCACGCCCGACGCCATCGAATGGTGCGATGGCTCGCAAGCGGAATGGGATCGCCTCACCTCATCGATGGTCAAACGCGGCACATTCACCCGCCTCAATCCCGAAAAACGCCCGAACTCATTCCTCGCGCACTCAACGCCGTCCGATGTCGCACGCGTCGAGGACCGCACTTTCATCTGCTCAAAACGCCCCGACCAAGCAGGCCCCACCAACCACTGGGCCGACCCCGCGGAAATGCGCGCAACGCTGCGGGAAAAATTCAAGGGCTGCATGAAAGGCCGCACGATGTATGTGATCCCGTTCTGCATGGGCCCGCTCGACTCGCCGCTGGCCAAAATCGGCGTCGAGATCAGCGACAGTCCCTATGTGGTCGTGAACATGGGCATCATGACGCACATGGGCAGCGAGGTGCTCAAACGCCTCGAGGACGAAGATGCGGGCCGCATCACAAAAAAACGCGATGGCCATGGCACCTTCATTCCCTGCCTGCATTCGGTCGGCGCGCCACTCGAGCCCGGTCAAAAAGATGCCGCCTGGCCGTGCAATGAGGACAAATACATCGTCCATTTTCCCGAGACCCGCGAGATCATGTCCTACGGCTCGGGCTACGGCGGCAATGCCCTGCTCGGAAAAAAATGCCTCGCGCTACGCATCGCCTCCAACATTGCGCGCGAACACAAGTGGATGGCCGAACACATGCTCATCGTCGGCGTGAAACAACCCAACGGCGAAAAAACCTATCTCGCCGCCGCCTTTCCCTCGGCCTGCGGCAAGACGAACCTCGCGATGCTCATCCCACCAAAGCCGTATCAGGAAAAAGGCTGGGAAACGACCATCGTCGGCGACGACATCGCATGGCTCTGGCCACACGAGGACGGCAAACTGCACGCGATCAATCCCGAGACCGGATACTTCGGCGTCGCGCCCGGCACTTCATGCGACACCAACCCGCGCGCAATGGAGTCGATCAAGGCCAACTGCATCTTCACCAATGTCGCGCTCACCGACGATGGCGATGTCTGGTGGGAAGGCATGACCAAAGAAGAGCCCGCGCACTTGATCGATTGGACCGGCCAGGACTGGTCGCCGGACTGCGGCCGCGTCGCCGCGCACGCCAATGCCCGCTTCACCGCGCCGGCCGGGCAGTGCCCGTCGATCGATGCCGAATGGCAAAACCCCGATGGCGTGCCGATCGATGGCATCGTTTTTGGCGGACGCCGTGCAACTACGATGCCTCTAGTATTTCAAGCCTTCAACTGGAGCCATGGCGTGTACCTCGGCGCAACGATGGGATCGGAAATGACCGCCGCCGCCTTCGGCCAAATCGGCAAGGTCCGCCGCGACCCGATGGCGATGCTGCCATTTTGCGGCTACAATATGGGCGAGTACTTCGGGCACTGGCTCGAGATGCGCCGCTACCTCACCCACCTGCCGCGCTTCTTTCATGTGAATTGGTTCCGCAAAGACGAAAACGGAAAATTCCTCTGGCCGGGATTCGGCGAAAACATGCGCGTCATCGACTGGATCGTCAAACGCTGCAATGGCCATGCCGCCGGACACGAAACACAAATCGGCTGGACCCCATCACTCGAGGATTTCAACATCGAGGGCCTCGAAGGCTTCGGCGAAGAAGGCTTCCACCAAGCCATGGCCTTCAACCGCTCGGAGTGGAAAGCTGAACTGGTCAGCCAGGCGGAATTTTTCATCGACCTCTACGACCACCTGCCCAAAGAGCTGGTTTTCCAACGCGAGCTGCTCGCCGCGCGCCTGGCTTAAATTAGCCGCCCTGCTGCAGCAACCAGCCGATCAACAAAACCTGCGGCGTGGAAATAAGCGGCAAAGCAAGCGCCGCTTTCCACGATCGCGTGGTCTCACGCAGGCTCAGCAATTCGGTGTAATCGGTCGCCGCGCCAGCCATCAAAAACACAAAGGCATTACCCGGCGCATGCGCGCGCGTGAGGATGTCGGCGGCGATCGGCGAGGAACCTTCGGAACAAACCTCGATCAAGGTCGTGGCAAGCAGCGTAAGAAACAATCCGGCAATCGTTGGACCAAACCATTCGGCAAAGGACGCCTCGGGCACGAAGGCGCGAATCATGGCGGTCAACACGAAGCCGAACAAAATCCACCGCAACACCATACGCGAACCGGACACGCCTTCGCGCGCAAGTTTCAGGTAATTCGACCAACCCGGCTTGAGCGACACTGCCACACTTTTCAACGCAGGTCCCATGCGATACCCCACAGGCAAGTCCGTCGCATTCGGATTCGCAGGGATTTTTCCGGCGTTCACCAAACGATCCACAATCCACCCGGTCACAATCGCGACCAAGGCCGAAAGCAAAATGAATGCGAACATCCATTTCCAACCGATCAATGCCGCAAGGATCAGCGTCAATGAAAGCGAGTTCCACGGACTCGCAATGAGAAAG
>JBKDYW010000046.1:0-6926 GCA_046308575.1 Verrucomicrobiota bacterium
GTAGTTTTCCCAGTCGTATTTCGGCGCCGCAGCGCGGGCTTGCTCGATTGTGAGAGTTTCTTTTTTCGGTCCGCTGATGAAATTTTCGCGCAGCGATTTTTGTTTCGCGAGGTTGTCGCTGACGAACCCGTCGCGTTGGTCGGCGGAGAGCAGTGATGTTGTCACGGGCACCGAGCGCGAGGCGTCGAGGACATGCACGATCGGGCCGGAGTAATGCTCGGCGATCTTGATGGCCGTGTGCGCGGCGGAAGTGGTGGCGCCACCAATGAGCAGGGGAATCTTGAATCCGCGTCGCTCCATCTCTTTGGCGACATGCACCATCTCGTCGAGCGATGGAGTGATCAGCCCTGAGAGGCCGATGACATCCGCGCCAATCTCGATGGCCTTGTCCAATATTTTGTCGCAGGGGACCATCACGCCGAGGTCGGTGACCTCGAAGCCGTTGCACGCAAGCACGACGCCAACGATGTTTTTGCCGATGTCGTGCACATCGCCCTTCACGGTGGCGATGAGGAAACGGCCGGCCGAGCGTCCGCGTTCGGCAAGACGCAGGGCTTCATCGTCGCTGAGCGTCGGATTCTCCGCCTTGATCGCTGCAATGTCGCCTGCGAGGTGTTCGGCCTTTTCCTCCTCCATGAATGGCGTGAGCCATGCGACTGCTTTTTTCATCACGCGCGCCTACTTGACCACCTGCGGCAGGAACATCTTGCCCGCGCCAAAGAGGTCGCCAACAACGCCCATGCCGTCCATCAGCGGGCCTTCGATGACCTTAAGAGGTCTGCCGTATTTTTTGCGGGCCTCTTCAGTGTCCTCGTCGATGAATTTGTCGATGCCTTTCAACAACGCATGCTCGAGGCGTTTCTCGACCGGCTCTTCGCGCCACGAGAGATCTTCCTCGACCTTCTTGCCGCCCTGGCCTTTGAAGCGCTCGGCAAGCTCTAGCAGACGCTCGGTCGCGTCGGGCCGGCGGTTGAGCAGCACATCCTCGACGTGTTCGAGCAGTTCTTTCGGGATCTCGTCGTACACTTCGAGCATGCCGGCATTGACGATGCCCATGTCCATGCCCGCCTTGCCGGCGTGATAGAGAAATGCCGAGTGCATCGCCTCGCGCACGACATTGTTGCCGCGAAATGAAAACGAAATGTTCGAGACACCGCCCGAGACTTTTGCGCCGGGAAGGTTTTCTTTGATCCATCGCGTCGCGTTGATGAAGTCGAGCGCGTAGTTGTTGTGCTCTTCGATGCCGGTGGCAACGGTGAGGATGTTCGGATCGAAAATGATGTCGTCGGCATTGAATCCGACTTCGTCGACAAGGATGCGATAAGCGCGTTCGCAGATGCGGATCTTTTCTTCATAGGTTGCGGCCTGGCCGTTTTCATCGAAGGCCATCACCACCACCGCCGCGCCGTAACGCATGATGTGACGCGCGTGGTTTTTGAAAACTTCCTCACCTTCCTTGAGTGAGATCGAGTTGACGATGCCCTTGCCCTGCAAGCACTTCAGGCCGGCCTCGAGGATCTCCCACTTCGACGAGTCGACCATGATCGGCACCTTCGCCACATCCGGCTCGCCCTGCAGCAATTGCAGGTAGCGTGACATCATTGCCTTGCCGTCGATGAGCCCGTCGTCGAAGCAGATGTCGATGACATTGGCGCCATTCTCAACCTGCTGACGCGCGACCTCCACCGCCGCCTCGAGATCACCCGCGCGGACCAGCTTCGCAAACTGCGGCGAGCCCGCGACATTCGTGCGCTCGCCGATCATCAGGAAGCGCTTGTCGGCAGTGTGGTTGTAGGCCTCCGTACCGGAAAGCCGTAGAGCGTGGGGGATGGTTTTCATTTTTTAAAATCGAAACGCGGAGGCGCGAAGTTCGCAGAGAAAGACGCAGAGAGTTATTTGGGGAAATTGATGACATGGCGTTTGATGCCATCTTTGAGGAGCGGGGTGTGAAAGTTGATTAACAATCCAAGGCATTTGTTAGAAAGCTTCATGTAAGTATGGATTTGGGCCTCGTGAATTGGAAGGAGAGCGGCAACGGTTTTTAGTTCCACTACGATGGCATCTTCCACCAATAGGTCGATGCGATAAGCCTCCTCATCGAGCAGTTCGTTTTTGTAGATGATTGGCGCAGGAACTTGGCGGATCGCGGCGATCCCCCTGAGCTCAAGCTCTTTGGCAAGTGCTGCCTCATAAACCCGTTCAAGCAATCCGGGCCCAACCTCACGATGGACCTCCATCGCGGCGTCGATGATCACTCCAGACAATTCATTCAACTCATCCTTTGTTTTCATGATGTGATCCTAAACTCTTCTCAGCGGCTTCCTCAGCGAACTTTGCGTCTCGGCGTTTCGATTCATCCAATACCAGGCACTTCCCTTGGTTTTTTATTCGCGACGGCTTGGGCGATGGCGGCGATGTGGTCGGGGGTGTTGCCGCAGCAGCCGCCGGCGAGGTTGAGCAGGCCCGCGTTGGCGAAGTCGGCCATGTAATCATGCATGTGCTTGGGCTCGAGGTCGAAGCCGGTGGGCGCGAGCGGGTTGGGCAGACCGGCATTCGGGTAGCAGGAAATGTGAGTGGTCGCGCAATTGGAAAGCTCCTCGAGGTGCGGCTTCATCAAGTCGGGCCCAAGCGAGCAGTTAAGGCCGATCGCCAAGGGATGCGTGTGGGCAAAGGCATTCCAAAACGCCTCGACCTTTTGTGCGGAAATCATCGTCTCACCACCAAGCCCAACCGCCGCGGAAATGATCAGCGGCAGATGCAATTTCATTTCCGCATAAACTTCCTGTACGGCAACCGCCGCGGCCTTGGCATTGAGCGAATCAAAGATCGTTTCGATCATCAGGATGTCACAACCGCCTTCGATCAGCGCCTTGATCTGCAATTTGTACGCATCGAGCACTTGATCGAAATTCACCACGCGGAAGCCCGGGTCATTGGCATCGGGCGAGTTGCTCAGCGAAACCGTGAGCGGCCCGATCGCGCCCGCGACATAACGCTTGCGACCGGTGTCGCTGCCGACGGCATCGGCCCATTTGCGGCAGAGCTTGGCCGACTCGACATTCATTTCCCAGGCGAGCTCGTTAAGAAACGGATCCTCGATGATCTTCTGGAAAAATTCCGGGTCCTTGCGTCCGCCCTTTTCGCGCGGGTCTTCGACGAAGAATTCGCTCTGCGCGATGCTGGTCGCGGAGAAGGTGTTGGTCTCGCAGATGTCCGAGCCGGCTTCATAGAATCGCTTGTGGATGTCGCCGATGACATCCGGGCGGGTGAGGCTCAGAATGTCGCCGTTGTTGAGCAGGTCCTTTTCGCTGTCGGCAAAGCGCTCGCCGCGGGCGTCGCTTTCGTTGAGCCCGTAGGTGCGGATCGTCGTGCCCATGGCGCCATCGAGCACCAAAATCCTTTTGGCCAAGGCATCGCAGAGTTCCCGGGTGGGGTCGGCTTGAATCATGCGGAGAAAATAGCCTCCAAAGCCGTGATTTCAAGAATCAAATCATCATATCTGGATATGATGATGGGTTTTTGTGGTCGGGTAAAAGCTGAAACGCTGAGATTCTGAAATGCTGAAAGCAGATGAAGAAGCCGCTTCTTCATTCTCTTCCTCTTTCCCAATGACCATTGACCGCTGACCAATCCCTCTTCCTCAATGCGCCGGGCGCACCGGGATGCCTCTTTCGGCAAAATGCCGTTTGGCCTCGCCGACCGTGTGCTTGCCGAAGTGGAAAATGCTCGCTGCGAGCACGGCATCGGCCTTGCCGGCGTCGAGGACCTCGACCATGTGCTCGAGGTTTCCCGCGCCACCGCTGGCGATGACCGGGATACCGACGGCGGAGGAAACGGCGGCGGTGAGCTCAATGTCGTATCCGGCTTGGGTGCCATCGGCATCCATGCTGGTAAGGAGGATTTCGCCTGCGCCGCGGCGCCAGACTTCGCGGGCCCATTCGACCGCGTCGAGGCCGACGGGCGTGCGGCCGCCGTGGGTGTAAACGCCCCATTTGCCTGGGCCTTCGCGCTTGGCATCGATCGCGACGACGATGCACTGGCTGCCGAAGGCTTTGGCACCGGCGTCGACCAGTCCCGGATTTTTCACTGCGGCGGTGTTGATGCCGACCTTGTCCGCGCCGGCGAGCAACATTTCGCGCATGTCATCGACCGTGCGAATTCCGCCGCCGACCGTGAGCGGGATGAAACAATGTTCGGCGGTGCGGCTCACGACATCGACCATTGTGCGGCGCTTGTCGGACGAGGCGGTGATGTCGAGAAAGACCAACTCGTCCGCCTCTTGAGCGTTGTATGCCATCGCGCATTCGACCGGATCGCCGGCGTCGATGAGATCGACAAAATTCACGCCCTTGACCACGCGGCCGTCGGTGACATCGAGGCAGGGGATGATTCGTTTCGCGAGCACGGGCGGAGCTTTGACCATCGGCTGGCCTTGCGCAAGTGGTGATGCGACTTGCGCGTGGGGCGCGGCATCATTTCAGCGCGGCATCATGTAGGACAGCAGACTGGCGAGGCGCTCGCGCAGTTTGCCGCGGTGGACGATTGCATCGACGAGGCCGTGCTCGAGCATGAACTCCGCGGTTTGGAAACCGGGCGGCAAATTTTGGTGGGTGGTTTCCTTGACCACCCGTGGCCCAGCGAAACCGATCATGCATTTCGGCTCGGCGAGGTTGATGTCGCCAATGGTCGCAAACGATGCGGTCACGCCGCCGGTGGTCGGGTGGGTGAGCAGGGAAATGAAGGGCAGCTTCGCTTCGGAGAGTCGGGCCAAGGCACCGCAGGTCTTGGCCATTTGCATCAGCGAGAGCATCCCCTCCTGCATGCGTGCGCCGGACGAGGCCGAGACGATGATAACGCCGCGTTTTTCGGCGATGGCTGTTTCGATCGCGCGGGTGATTTTCTCACCGACCACCGAGCCCATCGAGCCGGCAAAAAATTTGAAGTCCATCACGGCGATCATCGCGCGGTTGCCATCGATGCTGAGGCGGCCGCTGACCACCGCATCATCGAGGCCGGTCTTGGCGCGCAGTGCGGCGGTTTTTTCGGCGTAGCCCTGAAAGCCGAGCGGATTGGCGGAAATGAGATTGGTCTCGGTTTCCTCAAAGGAGCCGGTGTCGGCCAGCATGAGGATGCGTTCGCGCGAGCCAATCAGGAAATGATGCGAGCAGTGCGGGCAGACATGGAGGTTCTGCTGAAGCTCGAGATTGTGCACCATCGCCCCGCATTCCGGGCACTTGTTCCAAAGGCCTTCCGGCATGTCATCGCGGCGGTCTTGGCTGCGCAGGCTCGGCTTGCTGAAAATTCCCATGGTGCTTGCTGGTATCGTGATTGATTGAACGGGACAGGCTGTGACCGCGCCCCCTGCGGGGAAAGCTAGCGATCGCGGCGGGCCGCGACAACCCCTTTTGATCCCAAGCCGCCCCGCAATTCGGAGTTGCATTCAGAGGCAAAAGCGCCCTAAACCACAAACAGTTGATATTCAACATCTCCGAAATACCCATGAAGCTTCGTCCTTTCATCTTCATTTATTCGGCGGCATTGCTGCTCTGGCTCGGCCTCACCTATGTGACACCGCAGCCGGTGCAGCGCTATCGTCCGTCCGACGCGGCCTCGGCCAAAACCGCGACGCCCAAGCCCGAGCCTACCGATGAAACAAAGGCGGCAAATTCCGACAGCAAGCCGGCATGGACGGTTTCGGCCTCGCATTGAGCGAAAAAATGTGTTAGAAATACTGCCATGGCCGAACAACCGATCATTTGCGACAGGAAACCGATGGCTCTCGAAGTTGAAGCAGGCACCTATTGGTGGTGCTCCTGCGGACGCTCGACGCATCAGCCATTTTGCGATGGCTCCCATAAAGGCACCGGCCTGCAACCGGTGAAATACGAAGTTGCGGAAAAAACCACCGTCTGGTGGTGCCAGTGCAAGCACAGTGCCAAGCCACCGCTCTGCGACGGCTCGCACAAGTCGCTGCCTCTTTAGGCAGGGACCTTTGTCCCCAAAGGTCCGCGCGAATGAACCGCCGCTTCTTCAAAGGGGAGCTCCGGCGTCCCGCCGGCCGTGTCACGCATCTTGCGGGACACCTCTTCAGGCGTGGCGGCGCTTTCCAAGCGCCATGCCCATTTTTACTGCATGTGAAATGGCAGGACAAAATCGAAACGCCGAGGCGCAGAGCGCGCGGAGGACTTCGCGGAGGAGAAGAGTTATTGGTTATTTGTGATTGGCTATTAAGGAAGAGGATGAAGAAGCGGCTTCCTCATGTTGCTGGAGCATCTTGCTCCAGGCCGTCCATGGAGCGTCCCGCTCCATGATTTGAGTGGCCTAAGCATTTGCTTCTTCGGTCTTTTGCAAAATCGAAACGCCGAGGCCCGGAGCGCGCTGAGGACTTCGCAGAGGAGAATTGGGGCGTCTTCACGATACATCCATGCCTACCTACAAAAGCTCCGTGCTTTCCTTCGCACGCTCCGCCTTTCGCTGAAACGCCATTCATTTTGTCCGAGAAGTTGTATGGCGTGCTTAGTGCAGCGCCGTCAGCATAGCCAATCCAATGGCTGCCTCGACTCCCATCCCGGCAAGATTATGTGCAGTCCGGCTGCTATCGACGGCAAAAGACACCGCCCGAGCCAAAGCAGCCGCGCACCAAGCCGCTCCAACAACAGCAAAGACAGGCACGGACTGGGCAACTAGGCACCCGATTCCAAGACCTAGAAAAAATCCGCCGTAGGTCGCACGGAACTCGGAAGTACCCAGCGGCCTACTCGCCTCGATGCCAAGAACGCGACCGACGGCGCTAGGGAATAGCAGACCGAGTAGGCCGAGCGCCGCAGTCACAATGGCTCCACAATTCGGCAACAACATCATTCCGGGGACAAGCCGTTCGAGGTTCTAACATTTTTTAGCCGAGCATCAAATTTTGCCCGGATAGA
>JBKDYW010000047.1:0-7145 GCA_046308575.1 Verrucomicrobiota bacterium
ATTGTGGATTGTGGATTGTGGATTGTGGATTGTGGATTGTGGATTGTGGATTGTGGATTGTGGATTGTGGATTGTGGATTGTGGATTGTGGATTGTGGATTGTGGATTGTAGGTGAATGTAGAATCCGCTTCTTCAGGCAGGGACCTTTGTCCCCAAAGGTCCGTCGAATGATTCGTCGTCGTTAAAGCGCTTTCTTCGACTCTCTTCCACTTCGATGTTCAATGTTCATTCCGCCGCTTCTTCATCGTAGCTGGGACATCTTGTCCCAGGCCGTCCATGGAGCGTCCCGCTTCATGTTTTGAGAAGCGAAAGAAGAAGTCGCTTACTCTTCGACTTTCGACTTTGAGACCTTCGACGCTCTTCCACTTCATTGTTGCAGAAGAGCACGACAAGAGTGTCGTGCCTCCTTAGCAAGCCGCCTTTTCAAACTCGATTTGTCCGTTGACGAAACACGGTTCGAGGTGTGGCCATTGGCTGATGGCATACGCGAGCGCTTGTCCCATCTTGCTGCGCGGCGTGATCCCGCCAAAGCGGTTGAGTCTGCGAAACAGCACGCCTAGCCGTTTGTAAATTTTTCGCGTTTCGAGCCAGCGCGATCTTGCTCGTGCCGGGCTCTGGAAATCGAGTCGGAGTTTCATCGATCTTGAGGAAATCCGAATTTCAAAAACATGCGGCGAAGATTTGATGAATCGGCAGCAGAATCTTATAGGAATTTAGCAGCCGATCATATTCCCAACGACGGTTCAAACATTATCATCGTCGGCGCATGAGCAATATCAACAACAAGAAATGGGAAACCGAAAGCACGGGCCGTTGGACACTGACGCTGGATCTACCGCTCACCTCACGGGTTCATGTGCCGGGTGAGGATGGACGGATCTGGGACGCTTCGGTGCCGGTCGGGACGCAGTGGACGCCCAGTTCGCGGGCGAACTTTCTCATCGTGGAAGACGGCGGCGCGTTCACATTGCTGACGCCTTTCGAGCAACGGCCGGTATTCTACGGCTGGACATGCAACCGGGAGCAGGACCGCCTCACGATCCGCTGGCACATGTATCTGGCACCGACATTCACTGGTGCTCATGACACGCCGGACTGGCACGCGCAGAAATTTGCCACATGCGATGAGGCCGTGGCTGCCTACCGGCAGTGGATGACGCAAGCATTTCCGCAACCCGAACGCTACAGGCCCGCGTGGACGGAGAAGATTCCCGGCTGCGTGATGCTCCAACTCTGGGCGGGCACCGGAGAAATCGATCACACCCTTGATGAACTCGCCGATATGCTGGCGGCGATGCACAAGGAGGGTGTGCCCCGCGACACGCTGGTTTATTTCTGGGGATGGTTCGCCCCGTTTGACACGAAGTATCCGGAGTACTGGCCGGCGCCCGAAGTCGGTGGAGAAGCCGGTTTCAAGAAGGTCATCGAAGCGGCGCGACGCTTCGGTTACCGCCTCATGCCGCACACGAACCATCACGGCTTCAATGCGGATGTTCCGGGTTTTGCCGAGTTTGCCGCCGACCAGGCGACCAACGCGGACGGTGTGAAAATGGGCTGGCGCGAGCGGGGCGAGCCGCCCATCGAATACATGCGGCCCAATTCCGCCCGGTGGCGGGCGCATCACATCGCGAGGATGAAGCGGTTTGTGGAGGCCTTCCCGGTGGACGCGATTTTCTGGGATCAATACGGTATGATGGTGAACGATCCGCAATGTGATTATTTCCAGTACGCCCACGTGTTGTCCGGCGAATTGCAGGCGGCGTTGCCGGAGTTGGTGATCACGAGTGAGATTCTCAACGAGCGCATCTACGACCTGCCGGTCTGGATGCACTGGGGGACGCCGTGGTGTGGGTTGCCCGTGCGTGAGGAGATGCCGCACACGGATTTGATCGGCAAGCTGTTTCAGCCCTTGCTGGCCGCGACGTTCGGGCATCAGGGCATGCCTGCCGCCGTGTCGGTGCCGCACACATGGCCGTCGTATTACTGGTATATCGAGCACTACGGACAACTCGAAGCCGTCCGCCGCGCGCATGCCTGGCATCAGAGCGTCGGCTGCGTCCCCTCGGTGCGCGTGAATTTCCGCGAATACGGTCTCGATCCGGTAGCCTTGGCGATCTTGAAAGGAGAAGAGATTCCATGATTCATGTGCCGGCGATTCATGCTTGCCGTGTTTTCAAGTACGTGAGCTGCAAAAGCCGCCACTTTCTACACGGATTGGAAATCCATCGTTGATGCGTTGTTGAAAGAACTTAAGCCATGACAAAACTTAAAGGCATTGCCTGGAATCATTCCCGAGGATTCACCTCGGTTGTCGCTACAGCCCAGCGCTTCGAGGAGTTGCGCCCGAACATCTCCATTCATTGGGAGAAGCGTTCTCTGCAGTCGTTTGCCGATGCATCGATGGCCGAACTCGCGGCGCACTTCGATCTCATCGTCATGGATCATCCGCATACCGCGCTTGCCGCGACAGATGGTCTCTTGCTCCCTTACGAAGATTGGTTGCCTGCCGAATTTCTTTCGGAGCAGGCGGCAAACTCGGTGGGAGCCTCTTATGACAGCTACGGATACAACGGCAAGCAATGGACATTGGCAACGGATGCCGCCGCGCCGATCGCCACCTGGCGGCCGGATTTGATCGAGAAGCACCATCTTGCGCTGCCTCGGACATGGCAGGAAGTGCTGGGTCTTGCTCAGGAAGGCTTCGTAACCGTCTCAGCGTTTCCCATTGATGTTTTGATGCACACCTACATGTTTTGTGCCGCTCTCGGTGAGAATCCGTTTCAGGGTAGTAATGGTCTGGCATCGGAAGATGTGGTCGCCTCTGCTTTGGAAGAGCTTCGCAAGCTTGTCGCTCTGTGCGATCCCGACTGTCTCGAACGCAATCCGATCCGCACCGCCGACTGGATGGCGCAAACCGTAGATCCTCGTGCGGCTTATTGTCCGTTCGCCTACAGCTACTCGAATTATTCGCGCCCCGGTTATTCGGATAATCTGCTCAAGGCCGGCGGACTGGTAAGCCTCGACGGCCGCCGTTTGCGCTCGACTCTCGGTGGTGCCGGCGTGGCGGTCTCATCCAAGACCAAGCATCCGCGTGCCTGTATGGACTATGCACAGTTCACGGCCTCACCCTCGGTGCAGAAGGGTATATACTTCGAAGCGGGGGGGCAGCCGGGACATCGCAGCGCATGGACAGATGAAGCGGTCAACCGTGCCAGCACGGGATTTTTCAAGGATACCCTGGAAACTCTCGATGAAGCCATCGTGCGCGGAAAATTTCCGGGATACATGAGGTTTCAGGACGAGGGGACGCCCATCGCACACGATGCGGTGAGCGGAAAAATCCCGCCCGCGATCGCTGCCCGCAGGCTCAACGAGTTGTATCGAAAGGCGTTTGAAGAAGGTGCAAGGCCGTCTCTCACGACCGCAATCCCGGTTGCCGCTCATCGCGAGGACAGCGCCGACGCAAAAGGTCCCCTGGCCGGCGCCACGAGTTTTGGAACAAGTTCCCGTCTGCCGAAAATTACCTCGATCGAGGCCATCCATCTGCGGATCGAGGATCCGAACATCGGCCTTTTTGACGGGTCGTATGATGACTGTCTGATCGTCGTGACCACGGATGACGGACGCGTGGGAATCGGCGAGGTCGAATCGTTTTCGGCAGCGATAGTCGCGCTGGTCAATGGTCCCTCGTCGCACAATCATGCGATGTGTCTGCGTGATGTGTTGGTGGGGGAAACGCTCGATGATCCCAGACGGCTGTGGCGGAAAGTTTATGAGGCCACCGACTATGTCGGACGACGTGGGATTGTCATGCATGCCCTTGGAGGGGTGGATCTCGCGCTTTGGGATTTGCACGGGCAAATAAAGGGCAAGCCGGTTCATGCCCTGCTGGGCGGGGCAAAACGTGACCGTCTGCCGGCTTACGGGACCATTTATCCGCTTGAGAAATCCCCGGAAGGAGTGAAGCGACAGGTCGCGGAAGCGCAAGCGATGAACCTGCGGAACTTCAAACTGGTCGCGGATCCTTGGTGGTTCGATGACCTTGCACTCACGGGCAGTCTGCTGCGGGCAGGGCGCGAGCAGGCGGGCCCAGAGGCCCGTCTCATCGTGGATGCCGCGCTGGCCTATCGCACTGTGGCCGAGGGGCTCAGCCTCTTTCCATTCTACAAGGACATAGGCTTGTGGTTTTTGGAAGCTCCCTTGCCGCTTGATGACTTGGCTGGTCATCGAGAGATGGCCGGACGCGGCATTGACCTTGGAGTCGGTGATCTCGGATTAACGCATGTGGACGAGTATATCAAATTCATGGACCGTGGCGGAGCGGACATCTGCCAACCGGACATTACGATGGTGGGAGGGTTTACCGGAATCCAACTTATCGCCGCCGCCGCATTTCAGCGGAGCAAGCGCGTGATCACACACGGCTATAAAACAAACATCGAAATTGCTGCAAATCTTCACTTTCTCTCGGTTCAGGAAAAAGAGGAGATCCTTGAGTTTTCAACCAGCAAATCACCACTCCGTTGGCAAATGACGAAGGAGAAACTGCCGGTCATGGAGGACGGGTGCGTGGCGGTGCCGAACACCCCCGGGCTCGGCATCACGCCGGACTGGGATTTCATCAACCGTCACCGTTATGGAACTTCGGTATATTCATGAATCCCGGATTTGAAACTCGCGCAAAGAACTGAAATTTCACCACCGACCCATGAAGGCCTCCTCCTTTGAGATCGTTGCCAGCGACAACAACCTGTTCGGCGAATCGCCTTTGTGGGATGCCGCGCGCGAACGTCTGCTGTGGGTGGACCATGCGACCGGGTCTATTTTCGAGCACCTACCGGGTATGGGTGGCAGCAGCGTTCTGGCGATCAACCTGCCGACCATCAAACCGATCCCCAAGACATCATGATTACCTACGGCTCATCTGATGGTGTTTCAACGGTGGTCATGGAGAATGACCTATTGGAGGCGGAAATCGCTCCGTCCATCGGTGGTCGCTTGATCCGTCTCCGACACCGAGCAAACGGCCGCGAGTTCCTCTGGTGTAACCCCCGGCTGGCCTTGCAACCGTGCGCGCCCGGGACGGAGTATGATCCGAATTTCTACGGCGGCATGGACGAGATGCTGCCTACCGACATTGCGGAGACCATCGATGGGATTGACTGTCCTGATCACGGCGAATTATGGACGCTGCCCTTGACCGCCGCAGTGGACGGGGAGGTGCTGACGCTGAACGGGCGGTTGCCCTTGTTTGGTCTAGACTATCAGCGCCGCCTGCGCCTCGATCAGAATCGGCTGGTCTGCGACTATCGCATCACCAACTCCACCGATAGGGAGCGGAGGTTCATGTGGAAACTCCATGCTGCCCTCGTGGTCCAGCCGGGCGACCGGATTGTCTGCCCCGCCGCCACAGCCCGGGCGGCCGACTTGGCTTGGTCGCGTCTTGAATCGACAGTTCCTTTTGAGTGGCCGCACGCCGGGGGGCTCGATCTGTCGCGGGTTCCCGACCCCGATGGCAGCACCGAGTTTCTTTTCCTGTATGACCTTGCTGAGGGGCGCGTGGCGCTGGCTGCAGAGGACGGAGCGCGGATCGAGTGCCGGTTTGACACGACGGTCTTTCCATGCTGCTGGTACTTTGCCACGCACGGCGCCATGGACGGCGCCTTCACCGCCTTGCTCGAGCCGTGTACCAGCATGCCGCTCGGCGTCAACGAAGCTACCGTGCACGGGTTCTGCTCGCGTCTGCAGCCTGGCGAGGCACTCGAGACCACGGTGATCTGGACGGTTGAGATCAACAAACATCAAACACAAAAATATACCATATGAATCGATCGAAAGTAATTGTCACCGGCGCATCGTCCGGCATTGGTTGCGCGACGGCACAGCGGTTCGCCGAAGGTGGTTGGGATGTCTGCGTTTTGGCGCGGCGTGAAAGTGAGCTGGATCGCTTGTTGGCGGAATTCCCGGAGGGCGATCATCTCAAACTCGTCGGCGATTTCGCGATGCCGGAGACCGCCGCCCGGCTCGAGTCGCTGCTGCGCGAGCGCTGGGGGCGGATCGACGCGTTGGTCAACTGCGCGGGGGTTTTCAATGTCGGCGACCCGATTGCCTCTCCATTGGCCGACTGGCGCAAGTCTCTGGACATCATGCTCGATGGTGCGGTGCAGATGACCCGTGTCGCGGTGCCGCTGCTTGTTGCCGGAGGCCGCCTCATTCACATCACCTCGATCCACGGCGATCGGGTCGAGCGGGGCGGTTCCGCCTATGCCATGGCCAAGGCCGCCATCAACCAGTACTGCCGCGCTCTGGCACTGGAACTGGCCGACAAGGGCATCCTCGTCAATGCCATCGCACCGGGGTTTGTCGACACGCCGATGTGCATCGTTAACGGCGTCAATGAACTGGAATCCGATTGGTTCAAGGCAAACTATGTCACAGGCCATCATCTGCCGCTGCGACGCGCCGGACAGCCGGAGGAGATCGCCGGGGTCGCTTGGTTCCTGGCTGGTCCCGACGCCACCTACCTTACCGGCCAGGTCATCACCGTGGATGGCGGTCTCACAATCACCTTCTGACAATGAGCCCTCCTAGCAGCTCTCGCATATGAAAATTGATGCTGTAGACTTCTTCTATCTCTCCATGCCGGTCGTCCGCGATATCGGTGATGGCAGCCAGGACGCGCTGTTGGTGCGGGTTCGCGCCGACAATGGACTGGAAGGGTGGGGCGAGTGCGAGGCCGCGCCGCTGGTTTCAATCGCCGCCTGGTGCTGCCCGATGTCCCACAGCGCCTGCAAGCCGGTCAGCCAGTCGGTGCTCGGCCGCACGATCGACAGTCCGGCCGACATTCGGGCCCTGACGGCGGCGGTGCGCCGGAACAGTTTTGACCTGTTGCAGGCGGATCATACACTGGCAGGGATCGACATGGCACTTTGGGATCTGCTTGGCAAACAGCTTGGCGAGCCAGCTTGGAAGCTGCTCGGCTGGGAACGGGCTTTCCCCAAGACCGCCTATGCCTCGCAGCTTTTCGGCGACACGCCGGCCGAGACCTTGCGCAAAGCGCAGGGCGTGCGGGCCAACGGTTTCCGCGCCGCCAAGTTCGGTTGGGGGCCCTTCGGTGTGGAACTCGCCGCTGACGAAGCCCACG
>JBKDYW010000048.1:0-4717 GCA_046308575.1 Verrucomicrobiota bacterium
CGATCGGCGCGCCGGCGAGTTTGCAGATGCTCAGTGAGATTGCGGCATTTTCTGTGACGGGCTTGATCATGGGCCGTTTCGGGCGCGAGGCGATGGCCGGTCATCAGATTGCTATCACGCTGGCGGGGGTGGCCTTCATGGTGCCACTGGGACTATCGATGGCGCTGACCGTGCGGGTGGGTGAGGCGCATGGGGCGGGTGAAATGCATAGGCTTGCGCCGATTGTGAGGTCGGGTTGGTTTTTGCTCTTGGTGTATGGGGTGATTGCGGCGGCAAGTTTTCTGCTCTTTGGCAGGGAAATGGCATTGGCGTTCACGCCAGCGACGGAGGTGGTGGGTATCGCGGCGTCGATGCTCATAATTGTGGGAATTTCCCAAGTCTTCGATGGTTTGCAGGTGGGTTCGTCGTCGATGCTGCGTGGATTGCACGATGCGCGGATGCCGGCATTGATTTGCTTTGTGGCGTATTGGGTCGCGGGCTTGCCGGTGGCGGCATGGCTGGCGTTTCGCGGAGGACTTGGTGCGCCGGGTGTCTGGTGGGGGCTCGCGGCGGGATTGTTTGTAGCCTGTGCGACTCTGGGTCCGCGCTTGTGGTTCCGCGTTCGGCGTGATACTCCATCCGCGTGATAAGGCTGGTTCCCTTGCTGTGGATGATTCTGACGACGGCCCTGTTTGGACAGTTGCAGACATTTCGAAATTGCAGCTTGGTCGTAAAGGATTGGGCGGATGGCGACAGCTTTGCGGTGAAGTTTCCCGATGGCAAAGAGCGGACGGTGAGGCTTTACGGCGTTGATTGCATCGAGATGCATGTGAAAGGCGATGACACCAATGCGCGTCGCTTGCGGGATCAGCGCCGGTATTTCGGCATTGCCGATATCACGATTGCCAAATCGGTGGGCGAGGCGGCTAAGGTGAGTTCTGCCGGGTGGATGCAAAAGCCATTCACCGTGCGCACGATGTTTGCCGATGCGCGCGGTGACGGTCGTTTTGAACGGGTCTATGGATTTGTGGAATTGGCCGACGGGCGTGATCTGTCAGAGGCCTTGGTTGAGGCGGGCCTAGCTCGGGCCTTTGGGGTGGTGCGGCAACTTCACGATGGCAGAACTGGCGAGGAATGGGCCGAGCATCTCAGGGATCTGGAGCTAATCGCCGCGCGCAAAGGTTTGGGCGCATGGAAGCACACCGATTGGTCGAAGCTCGCGGAGTCCCGCAAAGAAGCGCGTGATGAGGTGAAGGAAATCAAGGTCGCGCAGGGCGAGGAAAATGCGAGCGAGGACAATCCGATCGATCTCAACAAGGCGACTCTCGAAGAGCTCATGAAGCTGCCCAAGGTTGGCCGGAAAACGGCAGAGGAAATCATCAAGGCAAGGCCTTATCGGTCGTTGAAGGAGCTTGAAAGAGTATCAGGTATGGGGCCGAAGACGATTGAGTTGATAGGTCCGCTGGTGAAGGTAGGGGGATGAACATTGAAAGAAGTTTCAAGTTTCAAGTCTTCAGTCTCAAGAGAAGAAAATGAAGAAGCGGTTTCTTTTTCTTCCCCAATAACCAATAACAAAAAACCAATATCTCATCTCAACCTTCTTCAATTTCAGCGTGGGAGATGGAGAATGCGGCGAGATCGTTCACTTCTTCGAGAGTGGTGACATGGCAAAGTTTTTGGCGCAGTTCACGGGCTCCGGGAAAGCCTTTGCAGTAGGCCATGAGCCTTGAACGCATGGAAGTGAGCGTTTGTTTTTCGCTGCCGTAGCGTTCGCTTTCGATGGCGAGGCGACAGTGGCGGATGACCAGCTGCCAGCGTTCGTCGAGGTCGATTGGCGGGAGGTCGGTGCCGGTTTCGATGTAGTGGCGGGCTTCTCGAAAGACCCATGGGTTCTGCATTGCGGCACGTCCGATCATGACGCCGGAGACGGCGGTTTCATTGCGGCGCTTGATCACTTCTCGGCCACAGGTGATGTCGCCATTGCCGATGACCGGTATGCGCACCGAGCGAGCGACCGAGTCGATTACATTCCAATCGGCCTCACCGCCGTAGCCTTGGGCGCGGGTGCGGCCGTGCACGGTGATGGCGCTCATGCCGCTGTCTTCGAGGATCTTTGCGACTTCGACCGCGTTGATCGATTCCGAGTCCCAGCCGGTGCGGATTTTTGCAGTGACCGGTACCTCGCCGCCGACCGCATGGGCGACGCCGGATGCGACTTCTGCCAGCACGGGGCAATTTTTCAGCAGTGAGGATCCACCATTTTTTGCGACCACTTTGTTCACCGGGCAACCGAAGTTGATGTCGATAAAATCGGGTTTTTTCCAATCGATGATTTTCTTCGCCGCTTCGCCCATGCGTTTGCCATCGGCACCGAAGAGCTGGACGCCGACCGGGCGTTGATCGTCACTGAACTCGGTGTACTTGCGGGTGCGGTCATCGCGCTGAAGGATGCCCTCGGCGGAGACGAATTCAGTGACCATCACATCGGCGCCGAGCTCCTTGCAGATCTGGCGAAAAATCACATCCGTGACCCCGGCCATGGGCGCGAGGTAGAGCGGAAAGCGGTCGTTGGAGAACCAGGCGAGCACGGGTGAAATGAAGATGATGGCTGCCGGCGCGTCCACTCCGCATCAGCGTGCGTGATGGAATCAGAGCTCGCCTTCGATCAGGTCGTCGAGCGTTTGGCGTTTGCGCACGAGGGTGGCGGTCTCGCCTTCGACGAGAACCTCGGCGGGAAGCGGGCGCGAATTGTAGTTCGAGGCCATCACGAAGCCGTAGGCACCGGCGGACATCAGCGCGACGCAATCGCCAGGGGCGAAGTGCGGGAGCTCGCGGTCCTGGCAGAAGAAGTCGCCGCTTTCGCAGATCGGACCAACGACATCGACTTTTTGCAGTCTGCTGTCGGCAGCTTTACGAAGCGGCACGATTTCATGGTGACCTTCGTAGAGGGCGGGGCGAATGAGGTCATTCATGCCGGCATCGACGATGCGGAAAGTTTTGGCCGAGCCTTTTTTCTCGTAGAGGCAGCGTGTGATGAGCACGCCGGCGTTGCCAACGATGAAGCGGCCGGGCTCGACGAGGATTTTGAGGCCGAGGTCCTTGAGGCGTGGGACGACTTCGCGTCCGTATTGTTCGATGGTGAGTGGGCGTTCGCCTTCGGGTTTGCTTTCCCACCATTGTGATGGGCCGGACTCGAGTGAGTCCTGATAGACGATGCCGATGCCGCCGCCAATTGACCAGAACTCGATGCCGTGGCGTTCTTTCAATTGCCGTGCGAGTGGAGCGACTTTTTCGACTGCTTCGACGAAAGGCGCGACCGAGGTGAGCTGCGAGCCGATGTGCATTTGGAGTCCGCGCATGCGGATGTGGGGGAGCTCTTTGGCGGCGCGTTCGTAGAGTCCGGCGATGGCATCGAAGTCGACGCCGAATTTGTTTTCCGATTTGCCGGTGGAAATGTACTTGTGCGTTTTTGCGTCGACATTCGGGTTCACGCGCACAGCTGCGGGAGCGATCATGCCGAGTTCGCCGGCGACTTCGTTGAGGTAGCGGAGTTCCTCTTCGCTTTCGACATTGAACGAGTAGATGCCTTGCTCGAGCGCATAGACGATTTCATCGCGGGTTTTGCCGACACCGGCAAAGGTGCAGTGGGCCGGATCGCCGCCGGCTTTGATCACGCGGAAAAGTTCGCCACCCGAGACGATGTCGAAGCCCGCGCCTTCGTGGGCGAGCAGGCGGAGCACCGAAAGATTGGAGTTGGCTTTGACCGCGTAAGCGACCTCGTGGCTGACTCCGGAGAGCGCTTGGTTTAGGCGGCGGTAGTGATCGAGAATCGTGCCGGCGGAATAGACATAGAGGGGAGTGCCGTACTCCTCGACCAGGGAGCTGAGTTCGACATCGTCGCAGAAGAGTGACTCGTTTTTGTAGGAAAATCCGTGCATGGCGGGAGGTTTGTAAAACGCTTGCGGGGGTCGGGTAAAGTCGGAACGAGACCATTTGGCCATGAATTCCCGCGCTCGGGGCTTGCAATGTCGTGCCTGATGACCGAACTGGTGCTGTGCCCCAGCCACGGAAAATCGCCTTATTCGGAGGCACTTTTGATCCGGTTCACCTCGGGCACCTTCACATGGCCGAGGCGGCGGTGAAGGCGCTCGGGCTCGATGAGGTGCGTTTCATTCCGTGTCGGATTTCACCGCACAAGCAGGGATCGGCCCCTGCCTCGGCCGAGGACAGGTTGGCGATGCTGCGACTTGCGATGGCGGACGCGCGATGGGCGGTGATCGACGACCTTGAGCTGCGTCGCGATGGGCCATCATTTTCCTACGAGACCGCCGAGGTGATGCGCGCGCAATTTCCTGGTGCCAAACTTTATTGGATCATGGGCGGCGATCAATGGGATGCCTTGCCGAGGTGGAAGCACCCCGAGCGGCTTGCGCGATGCGTCGAGTTCATCGTCGTTTCACGCGGCGGAAACATTCCATCGCGAGATCATTTCATCATGCATCCCATCACGAACGAGCACCCTGCCTCGGCGACGGAAATTCGCAGGGCATTGACTGGCGGTGATTCAAAAGACGAATGGCTTCATTCCGATGTCGCTAAATACATTCGTGATCATCGTTTGTATGTGGGCGATGCGTCGTTTTGATGTAAATACAAGCCACCGACAGCAAACCATTCCTCACGGCGGCCATGGAACAGCGGTGCCGGGGATTTGGAAGTAATCGAAGAAGCGGTCGGA
>JBKDYW010000049.1:0-4888 GCA_046308575.1 Verrucomicrobiota bacterium
CCGGTGGAGATCAGCGCGGAAATTCTCAAGGAACTCAAGCGCATCGCCGAGTGGCGCATGGAAACGACCATCACCAAGGCGGTGATCACCGTGCCCGCATATTTCCACGATGCCCAACGCGCCGACACCAAACGCGCCGGAGAATTGGCTGGGCTGGAGGTCCTGCGCATTCTTAATGAACCGACTGCCGCCGCACTGGCCTATGGACTCGACAAGCTCGGCGAGCGCTCGCGGGTCGCGGTCTACGATCTGGGCGGAGGAACCTTCGACCTCTCGATCCTCGAAATGCAGGAGGGCGTTTTCCAAGTCCTTGCGACGCATGGTGACACACAACTCGGCGGCGATGACCTCGATGCGCTAATCATCGATCATGTGATGCGCAAACATGAGCTGAATGAAATTTCCGCGGTCCAACGCATGCGCCTGATGGAAGAAGCGGAGCGCGTGAAATGCCAACTCTCGAGTGATGAGATAGCCACATTTCGCCTGCCGTTTTTTGATGGCGATCGCAGCATCGAGTTACCAATCACGCGTGCGGAACTCGATATCATCGCCGCGCCATGGATCGCCCGCAGCATCCGTTGCTGCGCCAAGGCATTGGCAGACGCACAACTTGCCGCCAGCGACCTCGATGCGGTCATCCTCGTCGGTGGTAGCACACGCATGCCGGCCGTGCGTGATGCAGTCGAAAAGTTTTTCGGCAAAAAGCCCGACACCTCACAGCACCCGGACGAAGCCATCGCACTCGGTGCCACCATTCAAGGCGGCATTCTCAGCGGCGCTCTCGGCAAGATGGTACTGCTCGATGTGACCCCACTCAGCCTCGGCATCGAAACTCTCGGCGGCCTGATGAATGTGCTCATTCCCCGCAACACGACCATTCCCTGCAAGGCCGGCGAGGCATTCACCAATGCGGCCGACGGTCAATCCGCCATGAAACTTCGCGTGCTCCAAGGCGAACGCGAAATGGGCAACGACAACTGGGAACTCGGAAATTTCGACATCAATTTTCAGCCCGCACCCAAAGGCCAGGCAAGGGTCGGCGTGCAATTCAAAATCGACGAAAATGGCATTCTCGAAGTCCTCGCCCGCGACATCACCACCGGCATCGATACCATCGTGACCATGGGAAAAACCGCAGTCGATGTCGATGATGCGGCAGTCGAAGCCATGGTCGGCGAATCGGTAGAACACGCCTTCGAGGACATGGCGATGCGCGTCTTCACCGAAGCCCGACTCAAGGCCGAAGAACTGATCCCTGCCGTGGAAAGCGCGCTACAACAAGGCCTCGCAAACGATGCGGAAAAATCCGAAATCATCACCGCCCTCGATGCCGTGCGCGCCGCCATGGAATTAGGCGCCGCCAACCCGCTCAAAGCGGCAGTCCAGCGCCTCGATGCGGCCACCGAAGCCATGGCAGCTCGAATCGTCGAGGATGCCATGTCCAAAGCACTCGATCGTCAAATGGGCGAAACCCAGAACCCGCTTGCATGAGCTCGCTGCCGTTTGCAGATTGACCACAAGTAAGTCCGACGCCCCATGCCCGACAACGACACAATCGATACCAAGAGCCATCTTTCATGGTATCATTGCGGACGCTGTGGCTCTCTCTTCCAAGCGGAGACCCTCGACCAAGGCGCGCGTCGCTGCGGTCAGTGCGGATTCGATCCCAACCCGCTGCCAAAGGATGAAAATAAATCAGCCATTCCTTTCGCAAAATCGGTCAACCATGTCACAAGCAAGCAGGACAAGGCACTCGGCCCCGTGCGCCAAACCGTAAGACGGGAAAAAACGAACCCGCTTATATTTCGCTTAGTTGTCATTTGGCTGATGCTGCTCATCGTGCTCGTCATCGCAGCAAGATCCTGCTGGCGCAGTGAGGAGAGCGAGGGTCCCGCACCAGTGGTCGGCGAGTCCAATGCTGTGATTGAAAAGGAAGATTTCGCACTGCTTGAACAATCTGTCGACAAGTGCAAAGCCACGCTTGTGGGCTTTCTCCAAGCGGTTCTGCCTGAGGAACGCAGCCAGTTCGTCTGGTCACCTGTAGACGCGATTATCCGCATGACGCGATATCAGGATTTGAATCCGATCACGAATGTATCCCCGCCAACGCCCAACTCCTCGCAATGGGCCGTGGTCAGTTTGGGCGATGAAAAAGCGGTCGAAGGAGTTTGGGTGAATGAAGACGGACGATGCTTTGAGGCACTTTTCAGAAAAGGCCAAGATGCATGGCTCATCGATTGGGAGCACTTCGTGAGGTACAACGACATGCCGTTTGCGATTTTTCTCTCCGACGATGGCAATGCCGAAGGCGAATTCCGCTTGCTGGCAAGGGAGCGCCTCGCTGAGGAGCGCAAGGACCTATCCACGATCAGTATCGTGTTATACGCGCCTGTCTTTGGCCGCCCTGCTGAGACGGGTCCACCCTCACCGGAATTCCTCATTCAGCGCGATTCACGCGAAGGAAAATTACTGGAAGCCGCATTTGCCGCCGTGAAGAACAAAAAGCGACCCTTCAATGCCAAGGCCCTCAACTTCGACCCTGAAGGCATGATCCGCGTGCGTGTGAAAATCCGCCGCAGCGGTGAGATGGATGCGCGGGCATTTGAGATCGTCGATCTGAAAGCCTGTCATTGGTACTCGAGCGACCTTCCCGGCTTCGATGTAGGCCAAGAGGCAAAGTGAAAAACTAAGCCTGACGCGACAGCGCCTCCTCCATCATCGCAAGCGGCTCCGTGCCGGGAAACCAGTGCTGAAACGACAGCACGCCTTGCCTCAGCAACATGGTGAATCCATTCGATGTCCGGCATCCGATGCTATTTGCCAGCGCGGTCAGCGGCGTTACCGCAGGCTTGTAGATGGTGTCATAAACCAGATGGTGTTTCATCAGGCATGAGGTCGGCAAAACACAAGGGTCCGCAGGGTTGAGACCCACCGACGAGGTATTCACGATGAGGTCACATTGATGCGAAAGATCGACAAGGCGCGAATCATCGAGACCAACGATCTCGATCTTCACATTGCCATTGATCGCTTGAAGCTTGGTTTGCAGAGCAATGATCTTGTCGACACTGCGGTTGACCAAAACCATCTGCCGCACGCCGCTCAAAACACATTGCGTGGCAATCGCCTGACCCGCCCCGCCGCCGGCACCGACGATGAGTACTTTCAAATCCGCCAAGCGCACCGAAAAATCATGCTCCACCGCCGCCACAAAACCCGGACCATCGGTGTTGAAGCCTGTGAGACCGCTTGCATCGAAGCGCACGGTATTGACCGCTCCCAGCGATGCTGCCAGCGGGTCAATCACATCGCATGCCGCCATCGCATCAAACTTGTGTGGCACAGTCACATTCGAACCGATGAAATCAAGGGCGCGCATTCTCGCGAAAGCTTCCGCGACTCGACCCGCTGGGACTTCCAAGCGGATGTATCGGCAGTCGATGCCATAGGCATCCAGCGCCGCCTGATGCATCCGCGGCGATGCCGAATGCGCGATGGGCAATCCGATCACCGCCAAGCGCGCGGGCTTTTCACATCCGGCATCAAGGATGTCGCGGCTCGCAAGATCATCGATGGTGTAAACTTCTTTCATGCGAGTTTTTGGTTGAAAGCATTCACGCGCGAAATGCAGCGCTGCTTGCCGAGAATGTTCAGCACATCCGCCATGTCAGGACCCTGACCCCGCCCCGTGAGAGCGACGCGCAGCGGGAACATCATCTGACCAACCTTCGCACCGGCACTCGCCGCAGCTTCGGAAAGCGCAGCCTTAGCGGTATCGGCAGACCACTCGTCGATCTTATCAAAGAGCGCCGCGAGCTTACCAAAAACATCACGCACCGCAGGGTTTGATCCGGCTTTTACCACGGCCTCGCCATCGTAGGAAAAATCATCCAACAGCAAAAACTCCACCGCCTTGGGAACTTCGGTCAGCAAGCGCACCTTGTCCTTCACTGCGGCCATCACCGACTCAAACGAATCACCGATCGGCAGCCCTGCCTGCTCGACAAATGGCCTCGCCTCCCGCGCGAAACTTGCCGCATCGAGCCGCATCAAATGCTGCTGGTTCACCCACTGGCATTTCTCAAGATCGAAGCGCGCCGGAGCGCGGTTGACCTGCTCCAACGAAAAGCGACTCACCAACTCATCGAGGCTAAAAATTTCCTCATCATTTTTTGGCGACCACCCGAGCATCGCGATGAAGTTCACCACCGCCGATGGAAGAAAACCTTGACGCGGATAATCCCCGACTGCCGCCCCTTCGTCGCGCTTGGACATCTTGCTGCCATCGGGATTGAGGATCAGCGGAATGTGCGCGTATTTCGGCGCCTCCATGCCAAAGGCCTCGATCAACTGAAGATGCTTGGGCGTGTTCATCAAATGATCCTCGCCTCGAATCACATGGCTGATCCGCATTTCGAGGTCATCGACGACATTCACAAAGTGAAAGACATAACTCCCATCCGAACGCTTTACGACCATGTCGGGCGTGTTGGATTCATCGCGGTAATCAATCGTCACCTCGCCGCAAACGAGGTCGTGCATCGTCACCGGGCGGCGATCGAAACGGAATCTCCACGCGCCGCCATCCTCATAAACGCGGCCGACATCAACGAGTTTTGCAAACCAACGGTCGTAAATCTCACGACGCTCGCTTTGGAAATAAGGACCAAACCCACCACCAACCTGCGGGCCTTCTTCCCAATCAAGCCCTAGCCATTTCATGCCTCCAAAAATCGCCTCCTTAGCCTCATCGGTATTTCTCGCTTCGTCGGTATCCTCGACGCGGAGCACGAAAACTCCGCCGTGGTGACGGGCAAACAACCAATTGAAAAGCGCGGTGCGGGCGCCACCCACATGAAGGTATCCGGTGGGCGATGGCGCGAAG
>JBKDYW010000050.1:0-6013 GCA_046308575.1 Verrucomicrobiota bacterium
TCGACGCGTTCGTTGATGCGTTGGTCGTTGAAGAGGAATCGCCGCAAATAATTGCGCGCGCCGAGCGGCTGATTGCCGAACATCAGCTTTTCGTTGCCATCGGAAATTTCGTCGAGCAGCGAGCCGGTGCCATCGAGTTGCATGCGCGTTTGATCGATGTAATTCACCTTTACGCGTTTGCCGGTGACGGCGCTGCCTTCGCTGGGCGCGATTTGGCCAAGGCAAAGTTTCAACAAAGTGGTTTTGCCTACGCCGTTGCGGCCAACGATGCCGGTGCATTGGCCGGGCTTGAGGGAAAGCGAAAGATGGCGAAACAACCAACGAGGCGAAGTGGCGCTGCCGACATTCACGCCCGCGTCTTCCAACTCGACAACGATGTTGCCGAGGTCGGGCGGCGGTGGAATGAGCAGATCCATTTCGCGCTCTTCGGGCGGTGCTTCCATCCCTTCGATCTCGTAAAATTTTTCCATCCGATGGCGCGACTTCGTGCCGCGTGCCTTCACGCCCGAACGCACCCACTCGAGCTCTTCGCGCAGGAAGCGTTGGCGGCGTCTTTCGGTTTGCTCGGCGATTTGCCGGCGCACGGCCTTTGATTCGAGAAACGCGGTGTAATTTCCCGGATGCGAAAATGCGCGGCCTTGATCGATCTCGATGATGCGTGTGGCGATCACATCGAGGAAGTAGCGGTCGTGCGTCACGAAGATGACTGCGCCGGGAAAACTTTTCAGATAATCCTCGAGCCAGCGGATCGATTCGGCATCGAGGTGGTTCGTCGGTTCGTCGAGCAAAAGCAGATCCGGCTGGCAGGCCAGCGCACGACACAACGCAACGCGTCGTTTTTCGCCACCCGAAAGCGGGCCGACCGCGACCTCGAGCGGTGGCGCGCCAAGCGCGGTGGTCGTCGCTTTGATGCGCGCGTCGAGGTTCCAACCATCGGCGTGATCGATCAGGTGCAGTAGCTCGGCAAGCTCGGCTTCCGTGCCTTCGCCATTTTCATATCGGCGCACGGCATCGACGATGTCGGCGGCGCCGCCGGCGATGTTTTCATGCACGCTCAATTCCGGATCGAGCTCGAACTCCTGCGGCAGATACCCGACACGCAACGCGCGGCGCAGCGCGATATCGCCAGAGTCGGCCTTGTTCTGCCCGGTGAGGATTTTCAGCAGCGAAGTTTTGCCGCATCCGTTGCGCCCGACCATGCCGACTTTTTCGCCTGCGGCGACAGCGAGCGTGACGCCATCGAGCAGCGTCTGGTAGCCATAGGTGAGGCGAATTTCGTTGGCGGACAGCAAAGCGGACATTGGACCGGCGGGGTATGACCCATCGCGGACGGGAGGTCCATTGCGGATCATCAAAGCTTCGCATTGCTGCCGAAACTTGATGCAAAAGAGCAAATTTTTCGTTGACCCATGCCCTGGACCTTGTTTCTCTGGGTCTCGCCTAATTGCGACTGCGTCTCAATAACAATAATTCGCTCCCCCATGAAAATCCGTTTTTCGCATTTCCCCGCAGCCATTGCCAGCGCGCTGGCGATTTCCGCTCCGCAATTTGGTCGTGCCCAAGATTCAGCCGAGACCTTGCAGCCGCTGACGGTGGTTGGCAGTCGGGAGGCGGTGTTTGAGCTTCCGGGATCGGCAGCCTACGCCGCGGCGGAGGAGTTTCGCGAGCGGGGTTACACCAATATCGCGCAGATCGCGGCGCGTGTTCCGGGTGTGTATGTGCGCGATGAGGATGGATTTGGAAATTTTCCGAACATTTCGCTGCGTGGTGTGGATGGCAATCGCAGCACCAAGGTGACGATGATGGAGGATGGGATCCTGACGGCGCCTGCGCCCTACTCCGCACCGAATGCTTATTATGCGCCGAAGGCAGGACGCATGGCGGGCATCGAATTTCTCAAAGGTTCCAGTCAGGTGAAATACGGTCCGCAAACTACGGGAGGCGTCGTCAACTACCGCTCCACCGGATTTGCCGAGCCCGATGGCCCGAAGTTTTACAACCGGACCACTTATGGCAGTCACAACACCCTCTTTGAGCACGCATGGCATGGCGACGAGAGGGAAACGGCCGCGGGCAAAATCGGTTGGTTGTTGGAAATGCACGGCGAGCATTCCGACGGGTATCGCGAGATTGACGGATCCTCGAAAAACACCGGCTACGATTTGCTTGAGCCGATGCTCAAAATGTTTTGGGAGCCGAAGACCGTGCTCGAGCAACGCCTTGAGTTCAAGGTCGGCTTTTCAAACTTCGACGCCAACGAAACCTACACCGGCCTCACGGATGCCGACTTTGAGCAGAACCCCGATCGTCGTTACGCCTCGACGCTTAATGACGAATTCAGTTCCGAGCAATGGCGCACTTATCTGAAATGGACCGCCGAGCCCAGCGATGTGCTTCGCCTTGAAAGCGCGGTTTATCTCAACACCTTCCGGCGCAATTGGGACAAGCTTTCGTCGGTCAGCATCCCGGGTTCGAGCATCACCAATGTCGCCGAAGCGATGCTCACCGACAGTGGCATCAATTTGCTCAAAGGCCTCGGTGCGGGCACCATCACCTCGACCGATGCATTTCGTGATCATGAGTCCTATGGCTGGCAGAATCAGGCGAACCATCAATTTGCAACCGGACTCGTCGAGCATGACCTCGCGGTTGGATTGAGGCTTCACTACGACCAGCAGGACGGCTCCGACATCAAGACCAACTACGCCTCCAATAGCGCGGGTGGCTTTGGCATTGGTGTACAGAATCCCGCGACACCGATCACCCGCCAGGAGGCATTCGCCACGGCAGCCTACATCGAAGATGCGATGAGCATCGGCAAGCTTACGCTTCGTCCGGGCTTGCGTTACGAGTGGCTGGAACTCGAAGCCCATGCACCGGGCAAGCCCGCGAGCTCAGGGTCGGTCGACGAAAATCTCATCATGGGCGGACTTGGTGCGACTTATGATTTTGACGATCGCAATTCGGCCTTTGGCGGCGTCTACCAAGGTGCTTCTCCCGCGAATCCGTCGGGCTATGTGAACGGAACCGACAATGAGGAAAGCCTCGGATTCGAGCTGGGTGTCCGTCACAAGCAAGATGCCATTCGCACGGAGCTTGTCGGCTTTGTCACCGAGTTTGATCAGCTCATCGCACCGGAAATTCCTGGCGGTGCCGGTT
This sequence comes from Verrucomicrobiota bacterium, assembly GCA_046308575.1. Taxonomy (GTDB): domain Bacteria; phylum Verrucomicrobiota; class Verrucomicrobiia; order Verrucomicrobiales; family Akkermansiaceae; genus Luteolibacter. Next base: position 3,160 of record JBKDYW010000050.1, read on the forward strand.
CCACGCCCAGCGAAAATGGCGGATCCGCGGAAGTGTGGGGCATCGAAAGTTTGGTCGAGTATGATCACGGGCGTGCGGCGAATTGGACATTCGGTTTACCCACTTATTTGAGCCTCACCTACACCGACGCCGAGTTTGCCGGCATGAGCGGTACGCTGGCATCGAATGCCGGAACTTTCGCAGGCGGCCGCAATGGCAACGATATCCCTTACATTCCCGAGTGGAAACTCGGTACCGGCATCGGGCTTGCGTTTGAAAAATGGGGAGTGGATCTCGATGCCTCTTACAATTCCACTTCGTGGGGCACTGGCTACAACGACGATGCGCGAAGCGGCAATGCCAGCGCGATGGATGGCAAAATCGATGCCTTGCTCCTCTTCGATTTGACCGGCCATTACCAACTCACCGATCAAATCAAACTCGTCGGCGGCATCCAAAACCTGTTGGACGAACGCGCGATCATCAGCCGCGCGCCACTGGGAGCGCGGGCTAACGCGCCACGCATGATCTTCGCCGGATTTGAAGCTGAGTTTTGATAGCTCTGTCTTCGGATGATCCTCATCGCGCCCTGCGGGTCGCGGCGATGAAGATCAATAAAACGGCGGCGAAGCCTGCGGCTTGCCAAAGGAGCGCTTGTTGAAATGCCGGGATGGCGGATTCGCTGCGACGATGAATGCCGGCAAGCATCAGTGAGAAGATCAACGAGTACGCACCGTAGCCGAGGTTGAAGACGAGGCCTTTCACGCTGAGCAATGTCGCGCGCTGATGCGACTCGGCGATGCCGTGAAGGAAGCGGCTGACCGTGAATCCGACGAAGCCGAGCATGGTCATCAGAAACATCGCGGGCAAGAGGCCGGCCCACGGCCAGGCAGGGATCAGTAGGATCAATGCAATCGCCGCCGCTGCGCCGCCTAGGGCGAGGCTGGTCGTTGTTTTGAAGCGTTGGTTCACCGCGGCGGCGATGCTTGGAATGAACCAGTTTGTCACGGCGACCATCGAGCCGATGAACCCGAAGGCCCAACCTGGAATGCCGATCAGGCGGTAGTATTCGCTGTTGAGCGTGGCAAAATTTCTTGCGACCGCATCGATGAGCAGTCCGCCGATCAGCACGATTGCAATGCTCTTGGTTGTGAACGCATAGGCCGCGGTGCGAATGGTGAGACTCAAGGCCGCGCGACAGCGGCCGCCTGCGTGATCGGATGGTTTTGCGGTTTCCTCAAAGCGCAGCGCGATCCACAAGCAGCCGATCGCTTGCAGTAAAACGAGCAACACGGGCAGACGTCGTGCGACATCGATGTCGACATGCAAAGCATCCGGCGTGAGGCGGTTCCACCACGAGGGGTCGTAGAGCAGCGCGCCGATGGTCATTGCGACGAGATAGCCGGCCGAGCGCCAACGCATCGCGGTGGCCATGACTTGATCCCATGCCGACTCGCGATTTTTTTCCGGCAGGGATTCGTAAACAATCGCCTCATCCGCGCCGCTGGCTGCGGCTTCTGAAGTGCCGGAGAGAAAACGGTTAAGCAGGCAAAGTGCGAACAAAAGTGCGCCACCGTCCTTGGGCGCGAAGAGCAGCACGCTCATTTCCAGCACCATCAACGCGGCGGAAAACACCAGCAGGCGTTTGCGGCCAATGGTGTCGGCAAGCGCGCCGGATGGCACCTCGAAGAGAAAGATCGCCGCGGCCCACACGGCATTGAGCAGCAGGTATTGTTCGAGGCGCAGCCCGAGGTCGGTGAAAAGCACCGCCAGCACCGGGTAGTAGGCCCGCGCATTGTAGAGAGTCGTGAAGACGACAAAAAGCCGCGCATTGCGCCCTTTGAAAGGTCCATCGCGATCAAAGAGGGCGTTCACAGCGCTGGTTTCTCACGCAATCGCCGCGCGGGCAAGATGATGCTCGTGCAATGTGCGCATGGCAGCTCATCCGCGCTTGCTTCCATGCCCTTGCGGGTTTAGCCCTGCGGCGCGATTTCATGTCACTTTCCTCCTATGCCGTTCCCTCACCCGCGTTGCAACGCGAGGTGAAGCGTCGTCGTTCGTTTGCGATCATTTCGCACCCGGATGCCGGCAAAACGACGCTGACGGAAAAATTTCTGCTCTACGGTGGCGCTTTGCAACTCGCCGGTAGCGTGACCGCCCGCAAGAACCAGCGTGCGACCACCTCCGACTGGATGGAGCTGGAAAAACAACGCGGCATTTCGGTGAGCTCAACGGTTCTCCAATTTGAGTACAAGGATTGTGTTGTTAACATCCTCGATACGCCGGGTCACAAGGACTTCTCCGAGGATACTTATCGCGTGCTGACCGCGGTAGATGCGGCGGTGATGGTGGTCGATGCGGGTAAGGGCATTGAGAGTCAGACGCGGAAATTGTTTGAAGTTTGCCGTCGCCGCGGTGTGCCGATTTTTACTTTCATGAACAAGCTCGACCGCCCGGCACGGCCGACGCTCGATTTGCTCGACGAGCTTGAAAGCGTGCTCGGCATTCATGCTTACCCGTTGAATTGGCCGCTCGGTGACGGGCCGCGCTTCAAGGGCGTTTATGATCGCGAGCACAAGCAGGTGCATCTCTTCGAGCGCACCGTGCATGGCGCCTATCGCGCGCCGGTGTCGGTGACCGGCATCGAGGATGAAAGCGTCAAGGCCGCGATGGAAGAGGCGACTTATCAGCAAGTGTGTGACGAGTTGGAACTGCTCGAGGGCGCGGGCGCGGACTTCGATGTGGAGAAGGTGCTTGCCGGTGAATTGACGCCGGTATTTTTCGGCAGTGCCGCCAACAACTTCGGCGTGCAGATGTTGCTCGATCGTTTCCTTGAACTTGCGCCACCGCCGCTGCCGCGCGAGAGCGACGAGCT
>JBKDYW010000051.1:0-10195 GCA_046308575.1 Verrucomicrobiota bacterium
ATTGGCAATCGCGGCGTTTTTGGTGTTGCTCAGGTTTTTGCCGAAAGGCGGACCATGGGGCGGCATGGTTTTGGAAAGCGCCGTTGGTGGTGAACCCAAAGCCGCGACCGCGCTTGGTGGCGCTGCGTCGCCCATCAGTGCAGAAAATCTGTTAGGCCAAAGCGGTAAAGCGACCACCGCGCTTTTCCCGAGTGGACAAGTCGAGATTTCCGGCAAACGATACGAAGCGAAACTCGCCATGGGTTTCGCCGAAGAAGGCACGCCAGTGAAAGTCACGGGCATATCGGAATTCGGCCTCATCGTGGAAACTCTGACATGAGCCTGATCATTTTACTGTTTGCCGTCGGGTTGATCCTGCTCGCCGCCGAGGTGGTCGTGCCCGGCGGCATCCTTGGCGGCATCGCGGCACTGATGATGCTGGGCGGTTGCGCGATTGCTTATTCGCGCTTTGGCTCGAGCGGTGGCGCGCTTGCTTTGGCTACGGCGTTGGTGCTCATTGGCATCACTCTGTTTTTGGAATTTTATGTCCTGCCGAGAACCCGCCTCGGCCGCCGGGCTTTTCTTGACAGCGAAATCAGCGCCACCAGCGCAGCACTCGGGCCCGAGGCGCAACAACTCATCGGCGCCCAAGCCGAGGCGATCACCCTGCTATCACCTAGCGGCTACATACGCGTGAACGGAAAACGCTACGAAGGATTTAGCCAATCTGGACAAATTTCGCCGGGTGCGACGCTACAAGTCGTCGGCGCAGACAATTTCCGTCTCATCGTCACTCCCACCAACACACCAAATTAAACACCATGGACCTATCCACCATCGTATTCGTCGTCATTGTCATCGCGTCGCTTGTCGTCTTTGGCATCATCATTTCCTTCTTTAGCGTCTGGCTTCGCGCATGGCTGGCCGGCGCCTATGTCGGCTTCACCGATCTCGTCGCCATGCGCCTGCGCCAAGTGCCGTACGGCATGGTCGTCGATGCCCGCATCACCGCCAAAAAGGCAGGTATCGATATTCCGATCAATGACATCGAGGCCCACTTCCTCGCCGGCGGCAATGTGATCCCGACGATCCAAGCACTTATCGCCGCGCAAAAAGCAGGCATCGTGCTTGATTGGAACCGCGCCTGTGCGATCGACCTCGCCACCAAGGGCTCCGGCAAAAGCGTGGTCGAAGCAGTCCGCACCTCGGTCGACCCGAAAGTCATCGATTGCCCAAATCCCTCCTCCGGCCGCACCACCATCGACGGCGTTGCCAAGGATGGCATCCAGGTGAAAGTCCGCGCGCGCGTCACGGTGCGCACCAACCTCGACCGCTTTGTCGGCGGCGCCAAAGAGGAAACCATCATCGCCCGCGTCGGCGAAGGCATCGTCACGACCATTGGTTCGGCCGAGACTTACAAGACAGTACTCGAGTCGCCCGATACGATTTCCAAGGTCGTCCTTCACCGCGGACTCGATGTGGGCACTGCGTTTGAAATTCTTTCGATCGACATTGCCGATGTCGATGTCGGCGAAAACGTCGGTGCACAACTCCAGGAAGCGCAGGCCGAGGCCAACAAGAACATGGCTCAGGCGCAGGCGGAAATCCGCCGTGCGGCCGCGGTCGCACTCGAACAGGAAATGGTCGCCCGCGTGGCGGAGATGAAGGCCAAGGTCGTCGAGGCCGAAGCGCAAGTGCCACTTGCGATGGCCGAAGCCTTCCGCAACGGCCACCTCGGCGTGATGGATTATTACAAAATGGAAAATGTGAAGTCCGACACACAGATGCGCGCCAACATCGCCAAGGACGGAAACTGATCCGGCCCCCATTCATTAGACCCGTAGCTCATGGACTGGATCTTCGATCATTTCCAAATCGTCCTCATCGTCGCGCTGGCCTTTGCCTCATGGGTGAAAAGCCGCCAGGAGGCAAAGCAGGCCGAGCGCGAAGCGCGCGAGGCCGGCGAACTGCCGGACATGGAGGACATTTTTGGACCCGAAGAATCATGGCAGCCGGAAGCGGAGCCGATGACGAATCAGCCGCCACCGGTTCCAAGCCAAAGCGCCCGCAACGCATTTCCCGCGCAAGAGCCAGTACCCGACTACGAGCTCGAGCGACAAAATGCGCTGCGCGAGCAACTCCGCCAGATCCGCGAGGCCAAGGCCATCACCACCGGCAATGCCGCAGCAACACGCGAGCGCGCCAATGCCAAGGGTAAGGCGGCGGCGCCGGTGGCAACCTCATTGCGCGGGATGCTGAGAAATCGCAGCGAACTGCGCAAGGCGGTGATCACGCGTGAGGTCCTTGGCACTCCGGTGGGCTTGCGTTAGAGCGAGAGGGTGCTTGGGCATGGCGGTTGGAAACCGCCGCCACTGGGCGCGTGAACCTCAAGCACGCTACTATCAAAAAAATGACGCGGGTAATATACCCGCGTCATTATAAACAACCGCAACCTAAAAAAAATTATATGGGCCATGGCAAAGGCGATGCAGCGATTGCCTTTACCAAACCCATGTCATTTTTCAAATCAACGCCTCCTTCTAAGCAGTCCGATGGAAGCCAAGGCTCCAAGCAAGGCCGTGGACGGCTCGGGAACCAGGAAAGTGTAGGTGCCAGAACCGCTCTGTAATCCATCATCAACATGTGTGCCGGAAATGCCAAACTCCAGCTGATAGGTGCCTAACGCCGTAAAACCCCAATTGTAGTGAGTGTGCGAGCCAGCAAGAAGCTCGAAGGAGCTTTTAGAAGGATCATTCGAATCAAGGAAAATGTTGGCTCCACCGAATCCGTCATCCTGCCAGAGACGGAAATTACCCGGGCCATTGATGCTATTGAGAGAGATGGTGAGCCCACCTACCCAGTCGGTCCCAACGAGTTCCTCCAAACCCAACCCAAGAAAGGGCGCGCCTTGATTAGCCGCATCTTGCTCGGTCTCAGGCAGCCAATAATAATTGGTTGATGCGACCGTAATCGTTGAGGTCTGCGGCACGACGATAACGAGGTCGCTCGGGTCGTATTCGGACTCGGTCGTAACAGCGCTACCATCGATGACCGCGCCATCAGCTCCTCCCTCATTGTGAAAATGTGGCTCAAAGCCTTGGGTGAGCGAGGGATTGGCGGTTACATCCGCTTCCGAAACATATCCGAAGGCAGGACCATCCATATGCCCGTCTGTAAGCAAAGAGGCCGCAGGCAATGATACCGATAGGGCCCACGATGTGAGTAATAATGCTTTTTCCATAATGTTTAATGTTTGCTTGGCCAGAAGCCAAAGGGATTCTATAAAAAATGCAAATAATATGCAACTAAATTATTTTTGTTATTGCATATTTTTTGCAACTTATAATCATCCCCTCGACGCTAGCCCCTCTGTGGTATCGCCAAATGATCAATCGAATGAGACTTTACCCGCTTGGAAAAACCCATGGATTTACCTTGGTCGAAATGCTGGTGACCACTGCCAGCGTTGTCGCTCTGGCATCAGTGGCGTTAGTCGTGTCGCGATCAACCTTGTCACGAGCCCAACAGACAAACTGCATGGGCAATCTCAAAAACATCGGCGCCGCCTTGCACATGTATGCGGCGGACCACAACGGCAAGTTTCCGGAAACCACACATACTACAGATTTCGACGAGGCTTGGATTGTAAAGCTCGAGGCCTACCTCGGCGACTTTGATTCCGTTCGCATCTGCCCGGCAGACCCAAGAAAGAACGAACGGCTCAAAGCGGGCGGCACAAGCTACATTCTCAACAGCTACATCTTTGTGCCAGAGATCGATCCGTTCGGGGAGCCGATTGGAACTGCGCTAAACCGCTTGAGTGCGATACCCCAACCTGAACGCACCATCGTCGCCTTCATCTGTTCGGATCGCACCAGCCCGGGCCCAGGGAACGATCACACTCACTCCAATCAATGGTCATCATGGTCTGCGGTTTGCAGCGACATCGCTCCCGATCGATTTGGCGGCGGATCAAAGGAGCAAACGAAGGGGCGTTCAAACTACCTTTATGTCGATGGTAGTGTTCTCTCTCAGGAAGCTGGAGAGATCAAACGCATAACCGAAGCAGGCATCAACATCGCCAAGCCACCCGGCATCGAAGACCTGCCATGAATTCATCACTCCCCATGCGATACACCATCTTACTGATTCTCCTGCTCGCGGCCCAATCACAGGCCGGACTTTTGCCCCTGGGGGAACATGTTGACATCCGCTTTGAATGGAAAAATGGCACATGGTCGTGCAAGGCTGCCACCTCAACCGCGGAACACAATCCGCAGTCCGTTTCTCTTTCACTCGGCGACAAGCCCTATGTCAGCGGCAACCCGTCAAATTCAGGAGCAAGGCACACACAGCCCGCATCTGCAGCTTTCGCCTTTACTGGCGTGCCTGCGGGAAATCCGCTATGGATTGCGGTGCAAGGAACACCCGGCGCTGGCGAGGCATGGCCCGGTTTCGACAACAACCAATCCGGCATTTTTGGTTCATACATCCCCAACGACACTCGAGTGTCACAGACAACTGCAAGACCATGGATTAAAGTCTCACTGGTGGAACATGTCGCCCCCCACAACAGCAATGCACACTTTTCGATGTGGACATCAGGCTCCCCACCCAAGGTCTGGATGTCTACCTTCAGCAACAGTTCGACAAACGACTATCACTACGCAGAGGGCACTCATAACCACATCAACTGGGGATTTAACACGACCGGCATCCATCGCGTCAGGCTGCGCGCATCGGCCTTTGCCGGCCCCGGTTCAAGCAATCCCACAGGCTTCAGTGAAGTCCACACATTCACTTTTGCCATCGGGCCGTTTGCACAGTGGCAGGCGCAGTACTTCGACGGCAATGAGCTAGAAAATACCTCAATCTCCGGAGCAAGTGCTGACCCGGATCAGGATGGGATGAACAATCTCATTGAATTCGGATTCGGCTTGAACCCGCGTAGCGGAGGATCAACACCAACAGCCACAGGTCTCGGGCTTCCAAAGATGAGTCTTCAATCGGAAAATGGCACATCATACGAAATTCTCACATACCCACGACGACGTGCTAACTCACAAATAAAACCGCTGTTATATCAGCCTCTTTTCGCCTCAGACATGGCAGGCCCGTGGGTTTCCGAAAATACAATCACAACCACCTCCAATTTTCCTATTGAGCTAAACCACCTCAACTCAATCTGGGAGCAAGTTATAGTGACGCGCCCAGTAGGCACAACCAAACCCGTAAGAGGCTTCTCTAGAGTAATGCTTCAAAATTAGCGCGGTTTGCGAAAAGGTGTAGCCGCTGGAGCGAGAAGATTTTGGCCCGGGTAAGGCGTTGCGACAATGGAGCGGACATATCCGACCCGAAGGGTTGTCCGCAATGACCGCACCGGCGGGTGCGGGCAAAGTGGATAGACATCCACGACTGACTTGTCCGCCATAGCTCGCAGAGCGACGGCGGAGCAAGAACGCAGCCATGGACAAGGATTCCGTTTTTTCAAGGCCGGCGAAGCCGCAAATTTACCACACCTAACCCCAACCACCGGCTACAGATTTGAGCAAAATGCTCCAAGGTCGAGCAACCTTCACGCTTCCTGCCAGTCGTTGCCCATCCAGAGGTTGAGAATTTCGACAGCGGCCGCCTGATCGATCACGGGTTTTTGTTTGCGTGAATTGCGTCCGGCTTCGCGCAGCTTGGCGGCGGCGCTGGAGGTGGTGAGAGTCTCATCGACAAAAACCAAGGGCACCGTGCCGATGCGTTCGTGAAGTTGCGAAGCAAAGGCACGCACCTTTGCAGCAGCGTCGCCCTCGCTGCCATCCATGCGCAGCGGCAAGCCAACCACTAGAGTCCGTATCCCGCGAGCTTGCACAAGCTGCGCAATGCGCTCGATGGCATCGACCTTCTTGCAATCGATCGTCTCAACCGGATGCGCAAGAATGCCAAAATCATCCGTCGCAGCGATGCCGATGCGGGTGTCGCCGTGGTCAATCCCTAGCGCGGGATGCGATGAGTTGGAATCGGCCTTATTCAAAGGGTTTTGTGTTTGATATGAAATCAGTGGTCATCATCGTTTCTTTCAGAATCAAAGCAAATGCTCCGGCAGCACATCGGTGAGCTGCTTAATGGCATCGGCCTGATGGCGATTCGCAACGAGCAGCGCGTCCTCGGTCTGCACGATGATCAGATCATCCACGCCGAGCAGCGCGACGCGGCTTTGGGTGCGTGCATTGAAGACGATGTTGTTTTCCGAATCGATCTCGGTGAGTTCGCTGTTTGAGCGGTTTTCTTCTCCGTATTTCGGCAAGTATTTGGAAATCGAGATCCATGAGCCGACATCGTCCCAGTCGAAGGTGGCCTCGATGTTGAGCACGCGATCGGCCTTTTCCATGAGCGCGTAATCGATCGATCTTGCAGGGAGCTTGGGAAATTGCGCAGCGATGGTCGCGTGGACATCTTTCGAGCGGCGGACCTCGGAAATAAATTCGGCGAGCTCCGGCGCATGGCGCGCGAGTTGCTCAACGACCGTCGGGATTTTCCAAACGAACATGCCGGCATTCCAAGTGAATCCACCTTGGCGGAGAAATTGCTCGGCCATTTCGGGGTTGGGTTTTTCGCGAAAGCGTTTCACTTCGAAGGGCGGGTTCTCGCAATCGAGCCCGGCAATCACCGCGCGTTCGCCGCGTTCGATGTAGCCATACGACGGGCAAGCCCATGTCGGTTGGATGCCGATCGTGACAAGTCCGTCGGCAGACTCCGCGCTGAAAATCGCATCGCGCAACACCTCTTGAAACGAAGCCGTGTCCTGAATGAGTTGGTCGGACGGAAGCACCAGCATCACCGCATCGGGATTTTTCGCGGCGACGAGTCCGATGCCAAGAGCGACCGCCGGCGCAGTGTCGCGTTTGGCCGGCTCGGCAAACACATTGGCCGCAGGCAACATTGGTGCGGCCGCGCGCACGGCATCGACCTGCTTCTCATTGGTGAGCACGAAGATCTGCTCAAGCGGCACCAATCCATCGAGGCGGCGAATGGTTTGCTCGAGCAGCGTACCGGATCCGAAGAGATCAAGCAGTTGCTTGGGGCGCGAGTTGCGACTCAAGGGCCAAAAGCGCGTGCCGGATCCGCCGGCAAGGATCAGCGCATAGGTGTTGTTAGGCGATGGCATGACCCCGCCAAGTTGCGGGATGGCGTCCCCGTGGAAAAGCCGCAATCATCAGAAATTTTCGTTTCCATGGTTGTCGCCGCGCCACCGATCGGCTAGATTGGTGACATGTCAGCCGAACATTCCGGATCAAAACCCGTATGGATTGAAACCAGCGCGCTTGCCGCACCGACCTTGCTTGGAGCCGCCGCGGGATTCCTGATTGGCGATCTGATGCATCGCAATGCGCGCCGCGGATTTGGTATCGGCATCGGCGCGCTCGGCGTGGCCGCATTGCTTCCTTTTGTCGTTGATGGCCTCAACAACCTGGTGACCGGCCCGAAAAGCAAGGTCGGCGTGAAACGCAGAATCCAAGGCATCCGCGACGCGGGCATTGGCGCACCGGATCACGACGAGGTCGACGCAGAGCTGCGCGAGCAAGGCTTGCTGTAAGAGCGCAAGCCCATGCTTGCCGTTGATCAGCGCACGACGCGTGCGCTGCCACCTTTCATGAGCTTCTCAACTTCTTTGCGAGTTGCCATCGATGTGTCGCCGGGAGTGGTCGATGCGAGCGCGCCGTGAGCCGCTCCGTAATCGACCGCCGCTTGCGGGTCGTTCTTCTCAAGAAACCCGAAGGAAAGCCCGCTGGCAAAGCTGTCGCCTCCACCAACGCGATCGAGAATGTCGAGCTCGGGGTACTTGCGGCTTTCGTAAAATTTTCCGTCGTGCCAGCAGATCGCGCTCCAGTCGTTGCGTGAGGCAGTGATCACGCGGCGCAGCGTCGTAGCCGCCACCTTGAAGTTCGGATACTCCTTCACCGCCGTCTCGATCATGCGCTTGAAGGCATCGGTCTCGATGGTGCTGAGGTCGTGATCGACGCCCTCGACTTCAAAGCCGAGCGATGCGGTGAAGTCCTCCTCGTTGCCGATCATCACATCGACATGCTTGGCGATTTCGCGATTCACCTCGCGAGCCTTGGCCTGACCGCCGATGGACTTCCACAACGATGGGCGATAGTTGAGGTCGTAACTGACGATGGTGCCGTGTTTTTTGGCGGCCTTCACTGCCTCGATGGTGATCTGAGCAGTCGATTCGGAGAGCGCGGCAAAGATGCCACCGGTGTGGAACCAGCGAGCGCCGAGTTTTCCGAAGATGTGATCCCAGTCGTAGTCGCCGGGCTTGAGTTGCGAAGCGGCGGTGTTGCCGCGGTCGGGGTTGCCCACCGCACCACGGATGCCGTAGCCGCGCTCAGTGAAGTTGAGCCCGTTGCGCACCGTGCGTCCGATGCCGTCATCCTCGCTCCATTTGATGAAGTCCGTATCGACGCCTCCCTGCATGATGAAGTCTTCGATCAAGTGACCGATCTCGTTGTCGACGAGTGCGGTGCAAACAGCGGTGCGCAAGCCGAAGCATTTGCGCAAACCGCGCGAGGTGTTGTACTCGCCGCCGCCTTCCCATGCGGTGAATTGGCGCGCGGTGCGGATGCGGCCTTCGCCGGGATCGAGGCGCAGCATGACTTCACCGAGTGAAATCTGGTCGTAGTGGCAGGTGGACGGATCGCGAAGTGTCAGGGACATGGTGGAGTGGATGGTTAGAGGATGATGGACTTGAAATCTTCGGCTTTCCAAGCAGTTTCACCGAGCTCATCGGTGATGTGTGCGAAGCCTTCGATTTCGGCGCGGGTGAAAAGCAGCCCGCCGTGAAGGTCGGTGAGTTTTGCGGCGTCCGCCTCGAATTGCCCGGGCAAAACGCAGCTTTCGTTGCCGTGACCGAAGATGTCATCGAGGCACACCTTGAGGTTTTCCGCCTGCGAGCGGCCAAATGCATAATCGTGCCCGCGCAGCGCCTCGGGGTGAATGCATTGAAAGAAAAAGGTCGAGCCGCGTTTTTCTCCGGTCGCTCCCCTGCCCGTGCCACGGATCGATGGCAAGGATCCGCCGATCAATGCGGCGAAAATTTCATCAATGAGCCCAAGCCCGTAGCCCTTGTGGGCTCCGAACGGAAGCAACGCGTTAGCCTTGTGCGGATCGGTGGTGGGTTGGCCTTGCGCGTCGACTGCCCAACCGGGTGCGAGTTCGCGACCCTCTCTTGCAAATTGCTGCACACGGCCCATGGCGACGACCGAGGTTGCCCAGTCGATCACGATCGGAAAACCAACCGCATCCTGTGTGGGAAATCCCCAAGAGTGAGGGTTGGTGCCCATGGTAGGAGTTTTTCCTCCGAAGGGCACCACCTCGGATGTGGCGGCGGTGCAATTCGTGTAAGCGATGTAACCCTTGAGCGCGGCATCGATCACATAGCCACCACCCCAAAGATAATGCGTGGCATTGTCGACACTCACCGTGCCAACGCCGTACTGATCGGCCAACTCCATGCAGCGCTGCATGGCCTTGTAGGCAACGGCCTGACCAAGCTTTTTGTGGCCATCCCAAATTTCAGTGGCGGCAAAGCGTGTCGGCAGAACTTCGATTTCCGCACCGGGTACCCATTGGCCGATTTTGGTGCCGAAAAGATCATCGAGGTGCAATGCCTTGAGCGCGTTGTGCGAGCGGATACCATGCCTCGAGGCGCTGTGGCAAAAACGCGAGGCGTCGTTGGCTTCGTCCTCGGTGTATCCGCGTTTGAGATAGGCTCTGCGGACCAGGCCATCATGAAGGTCGGCCGGCACTACCAAGTATTCGTTGCCCGTGTTCATGGTTTGGAAATTTCGTTGGCTTGCGCGAGCGCCGGGCGTCCGGCCAGCACATTGATCATGTTTTGCACCGCCATCGTTGCCTGGCGCACCACATTCTCATGCGTGCGAGATCCGATGTGCGGTGTGATGATCACGCGAGGCGCACCAAGAAGCGGATGATCCGCCGGCGGTGGTTCCTCGTCCATCACGTCGGCGGCGTAAGCGGCGATCGCGCCGGAGTGGAGAGCGTCGAGCAAGGCCTGTGTGTCGATCAGCTCGCCGCGCGCGCAGTTGACCAGAAAAAGCCCGGGCTTTGCGAGTGCCATGCGGCGGGCATCGATCATGTGACGGGTCTGCGGCGTGAGCTTGGTGTGCAGCGAAACCACATCGGCAGCACGAAACAAATCATC
>JBKDYW010000052.1:0-16843 GCA_046308575.1 Verrucomicrobiota bacterium
CATGAAACGCTCGGAACAATCAACCGTTTCGATCGGCACGCCCATCCGGTGGAAATTGTTGCGAACTTCCTCACCCTCATCTTTGCGCATCAAGCCATGATCGACAAAAATCGCGCGGATGTTGGCACCCGCCTCATGCAAAAGAACTGCAAGAACCGTGCTATCAACACCACCGGAGACGCCACAAACGATCTGTTTGCTGCCAACCTTTTCGCGAATGCCGTCGATGATCTCGCGCTTGAAGTCATCAATCCGGAACGGCAGCAGGCTCTTTGCGTTGAGCAGAAAATTGTGAAGGATTCGCAAACCCTCGTGACTGTGGGTCACCTCTGGATGAAACTGGATGCCGAAAAATCTGTCATTCCATTGCAGCGAAACCGGCGTGCCGTGCTGATTCGCCGCAAGCACCTTTGCGCCATCGGGCAGCACCTTGACGGTATCCGAATGGCTCATCCACACCTGCGAGGAACTGGAAATACCTTCGTACAAGCCCTTGCACTCGGTGGGAAAAAGATTGGCAGGACCGTACTCGCGTCGGTTGCTGGCCTCGACGGTTCCGCCGAACTTGATGTTGAGCAATTGCATGCCGTAGCAAACACCGAGCACCGGCACACCGAAGGCCTGGAGTGCTTCAAAATCCAGATCCGGCGCATCGGCCTCGCTGGTGCTTTTCGGCCCGCCCGAAAGAATGATCGCTCCCGGTTTTCCGATCTCGGGAAAATCCTCGATCGCATAAAGTTTCGCGAAAAAACCCAGCTCCCGCACCCGCCGCACAATGAGTTGCGTGTACTGGGAACCAAAATCTATCACCGCCACATGGTTGCTGTCGTGCATCGAAATATGAATGGAATGTGTGTTGAAATTTCAGGACCACCCATCAACCGATCGGCTGATAGTTGGTTGGCTCTTCGGTGATGACGATGTCATGCACATGGCTCTCACGCAGCCCCCCCGCAGTGATGCGCGTGAACTGCGCGCGTTCGCGAAGCTCGCTCAAGTTCGAAGCGCCGACATATCCCATGCCGGATTTGAGCCCGCCCATGAGTTGGAAAATAACATCCGAAAGCGGCCCCTTATATGGCACCCGACCCTCGACTCCTTCGGCGACGAGCTTGCCCGAGCTGTTCTGCCCGTAGCGATCGCCCGAGCCTTTTTGCATCGCGCCAATCGATCCCATGCCGCGATAGGTTTTGAATCGACGACCTTGGAAATGAACCGTCTGACCCGGGCTCTCGCGCGTGCCAGCAAGCAGCGATCCAAGCATCACCAGATCCGCACCCGCCGCCAGCGCCTTGACAATGTCGCCGGAGTAACGAATGCCACCATCGGCGATGACCTTCACGCCATTCTCGCGGCAGTGATCGGCCACATTGCGGATCGCCGTGAACTGCGGCATGCCCACACCGGAAATCACACGCGTCGTGCAAATCGATCCGGGACCAACGCCAACCTTGATCGCATTCGCGCCGGCCTTCACCAAATCGCGCGCACCTTGCTCGGTCACGACATTGCCAGCAACGACCGGCACCGCCGAAAGACTCCTGAGTTTTTCAATCACTCCCATGACATGGCGCGTGTGACCTGTCGCCGCATCAATGAACAAAGCATCCGCACCAGCTTCGATCAGCGCCTTGCCACGATCAATGCAATCCGGGCCCACACCCACCGCCGCACCGCAACGCAGGCGACCATTGGCGTCCTTCGCCGCTTGGGTAAAGGTGACGCGCTTCTCGATGTCCGACCCGGTGATCAATCCAGCAAGTTTTCCATTCGCATCAATAAGCGGAAGTTTCTCAATGCGGTTCTGATACAAAATCCTCCGAGCTTCTTCCAAACTGGTCGTGGGCGGCGCGGTGATCAAACGCTCTTTGGGAGTCATCACATCGGCGACCGTCGCATCGGTGCGATCCAGATACCGCACATCACGCCCGGTGACCATGCCCTCAAGGTGACCCTCGGCATCGATGACCGGGAATCCGGAAAATCCGTTCTTTGCCATGATCTCGCGCACATGATCGACCGTGTCTTCCTTGCGAACCGTGTGCGGCTTGAGGATCACCGCGTTTTCCGAACGCTTGACCCGTGAAACCATCACCACCTGATCGTCGATTGGACAGGCCCGGTGAATCACCCCCATGCCGCCCTCGCGCGCCAAAGCGATCGCAAGGTCGTGCTCCGAAACCGTGTCCATCGCCGCCGAAACCACCGGCAGGGACAAAGGAATCCCCTCCGCAAGCAAAGTCGAGAGATCCGCGTCTCCTGGCAAAACCGAACTCAGGGCCGGCACCAGCAAGACATCATCAAATGACAATCCGAGTGAAATATCCGCCATGGGGGAGTCAATAGAACCGCCACAGCCGACGCAAGCCCGAATCTTGGAAAATGCCAAATTCCCGACCCCAAAAAACCCGCCTCACGGCCAAGCAAACAAGGCAATCAAACGATTTTGACAAATCCCCGCCTGCCGCTAGCCTCCGCCCGTCCGCTCCGTGCGACATTTGGCACGATCGCCGCTCCAGCGCATTCCTCCCACCCACCATGAACACACTTCGCACCTTCACCACCGGCTCCGGAGCCGAGGGCAAATTCCACTCGCTGCCCGCTCTCGCCGAACAAGGATTTCCCAAGCTCTCACGCCTGCCGGTCTCTATCCGCATCGTTTTGGAATCACTCCTCCGCAACAACGACGGACTCAAGGTCAGCGACAAGGACATCGCCAACCTCGCAGCTTACGACGCAAAAAATCCCGGGGACTATGAGATCCCCTTCGTGGTCGCTCGCATCGTCTTGCAAGACTTCACCGGCGTGCCGCTTTTGGTCGACCTCGCCGCGATGCGCTCTGCTGTCAATGGCATGGGCCGCGATGCGAAAATGATCGAACCCCTCGTGCCAGTCGACCTCGTCGTCGATCACTCGGTGCAGGTGGATTACGCCGGCACCGGCGACTCGCTCAACCGTAACCTCGACCTCGAATTCCACCGCAACCGCGAACGCTACGAATTTCTCAAATGGGGCGAGCAAGCATTCGATACCTTCAAGGTCGTGCCACCCGGCATCGGCATCGTCCACCAAGTGAACCTCGAGTACCTCGCTAAATGCGTGCTCGAAAAAGATGGCGTCTTCTACCCCGACACACTCGTCGGCACCGACTCGCACACGACGATGATCAACGGCCTTGGCGTCGTCGGTTGGGGCGTGGGCGGCATCGAAGCGGAAGCCGGCATGCTCGGCCAACCAGTCACTTTCCTCGTCCCCGAAGTCGTCGGCGTCCACCTCACCGGCGAACTCGCCACCGGCGTCACCGCCACAGACCTCGTCCTGCTAGTGACGGAAGTTCTGCGCAAAACGAAAGTCGTCGGAAAATTTGTCGAATTCTACGGACCCGGCGCCAAAGCCCTCTCGCTGCCCGACCGCGCAACCATCGCCAACATGGCTCCGGAATACGGCGCGACGATGGGCTTCTTCGGCATCGACGAAATCACCACCGGCTACCTCGCAGGCACCGGACGCTCGCCCGAACTCTGCAAAACCGTCGAGAATTACTACAAGGCCCAAGGGCTTTGGGGCATCCCGACCGAAAAGGACGCACTCGAGTTTTCACAAGTGGTCGAAATCGATCTCTCAAGGGTCAAGCCCGGCGTCGCCGGACCGAAGCGCCCGCAAGACCGCATCGAACTCGAGTCACTCAAATCAAAGTGGGCCTCGCTGCTCACCGGTCCTGCACCCGATGGTTACAACAAGCAACCCTCCACAGGATCCGCCGAACCGCTCAAGCTTCCGCCGACCCTCGACAGCGTGCCCGATGATGCCACTGGTGCCGCTCGCGCACTTGGTGCCGAAGTCGGTGTCGTCACTGAAAACAGCGACACTCCCGCCTACCCGCTTTGGGAGGTCAGCGTCGATAGCAAGGGCGGCATCAAGGACACGATCACCCACGGCTCAGTGCTCATCGCCGCGATCACATCCTGCACCAACACCTCGAACCCAAGCGTGATGCTTGCCGCGGGCCTGCTTGCCAAGAAAGCCAACGCGAAAGGCCTCACCGTGAAGCCTTCGGTGAAAACCTCGCTCGGTCCAGGCTCGCGAGTGGTCACCGATTACCTCAACAAAACCGGCCTCCAGGCAGAACTCGACAAGCTCGGTTTCCAAACCGTCGGTTACGGCTGCACGACCTGCATCGGCAACTCGGGCCCGCTCGATTCCGGCATCGAAGATGTGGTGAAATCGGAAGACATCATCGCCGCTTCAGTGCTCTCGGGTAACCGCAACTTCGAGGCCCGCGTGCACCAATCGATCAAAGCAAATTTCCTGATGTCACCGCCGCTCGTCGTCGCCTTTGCGATCGCCGGCACGGTCGATATCGATATGGAAAAAGAACCTCTCGGTTTCGGCTCCGACGGTCATCCGGTTTTCCTCCACGACATCTGGCCAAGCTCCGCCGAAATCGAAGCGGCCATGAACTCATCGCTCAAACCGGATGTGTTCCAACGCCTCTACACCGGCTTCGCCGACCAAAATCCGAAGTGGAACGAAATCAAATCCTCCACCGGCAATGTCTACGAGTGGGATCGCAACTCGACTTACATTCAAGAGCCACCGTTCTTCGACGGCTTCACACCAACACCGCGCGACATCACCGAAATCATCGGCGCAAGGCCGCTCGGGATCTTCGGCGACTCGGTCACGACCGACCACATCTCGCCCGCTGGCGCGATCAAGAAGGACAGCCCGGCCGGACGCTACCTGGTGGAAAACAAAGTGGAGTTCGCCGACTTCAACTCCTACGGCTCACGCCGCGGCAATGACCGCGTGATGACCCGCGGCACCTTCGCCAATGTCCGCATCAAAAACCTCATGGTGCCCGGCACCGAAGGCGGCGTCACCAAGATCAACGGCGAAACGCAAGCCATCTACGACGCGGCCGCCGTTTATCAAAATCAAAGCACCCCAACGATCATCATCGGCGGCGAGGACTACGGCATGGGCTCAAGCCGCGACTGGGCCGCCAAGGGCACCAACCTGCTCGGCGTGAAAGCGGTCATCACGAAATCTTTCGAACGCATCCACCGCTCGAACCTCGTAGGCATGGGCGTGCTTCCTTGCAATTTCGTCAACAAGGCGGATTACGACAAGGTAAAGGATCTCGCCGACGCGACCTTCGACCTCGTGGGCATCGACAACGACCTCAAGCCGCAGCAGCAAGCGACCCTTCGCGTGCGCAAGGCCGATGGCAGCTCGTTCGATGTTCCGGTCGTTGTGCGCATCGACACACCTGTGGAGAAGGACTACTATCGCTCCGGCGGCATCCTTCCCTATGTGCTCGCCCAGATCCTCGCCTGATCGCGAGGAGCAAGCGCGCACCATCCATTTTGCCCAACAACAAATTACAGGAAATTTTCTCCCGCAGGTTTCGCGCGCTTCTCTGCGGAGACCCGAGCGGAAATCCTCCGTGGCTCGAAACCGTGGCCTCGGGCGAAGGCCGCGGGCTTTATCTGCCGGATGATGCGCCATGGGTCGTGCATGCCGACCTCGGCACACTCGTCGGTGGTGTGCGCGCATTGCTGATGCAGGCCCTCCACCCCGGCAGCCTCGCCGGCGTTCGCACGCACTCGCGCTACAAGGACGATCCGCTCGACCGACTCGCCGGCACGATCCGCTGGCTCACGATCACGACCTTCGCCTCGCACGAAGCACTCGCCGCCGAAGCCTCACGCGTCAACCGCATGCACGACCGCGTGAAAGGCCAATACGAAAGCTCATCCGGCGAATCCCGCAGCTACCGCGCCGCCGATCCCGACCTGCTCCGCTGGGTCCACATCGCGTTCATGGATTCATTCCTGCGCAGCCACCAAATTTTTTCCACCCGCCCCATCCCCGGCGGCGCCGATGCGTATGTCAGCCTCTGGTCAAAATCTGTCGAACCCCTTGGCCTCACCGATGTGCCAATGAACGAAAAGGAACTGCTCACATGGCTCGACCACTATCGCGGCGAACTGGCCGTCAACGATGACACACGCGATGTGATCCAATGGCTGCGCAACCCACCACTGCCAAGATCCGCACGCCCAGTCTACGCGCTGCTCTTCCAATCAGCCCTCGCCTCGTTGCCAGCCGAACACCGCAAATTGATCGGACTCAAATCATTGCCACTCTCCGTCCTGAAGCCTATCACCCGGACGCTTCTCAAAAGCATCCGCCTCGCCATCGGCCCCGAAAACCCACTCGAAGATGTCGCCAAAGCCCGCCTCCAACGTGCCGGCCTCATCCTCTAACCGTGGCGGCGGTTTTTAACCGCCAAGCCCCTCATCATCACAAGCGGATCTTCAAAGAAGTTTACCGCAAAGCCGCAAAGGTCGCAAAGGAACGCAGAGGGGAAGAGTTCATATTTATCTGTTAAGAGTTATTGAAAGAGATGTAGCACACCTATTCAATATTCGATGTTCAATATTGGATGTTCGATGTTCACCCTCCCCCCAACCTCTGATGAAACTCATCATCCGCTTTTAGCGACATGACAAAGGCCGCGAGCAATTCGATCGTGTGCTCGATGTCGTCGAGATGCGCGGTCTCCACCACCGAATGCATGCAGCGCAATGGCAGTGAAACCAAGGCGCTCGGAATACCCTCGCGCGAATGGAAAATTTTATCCGTGTCAGTGCCCGTAAAGCGGCTGCTGGCCTCATGCTGGATCGGGATGTCCTTGCCCTTCGCAACTTCAAGCAACTGCTTGACCACCAACGGATGATTCGCAGTGCCATGCGTTAGCGAGGGACCACCACCGAGTTTTACGCTGCCATGCTTCGCAGGATCAATGCCCGGAGTGTCGGTCGCATGCGTAACATCAAGGCACACGCATAGATCAGGCTTCAAACGATAGGCCGCCATCATCGCGCCATGACCGCCGATCTCTTCCTGAATGGCATTGAGACATACCAGCGTGAATGCCGGCTTTGATTTGTGCGCGGCGATGCGCTTCATCACCTGCGCGACGATGTAGCCACCGACTCTGTTGTCCAAGGCGCGCCCCACAATGCGCTTGTTTGCCAGCTCCATCGGGCTGTCCTGATACACCGCCGGATGCCCGACGCGAATCCCAAGCTTCGCCACGCCCTGCGCGTTCGATGCCCCGACATCCACCCACAAATCATGCACCGCCGGAGCCTTCTCCGACCCATGATCATCGCGACGCAAATGAATCGCCGTGTTGCCAATGATTCCCGGCACTTCACCCTTGTCGCCCAAAATATTGATCCGCCTGCCACGCGCCGTCGCGGCATCAGATCCACCGACCCGGTCCAAGCGCAAATAACCACGATCGTCGATGTGCTTGACCATGTACCCGATCTCGTCGGCATGCGCCTCGAGCATCACTACTCTCGATGACTTACCCGCAAGCTTCGCCCAGGTCGATCCGTACGCGTCGCACTCGACGCTTTGCGCATGACCCTTGATCCAATCCGCCCACACTCGCTGACCCGGCATTTCGAAACCCGTCGGGCTCGGTGTTTCCAACAAACGGAACAAAAAATCGCGATCACTTTTCGTCATATCCGGATTCAATCAAATTCCTCCGGCCTGACAAGACGATTGCCCGAGCCCATCATCCCCCGAACTTGCCAGCACCATGTTTTGCCAAGCTCTCAAACACCGGCCGCGGCACATATCGTCCGACCGTTTCCTCCCATCCCGCAGGACCGATCAGGCCCTTGATCATGTTTGAGGAAACTTCCGCAATGTCGCGCGGCGGCATTAGAAACACCGTCGTGATCTCCGGCGCCATGTCGGAATTGATCTGACGCATCACACGCTCGTACTCGTAATCGTGCGGCGAACGGATCCCCCGCAACACATACTTCGCACCGACCTCTCGCGCATAGTCGACGAGATAACGGTTGTCGAAATGCGTGATGCTCAAACGCTCGCTCTCACGCGTCGACGCCTTGAGCAAATCCAAGCGTTCTTCAACGCTGAACGAATAGCGCTTCGCCGTGTTGGTCCCGATCGCCACAATCAGGCGATCAAACATCGCCAAGCCCTGCTCGATCATCCAAAGATGACCATTCGTAGGTGGGTCAAATGATCCCGCGTAAACCGCCGTGCGCATGACCCAAACTAATCCGCCAAACCCAGCTCTGAAAGCCAAAAACCAAACGCTTACGGCATCGGAACCTGATTTTGACATCACCCATCACCACTGGTAACAATCCCCCCAGCAGCGCCTGTAGCTCAGTTGGATAGAGCATCCGCCTTCTAAGCGGACGGTCACTGGTTCGAATCCAGTCAGGCGCGCTTCGCGCCTCTTTATTTGATCGCCCGGAGGGCGCATACTGGGATGGACGATGGCGTCAATCCAGTCAGGCGCGCTTCGCGACTCTTTTTATAATCGCCCGGAGGGCGCAAACTGGGCAGGGACCTTTCTCCGAAAGGTCCGCTTTTTTTCTCGGTAGGGCGAAGCGACCCCGAGGCGCCTTCCCTTTCAGAATATGAAACCGCGAATGCACGCGAATAAACGCGAATCAGAACGATCGCGAATCACCGCGGAGGACGCCAACTCTTCATCCTCTTCCCTCTTGAAACTGAAAACTTGAACCTTGAATCTTCTTTTCCACGATTGCATCCGCGATCGCGTGATCTAGAATGACCAGGATGAATTTGCATGCGACGCTGCAAGCGGCCACCGGATGGCTGGAATTGGGATTGGCTGATGAGGCGCTGTTAGAGCTCAACGAACTGCCTGCCGAGGCGCAAAAAAAACGCCAGGTGCTCGAGCTCAAGCTCGCGGCGCAAATGCAAAGCGAATCTTGGAACCGCGCCTCCGACACCGCCCGACTGCTTTGCCTCGTCGCCAAGGACGAACCGGTTTTTTTCCTCCGCGCCGCCTTTTGCCTCCACGAAACCGGTGACACGCTCGCGGCCTGCAACTGGCTGCTCAAAGGCCCCAAAAGCCTCTTCGAAATGGCCATTTTCCATTACAACCTCGCCTGTTACCTCTGGACCCTAGGCGAGGCGAAACGCGCCCGCAGTCACCTGAAACAGGCGATTTCGATGGATCACACCTTCATCGAAGCCGCCAAGGAAGACCGCGACCTGATCGGCATCGGTCCGCTCGATTGACTGCAAAACATACTCCGCCTTTCCGCGCCCCCCGCGAAAATCATCCGCCCGCGGCCGCATTTCCCGAGATGCTGTCTTGCGCCATACGCCAAAAGTGCGATGATTCCCATCTCCGGGCCGAGCTCCGGAAACTTGCAATCCTAACGAACAAAGCCATGACCGACTCCGCTTCCACTCTCGACAACGCAGAGGCCACCGCCGCAAGCCCATCGATCGCACAAGCCGCCAACGACCTCCGCGCCGCCGCCGGCGAAAGAGCCCGCGAGTTCGTGCACACCGCCGAATCCAGAGCAGCCGCCCTCAAGGATCGCGCGATTGAATCCGCTCAACACCTCCGCCAAACGGCCGCCGAAAAATCCCAACACCTTCGCGAGTCAGCCACCGAACACTGGCAGGAGACCCGCGTGAAAGCGCAGGAGTTCCACTCGACTGCCGAAGATTACATTCGCCAAAACCCCACGAAATGCGTGCTGGGTGCCCTCGGCGTTGGCTTCCTCATCGGCCTCATCACCCGCCGCTGATTTCACCCACGCCCGAAGCGCCGGAGATGCTTATCGGCTGATGATCATTTCGCTCATCAGCCAAGCGCCGCCCATTCGTCACCTTTCATGCCAGATCCAAGCTCACAGCCCACGCCCGAAGGCCGCGAAACATCGCATGGCCCGTCGACTTGGATCGAGGCCTTGCTCGCCATCGCCAGCTCGCGCGCCGAGTTGATCCGACTCGAAGCCAAGGACGCCGCACGCAAAGGCTCTAACAAAGCGGCACGCGTCATCGCCGCCATCCTCTGCATCACCTTCGGTTGGTCATTGCTCTTGGCCGGCGGCATCGGCGCACTTTCACAGCTCGCGGGTTGGCCATGGTTCTGGACCGCACTCGCCATCGGTGCGATCCACATCATCGTCGCCGCCATCCTCCTGCGCAAATCATCCGGCGCCACCACGCCACTCTTCCCCGTGACCCGCGCCGAATTCCAAAGAGATCGCGAATGGATCGAAAATCTGCAGAAAAATCCGAAGTCGAACGCCTGATCCAACTCAGCGCCGCCGCCCGTTCGCGACTCACGCACGATGCCATCGCACTTCGCGAGAAGCTCGATGTGCCAGCGCGCATTCGCCACTCTCTGCACGACAAACCCGGCATGTGGCTAACAGGCTCGATCGTTTCCGGCCTCGCCGCCAGCATGCTCTTTCGCCGCAAAAAAACCGCACGCGCGGAAAAATCACGCGGCCTCGCAGGCACGCTGCTTGGTCTCACCTTGACCACTGCCCGCCCCTTATTGAAGATCTGGCTCGGTGATGCGTTGAGAAAATGGCTGAGCCAACGCATCGCCACCTCACTCGTTTCCAACCCGGTCATCCATCGCGAAAGCGACCCCAGCCAAGCCCTTTCCAACAAGCCCCATGTCCACCCATCAGGTCCTCGAACACGTTGACCAATACCTCCAGATCGGCCGTGAATACGACTGCTCGGATGTCCACCTCGCCACTGGCTACCCACCTGCCTGGAGGCGCTTCGGCACGCTCTCTCCCATTTGGGAAGACCATGATCTGCTGACCCCGGAACAAGCCGAAAAACTCGCACGCTCTTTCCTTTCGGAAACCGAATGGGCCCGTCTCGAAAAACGCGGTGACATTGACTTCGCCTACTCTTCCCCCAGCGGTCGTTACCGCGCCTCGGTCATCAAGCAACGCCTTGGCTATGACATGGTGTTCCGCATCATCAACAGCAAGATTCGCTCGATCGAAGACATCGGCCTGCCACTCGAACACATCCTGCCGCTCACCCGATATCAAAACGGCCTCGTGCTCATCACGGGCTCGGTCGGCTCCGGCAAGTCGACCACGCTTGCAGCCCTTGTCGATTTCATCAACCGCGACCGCGAGGACCACATTCTCACCCTCGAAGATCCGATCGAATATGTCTTTGAATCCAAAGGTTGCCATGTGAACCAACGCGAAGTGCACACTCACACCGAGTCCTTCGCCAAAGCCCTTCGCGGCGCCCTACGGGAAGACCCCGATGTGATCATGGTCGGTGAAATGCGCGACCTCGAGACGATCCAGCTCGCGCTCACCGCTGCGGAAACCGGTCACCTTGTGCTCGGCACCCTCCACACCGGCAATGCCCCTCGCACCCTCGACCGTGTGCTCGATGTGTTCCCCACCGACCAACGCGACCAGATCCGCATCATGGTCTCCGAATCGCTGCGCGGCATCCTTTCCCAACAACTCGTCCCCCGCGCGGATGGCAGCGGGCGCGTCATGGCGCTCGAGCTACTCGTCAACACACCCGCCGTCTCAAACTGCATCCGCGAAGGCAAAACCTACATGCTCCCCGGCGTCATGCAGACCGGTAAAAATGTCGGCATGATCACCATGGATGAATCCCTGCGCAAACTCTATGTCGATGGACTGATCACCCGCGAAGAACTCCTCTACCGCTCCGACGACAAGGCCGAAATGAAGGTCTTCCTCCAATCCTGATCCGCCAATTTTTCCTCTCCTCTCCCACGACCCGCCATGGCCCGCATCGACGAGTTTTTCCGCTACCTCGTAGCCACCAAAGGATCCGACCTCCACCTGTCGGAAGGTCAACCGCCGAAAATCCGCGTCCACGGCGCAGTCACGCCCATCCCCGACAAGGAGGTCCTCAGCGGCGATGATTTCAAAAACCTGCTCGGGGAAATTTGCGACCCCGCTGCCTTCGAACGCTACCTGCAGGCAGGCGACCTCGACTTCGCCTACGAGATGGACGAAAACTCACGCTTCCGCTGCAACTACCTCAAGCAGCAGAACGGCCTCGGCGCGGTCTTCCGTCTCATCCCCACCGAGATCGCCTCACTCGAATCACTCGGCGTGCCGGAAATCGTCAAAGAGTTCGGCCACATGCGCTCCGGCCTTGTGCTCGTCACCGGCCCCACCGGCTCCGGCAAATCCACCACGCTCGCGGCACTGCTCGATTACATCAACTCAAACTTCAGCCGCCACATAATCACGGTCGAGGAACCGATCGAGTTCGTTCATCGCAACAAAAAATCCATCATCACCCAACGCGAAGTCCACATCCAGACACCCTCCTTCGCCGATGGACTCCGCGCCGCGATGCGCGAGGACTCGGACATCGTGCTCGTCGGTGAGATGCGCGACCTCGAAACGATTTCACTCGCCCTCACCGCCGCCGAAACCGGCCTGCTCGTCTTCGGCACCCTCCACACCAACAACGCGCGCAAGACGGTCGACCGCATCATCGATGTGTTCCCCGCCGACCAACAATCGCAAGTCCGCACCATGCTTGCCGCCTCACTGCGTGGCGTGGTCGCCCAACTCCTCTGCAAGCGCATCGACAAACCCGGCCGCACCGCCGTCCACGAAATCATGTTCGCCACCCCGGCGGTCTCCGCGATCATTCGCGAAGGCGCGACCCAAAAACTCTACGATGTGATCACCGGCGGCAAAGCCGATGGCATGCAGTTCATGGACGAATCGATCTGGACGAAACTTCGCGAGGGCATGATCTCGCCCGAGGAGGCCTACATGAAGTCGATCGACAAGACTCGCTTCAAACGCTTCCTGCCGGAAAACATGAGCCACCTCGGCGATGCCTCCGGCGACAACCCGATGTCTCATTGAGGCCCGGGCGACAGATACCGTCGATCCAAGGCCTTTTTGAGGGGAAAACTTAAGTCGCCCCGCCCATCTCCAGCGCTTGCAAGGTCCTCTTCCCCGGTGTATTCCCTCCGGCCCGGCGGTTCCTACCGCCTCACCCCCAGCGTCACATGATCAAGTGGATTCTCCAGAAAATCGTCGGCAGTAAGAACCAGCGCGAAGTGCGCCGCATTCGGCCGACGGTTGCCCGCATCAATGAAATCGAGGAAGCCCTGCAACGGGAGCCCGAGGAAAAATTGCGGGAAATGACCCGCATGTGGCAGTCCCACCTTGCCCGCTATCACTCGCTCGAAGCACCGCCCAAGCCGGCTGTCGAGCGCATGTCCGCCGAGGAACTCGCCGCCACCGCGCAAAATCTCGAAGCACGCATCGCCCCACTCCGCAGCGAATTTTCTCAACTCCCCTCATCGATCGAAGCGAACGCCGCATCCATCGAGGCCGCCAAGGCCGCCTTCCACGAAGTCTCGGAAAATTTCCCGAAGGCCCGCGCAAAATACCTCGAGCAAATTCTCCCCGAAGCCTACGCGGTCGTGAAAAACGCCGCACGCCGGATGTGCGGCACCACGATCACCGTCAACGACCACCCGATCCTTTGGGAAATGGTCCACTTCGATGTCCAGCTCATCGGCGGCATCGCACTTCACCGCGGCATGATCGCCGAAATGCAAACCGGCGAAGGCAAAACCCTCGTCGCCACACTGCCGGTCTACCTCAACGCCCTTACCGGCCTCGGCGTCCACATCGTGACGGTCAATGACTACCTCGCCCGCCGCGACTCGGACTGGATGGGCGCGCTCTACCGCTTCCTCGGCCTCAGCGTCGGCTGCATCCAAAACCAAATGCCCCCATGGGAACGCCGCGAGGAATACGCCTGCGACATCACCTACGGCACCAACGCGGAATTCGGCTTCGATTACCTTCGCGACAACGGCATGGCCTCGACCAAGGACGAACAAGTCCAACGCGGCCACTACATCGCCATCATCGACGAGGTCGACTCGATCCTCATCGACGAGGCCCGCACACCCCTCATCATTTCCGGCCCCTCCTCCCACTCGTCGCAGCAGTACGACAAGTACAAACCCTCGGTCGAACAACTCGTCAAACGCCAGACCCAACTCTGCAACGAGACGGCCACCGAAGCGAAGCAACTCCTCGAAGCCGGCGACAAGGAAGGTGCCGGACGCGCACTCTACAAACTCAAGCTCGGTCAACCGCGCAACCGCCAGCTCATGCGCTTCATGGAAGAGCCGGAAATGCGCCGCCTTCTCGAAAAGGCCGAACTATCATTCCACCAGGACGCACAGAAAAAGGAACTCTTCGACCTCAAGGAAGAACTCTACTTCGTCATCGACGAGAAGAGTAACGACTCGGACCTGATGGAAATGGGCCGCAATTTCCTCTCACCCGGCGACCCCGATGCCTTCACCCTGCCCGACCTCGGCACGCAGTATGCCGACATCGACACCAACCGCGAACTCAACGACGCGCAGAAAGCCGCTGCCAAGGAGTCGCTCCAAGTCCGCATGGATTCGCAGGCGGAAAAAATCCACAACATTTCCCAACTCCTCAAAGCCTACTGCGTTTTCGAAAAGGATGTGCAGTATGTCGTGAAGGACGACAAAGTCATCATCGTCGATGAAAACACCGGCCGCGAAATGCCCGGCCGCCGTTGGTCCGACGGACTCCACCAAGCGGTCGAGGCAAAGGAAGGCGTGGCGATCGAGAAGGAAACCCAAACCTTCGCGACCATCACGATTCAGAATTACTTCCGCCTCTACGAAAAACTCGCGGGCATGACCGGCACCGCCGAAACCGAAGCCGCCGAGTTTCACGACATCTACCGCCTCGATGTCCTGCCCATCCCCACCAATCGCCCGAACAACCGCGTCGACGAAAACGATCAGGTCTTCAAGACACGCCGCGAAAAGTTCAATGCGGTGATCGCCAAAATCGAGGAAGCCCACGCCATCGGTCAACCCTGCCTCGTCGGCACGGCCTCGGTGGACTCCTCCGAAACCCTCTCGCGCATGCTCAAGCGCGCCAAGATCCCCCACTCGGTCCTCAACGCGAAGTTCCACGAACAGGAAGCGGAAATCGTCTCCCGCGCGGGCCACACCGGCGCGGTGACAGTTTCCACCAACATGGCAGGCCGCGGTACCGACATCAAACTCGCACCCGGCGTCGCCGAACTCGGCGGCCTCTTTGTGATCGGCACCGAACGCCACGAATCCCGCCGCACCGACCGTCAGCTCCGCGGCCGCTGCGCCCGCCAAGGCGACCCCGGACGCTCGCAGTTCTTCATCGCTTTCGAGGATGACCTCATGCGCAACTTCGCCGCTGCCGACCGCATGACCGCGATGATGGAACGCTTCGGCATGAAGGAAGGCGAAGCGCTCGAACACTCGTGGCTCAACAAGTCGGTCGAGACCGCCCAGAAACGCGTCGAACAACGCAACTACACCTGGCGCAAACGCGTGCTCGATTTCGATGATGTGATGAACATGCAACGCGAGGTCGTCTACGGCTATCGCAACGAGGTCCTCACCACCGAAGTCCCGCGCGACCTCGTCAACGAAATCATCAACGAGACCATCCCCTCGTTAGTCACCAATTTCCTCGCCGATCAGGAAGGCGAACCCGACCTCGCGAGCCTCGCCCAACAGGTCAACAGCACACTGCCACTTGGTGTCAGCGCCGCAGATTTTGCCTCGGCCAGCGACGCATCATCCATCACCGAGATCCTCGTTGCAAAAGTCAGCGAAGCCTACGAAACCCGCGTCGGCTCACTTCCCGCCGAGGTCCTCGACCAAGAGGAACGCCGCATGGTGCTAGCCGCCATCGACAAGCAATGGCAGGAACACCTCTACAACATGGATGCCCTCCGCGAAGGTGTCGGCCTCCGCGCCCAAGGCCAGAAGGATCCGCTCATCGAATACAAAAACGAAGCCTACGAACTCTTCGTCACGCTCATGGATTCGATCAAGCGCGAGGCCCTGCAAAACCTCTTCCGCTCGGCCGCCAACCTCGAGGCCTTCCTCAAACAACTCCACAGCCAGCCGCAACAACTCCAAGGCGGCGAGGAAAACCTCACCAAAAGCAACATCGCCGTCACCGGCAACTCAAGCAGGGTCCCCGGCACCGACTCCGACGAAGCCCCCGCCCTCAAAATCAACCTGCCCAAACGCAAACCCAGTTTCGCCATCGAAACCACCGGCAGAAACGCCCCCTGCCCCTGCGGATCCGGCAAAAAATTCAAGCAGTGCTGCGGCAAGGAAAGCTGATCTGATTGATTGAGATTGGGGCATGCTCATCCATCCCTGATTGGCTGCTTGATTGACGAATATACAAAACGTGCAAGAATGAGGTTATGAAATCATTCACAGCGGTAATCGAACGCGACCATGAGACCGGTCTGTTTGTTGGATATGTTCCAGGTTTTCCGGGGGCGCACTCACAAGGCGAAACCTTGGACGAACTCAACGACAACTTGCGTGAAGTGATCGCCATGCTGCTGGAGGACGGACAGCGATAGCCCGCAGCCGGACTTCTCCGAACACCGAATATCGTTGGTCCTTGAAGCTACAAACAAACGCCTCAAACCCCTCGCATTTTCCTTGAAGCGCACAGGCTAGAGCCATATCCCTCTCCCGCCCATGCTTCCTCCACGGCTCACATCCCTGAAGAAGCTTTTCCATCTTCTGATGGTCATTTGCGGCTGCCTGCATCTGACGGGTGGCCCCTACGCCTTGGTCCAGTCCTACGCATGGATCTCGATGATCGTCCAGTATTCAAAGGATGACGGCCTAGCCAAAGGCGTGAAGGACACCTTCAGCGGTGAACGCCCCTGCCACCTTTGCAAAAAAATCGACAGCGTCAAAAAGGACGAATCGAAACAACCGCTTTCCAAGGAAGTCGATCTTTCCGCATTGGCAAAATTCCGCACGGAATGCCTCGCCCAGGAAATCATCCGCCTCAAGCCCCCTCGCCATGTCGAGCACAAGCAGCCAATGATTCTTGGCAGCGCCACGTGGATGAGCAGTTGGCATGAGTCACCCGTC
>JBKDYW010000053.1:0-2861 GCA_046308575.1 Verrucomicrobiota bacterium
CGTGCAGGCCACCCACTTGGTTTATGCCTTGCATGCCGTGAGCCTCGTGCTTGGCGCCTTTGGTGCCGCCACGGTGATTGGCAGCTTCCTCTTTGGCTGGCCGTCTATTGTCGCGGTCATTATCAACTATGTGAAACGCTCCGAAGCGCGCGGCACATGGCTCGAGCCACACTTCAAGTGGCAGATTCAGACTTTTTGGTATTCCCTCGCGTGGGCTTGCCTAGTCGGCATGGTGTCACTCGTTCTGATGATCGTGCTCGTCGGCTTCGCCACATGGTTCATCGGATTTCTCATCCTCGCGATCTGGGCGATCTATCGAATCGCTCGCGGATGGCTGGCACTGAACGAAGGCAAGCCACCCCTGCCGGAAATGAAATGAGCGCACATGTTCATTCCTTAAGATCCATGTTCTTTCCACTTGTTTAAGCCTGTCAAAGGAGTTAGTAATTTTACATGGGCCGTGCGGATAAGAACCATAATCATGAAACAATCAACCGCTCGATTGAAGTTTCCGAAGAGCGTGAAGAGCTAGAGCTCAGCCTCTTCAATCGTCTTGTCGCACTTGCCGGGCAGCGTGCGGCGCAAAAGCACAAGGAGACTATACAGAATTTTGGGGAACAACTCCATGCAGCCATCCGACAATCATAGGCCTAGACTTCTGGTTGTCGCTGGACCAAACGGATCCGGCAAAACCACCATCACTGAACAAGGCTTGGGCCACCAGTGGTTTCAAAATTGTCTCTACATCAACCCCGACATCATTGCCGAAAATGAATTGGGAGATTGGAATGATCCGGCAACTGTTCTGAAAGCAGCCCAAATCGCAGAGGACCGCAGGGAAAATGCCTTAAGAAATTCACAAGATTTAGCCTTCGAAACTGTTCTCTCCACCTCAGGGAAAATCGATTTTATTCGACGAGCCAAGGAAAAGGGATACTTCATCAGAATTTTCTATGTAGGCACCAACTCGCCCTCGATCAATGCCGCTCGGATTGTTCAACGATATCTGCAAGGAGGGCATGAAGTGCCGATTCCAAAAATAATTTCACGATACACTCGCTCCATGGCCAATAGCATCGAAGCGGCGCGACTGGCAGATAGGGCGTATTTCTACGACAACTCAGAAGAAGACCAGCCAGCAAAGTTGCTGTTTCGAACGCAGGACGGAAGTATTGCCAAGCAATATGATAGCCTGCCTGATTGGGCAAATTGCATAGCCCAACATCTCAGGCAAAGACATAGCTAAATCATTCAGATCCAGCCACTATCGGCAGAGCAGTGCGATCTCATGGCGCCGTAATCATCTCTCCATGCGCCCAAACCGGCAAAATGCCCACGCACCTTTGTTTATTCGCGGATCAAAAGCCCTTCATTCAGCGGAGCTTTCGGAGAAAAGTCCCTGCCTTGGCGCGTAGACTTGCGCTGATCGTGACGGGCTGTACACGCGCATGATGCCATCCTCATCGACGGGAAATGCGACCGACGGATCAAGTCGTCCGTGCCCGCCAAAATCACTGAGGTCGGTATCAATCACCAACCCATGCAGATCGCCCTCGCCGACATTCACCGGATATCCAAATGGCGATTCGGTGACTGAGAAGTTGAAAACAAAAATTAGGTTCGCCCGCTCGGCGACGATGATTTTTTTCGCATGATCGATGTACAAACACCGCGCGGGCGCGGACTCGAGTAACTGAGTGCGAGTCGCAAGCCGCATGAGGTCACGATCGAAATCCGCAAGCCAGCGGTATTTCAAGGATGGGTCGTCGACCAATGACCACTTGCGGCGGCAGTAATGATACGACCAGCCGTTGCCCTCGCGCGGGAAATCCAGCCACTCGGGATGACCAAACTCGTTGCCCATGAAATTGAGCCAACCCTCACCACCGATCGCCATCGTGAAGAGGCGGATCATCTTGTGCAATGCGACGCCGCGTTCGATGACCGGATGCGGATCATCGATTGCCATGTGCCAGTACATTTCCTGATCCATCAGGCGAAATGCCAGCGTCTTGTCACCGACGAGTGCTTGGTCGTGGCTCTCGGCATAGGCGATGTTTGCTTCGCCCGGCCTACGGTTGGCGAGCACGCTCCATAACTCACCGAGATCCCAGTCCTCATCACGGCGGTGCTTGAGCAGCTTGATCCAATAATCGGGAATGCCCATCGCGAGCCGATGCGTGAAGCCGACGCCACCTTCATCGATCGGCCGGCACAGCCCCGGCATGCCCGACATGTCCTCGGCGACGAGCAAGGCATCGGGCCTCATTTCGCGCGCGAGCTGCGTGGCAAGCTGAAGGTAAAGGATCGCATCCTCGTCGGCATCGCCACTGAAGTAGTCATCGTAGGATCCAAATGCTCGATTGCCGCGCGAGTGATAGAGCATCGAGGTGACCCCATCGAAGCGGAAGCCATCGAAGCGGAATTCCTCGAGCCAATAGCGAATGTTGGAAAGCAGGAAATGCCGCACCTCCGGCCGGCCATAATCAAAGCACTTGGAGTCCCAGGACGGATGATCACCCCGCACTCCGGCGTGAAAATACTGATGACCCGAGCCATCGAAATCATTGAGGCCCTCGGCCGTGTTTTTGACCGCGTGCGAGTGAACGATGTCGAGCAACACCGCGATGCCGAGACCATGCGCGGTGTCGATGAGATGTTTCAAATCATCGGGCGTTCCAAAGCGCGAACATGGCGCAAAAAAAGACGAAACATGATAACCAAACGACCCGTAATACGGATGCTCCTGCACCGCCATCAGCTGCACGGTGTTGTATCCCGCTGCCTTGATGCGTGGCAGCACATTGTCCGCAAATTCGCGATACCCATGCACTCGCGGCTCTTCGCCAGCCATGCCGACA
>JBKDYW010000054.1:0-5754 GCA_046308575.1 Verrucomicrobiota bacterium
GCGTGAGGCGCAGTTGAGTGGCGATGCGGAGTTGGGCTGGGTCGTTGATTTGATCGAGCCACTGGTAGAGTGCCTCCTCGCGGCCGATCACATTGAGTTGCATTTTTGCGCGGTGATAATGGCGACCTTCGGTTTCGTCAGCGTCCAGAAACTTTTGCGTTTTGATCGTGAGGCCGGCGTTGTTGGCCTCGGTTGCGCAAAACTGTTGGAGTTCGGTTTCCGCATCTTGTCTGGCGACGGGTGCTGGTTCGTGGTCCGTGAGCCACTGCATTTCATCGGCGACTTCCTCGGCATTGTTCTGGAATAACTCGGCGGTGGTGAGTTTTTGTTGAGCGGCGGCGAGCTTGCGATCGAGGTCGGCGCGTTTGGATTGCATGAATCCGAAGCCGAGAAAATTGAGCACGAGGAAGCCCGCGGCGGCAAAGAGGAGCAGCAGGTTTCGTTCGCGTGGGGACATGGGGCGGGAGGGGTGGGATTTGCCAAGTGAACAATGCCACGGAGGCGGGAAATTGTCGCTTATTCCTGGGGTTCTTCGGTCGGCAGCTCGCCGGTGAAGACAAATTCCCAGCCGCGATTCGATTGATTCGCTGGGGGCGTTTGCCAGGTGAACTGGGTGAGCTCGTTGTGTTTGGTGAGCGCGAGACTGAAGGCGTTGACGGCCTGGGGCTGCGGGGCCTCACCGATGAGCTTGATTTCCGTCGCGCTGACATCGGCGGTTTTGAGGCGGAGTCCGCTATTGGGCGGGATGCAATTGGCGATGCGGGAAAGGATATCGACGGGCGAGTGGGTGAGTTTGACTGCGTGGGCGAGCTCGCGCCATTTGGCATCGTGCTGCGTGTAGGCCTCGATGTTGGGTGCTGCCTCTTCTGCTTGG
Source organism: Verrucomicrobiota bacterium (assembly GCA_046308575.1). Lineage (GTDB taxonomy): Bacteria > Verrucomicrobiota > Verrucomicrobiia > Verrucomicrobiales > Akkermansiaceae > Luteolibacter. The sequence continues at coordinate 875 of JBKDYW010000054.1, forward strand.
GCGAGGAGGTTGCGGGTTTGGGAAGAGGTTTGCCAGAGGCCGAAAAGGAACCAGCCGATGAGGCCGAGGTAAACCAGCGCGGCAGCGGCGGCAGCGCTGATGATAGCGCGGCGGCGTTGGGCGGCGCGGCGGGCGGCGCGAACATCGGCCGGCAAGAGCTTGCTGAGCGGCTCGGGCGGAACAGGCAGCGGGCGGGGCTCGACTTCGGTCGGCAGCCCGAGCGCGTGGCCGAAGGGCTCGACATCGGCGCGGTCCAGAGTTGCCCAAATTTTCACGCGGGCTGGGTCGGCATCGAGGCCTTGCATCGAAAGCTGGGCGAGCGAGAGGCGGATTTCGCGGGCGAGCGCCGCATCGGGCAATTTCGCATCGACCGAGGTCGCTTGGCAGTAGGCGAGCTTGCCGTGATGATAGAGCGCGAACACCCAGCGGCCGAATTCTTTCCAAACTGCGAGCGAGTTGCCATCGACATGAAACGCGCGCGGCGAAATGTCGAAACCACTTGGCGAACGCGGCGGGAGTTCCTCGTCGCTTGGCGATTTGAGAAACACCGAAAGCAAAGCTGTGTTTTCCGCCTCGCGGGCGATCACGAATACATCGGTGAGCTGGCCAGCCATCGGATCGGGGCGCAGGCCAAGGCGCTCGGCATGCAGCGCGGCGAGGTCGGCAAATAGCGATTCATCATCGCTGGTCACGCGCATCGGCACTGCGGTGAGAGACTTCACCGGGAAAAACATCGTCAGCTCGCCGGGCGGCAAATTGGCAAGCCCGGAGGCCATCGCCGTCGCGACCGATTCGCGCGCTTGGTAGCCGGTCTCGCCCGTGCCGGACCAGACTTCCCAGGCTTCCTCGCCGGGGATCAGCAGCACATGTTCGATAGGTTTGCTCACGGGATGATTTCTTCGTTGCGTTGCAGGAGGGCCAGCTTGCCAGTTCGATTACGAACAATCACGCTGATTTTTCGCTTACAGCCATCGGCTTGGCCGAGGCTCTCGATGTGGGTGGTGGTGTCATTGACGGTGAAGCGGCGGGCGATGTCGGGCCGGGCAGTGGAATCGATGCCGAGGAGCTGGAGGGCGGCGGCGGCATTTTCGAAAGGTTGATCATCATCCGTGTCACGAATGCCGTCGGGGCCACAAACTGTCTCTGGAATGATCTCCGCTTGGCTCGGGTCGCACTCGGCGGCGGCGGCGATGAGCTCAGCAGTGGCCTCATTGAGGTCGAGGGGGCCACCGCTCCAGACCGTGAACCACTCGCGCCAATCCGGGCGGGCGGCCTCGACCAGGTCCATGCCGCGCACGAGACGGACTTCCGCAATGTCGTAAAAGGGTCGGTTGAAGGGCTGGTTGATGCGGCCTGCGGATTCGTATTCCTTCACCTCCGCGCCGTTGAGGGCAACATTGTCATCGGGATCGACCCAATCGCAGAGCGCGTCAGCGGTGGCCATCGCGTCATCGAGGCTGAGGCCCCAATCGGTGAAAATTTCGCGCAGCAGCGCTTTGTCTTCCTGGAGGATGATCGCATTGATGTTGAAGCGTGCGCCTTCGGAGGTCATTTTGACTTCGAAGCCTTCGCCGCTGTTTTCATTGAATTGGCGAAGAATCGGATCGCTGCGTTTCACGATCGGGTTGCAGGCGATGGCGATGCCTTTTTCCGCGACTTGCCTAGCGTGCGAGCCATGAATTTTTGCCGAAGCGAGTTCCATGTCGAAGGAAATCACGCGCAGGGCAGCCATCGACGCGAGGCCGAGGATCGCGATGAGCCAGATCACCGCCAGCAGCGCCATGCCGCGGGGTGATCGGTGCGGTGAGATCGTGCGGGGTGAGGTCATTGCGTGTCCGGTGGGGTTTCGCCGCCGGGATTGGATTCGGGCGGAGCGCCTGAGTCGCCGTCTTGGCCGTCTTCGGGTTGGCCCTCGGGGTTTTCGATATTCGGATTTTGGTTTTGATTCGCGCCTTGCGTCATTTGGCGCATCACCACTTCCGGGTTGAGGCGTGGTGGAATCCAAAAAATTTGGCGGATCTCTTCGCCTTTCGCGCCCATCGCCATGGTGACTTCGATTTGCAGCGGGAGCCGGCCTTGGTTGTGCCAGTCGAATTGCCATTCCATCGAGCGACCATCGAGCACGCGCCATTCGAAGTAGGAAACATCCTGGAGCAGCACGATTTCGGCGAAGGGTTTTTCCTTGAGCGCGCTCATCGTGCTTTGCTCGGAGTCTTCGAGAATTTCGTTTTCGTAGTAGCGCAGGACGATGTCGAGAAATCCGCTGCGGCGCTTGACGGTTGAGAGTTGCACTGCCTTGGCGATGCGTTCGCCGCCGGACCAGTTGAAGCCGAGCGGAACATTTTGTAGCGTGAGGTCGGAGAGGTAATGCGAGCCTTTGTCATCGACCTTCAGATCGAGTCGCGCGTTGCCGGGCAGCGATGCAAAACGGCGGCCGAGCAGCTCGAAAAACGCCTGTTGCCGCATTTCCTCGTTCTGCGTTTCGACAATCGTTTTGCCGAGCGCGAGCGAGGTGCGCGCGATGCCGACCACCATGCCAACGATGAGGCTCAGCAAGCCGACAGCGATCACCACCTCGAGCAAGGTGAAGCCGCGACGCTTGCGTGATGACGGTGAAATTTTCATGGCTGGTACATCATGCCATAGCGCCAGGTTTCCGCGCTGCGTTGCTGCGATCGACCGTTCTCGGCCCACTTTGCCGTGATGCGGATCCGGAACATGTCCTGCAGTTGTTGGCCTTCCTCGTTGAGCAAATCTTCGATGCGTTCGATGGTCGTCTCGAGCTCGATGCCGGTTTCGCCGATCTCGATCGTATCGGAGCCTTCCTCGATCGTCGGTTGTGAAAGTGTTTCCTCAAGCGCGCTGTCGAGAATGCGCGTGATGCGCAACTCGCTTTGTGCGAGCGACGCGGTGGCGGCCATGCGATTGAGAGCGACGGTGAATCCGGTGGCAGCCATGCCGAAGACCGCGAGAGCGAGCACCATCTCAAGCAGCAGGAAGCCTGACTTCCGAATGGGGTGAATGGTGTTCATCGTGCTTCGAGTTCGCTTTCGCGGATGGCGGCGGTGAGCGGTTCGTAGGTGTCGGCCGACCAACTTTGATCGAGCACCAGTTTCACGGAAAGCGGTTCGCAAAGTCCCTCGGGATCAAAGCGCCAGATGTGCACATCTTCCTTCACGGTATCGAGCCATTGCTTCGAATCCCAACGGCGCACGAACACGCTCATGCCGTCCTTGAGGCGAAATTCTTCGCGCGTGGCGGAGGCGTCGCTTTGGATTTCCACATCGCGCTTCTTCGATTTGCGCAAAGGCCGCCCCGCTTCGGCAAGTGGCAGCATGCGCACGCGATCGGCTCGAAACTCCAAGGCATACGGCGTCTGATGCAGCATCGATGTGACCCGCGCGCGCTTGGCGAGCAACTCGATTTCTCCCGACGCGCGACGCAGCGAATGCTCGTCGGACGAATAAACCATCAGGCCCACCGCGCCGCCCATGACGACGGCCGCGATTGCGAGTACGACGACAAGTTCGATGAGCGTGAATCCGCGGCGGAGGTCAGTCGTCTTGACTGCTGAGGTCATCGGGAGTGTTTTCCATGCCATCGGGACCCTTACTCAGGATCTCGAATTCATTGACGCGCTTGCGGCCGGGAAAGCGGTAATTGTAGGGCGAGTCCCATGGGTCGAGCGGGATCTTGCTCATGACTTGCACCCAGCGGCGCGGCACCGGCGTGCTGGTGGGTTTTTCTTGGAGCGACTTGAGGCCTTGCTGGCTAGTTGGGTAGCTGCCGGCGTTGAGCTTGTACATTTGCAGCGCGCTTTCGAGGCTCTTGAAGTCGGCCTCGACCTGCTTGAGTTTGGCAGCGTCGCCGATGCCGCGCATCGCGAAGATCGCGCCGCCGAGGATCATGGCGATGATCCCGAGCACGATGACCATTTCGAGGAGGGTGAAACCTTTGCGGCGGCGGGTGGATGGGGCGGTGGAAATTTTCATGAAACGGGAATGAGCTTGCGGCGGAAGCCTTGCACGAAAGGGAATGCCGCGCGATGTCAAATTTGTCGGCAAAATCCGCGAGATTTCCTGGGCTTTGCGGTTGAATTTCCGCAGATCTGGCATTCGATGGGGATCCAGGCCGGTTTCATGAGTGCAGCGAATTTCAGGATCAAGCTCCGCGAGGTGCCCCATCAACCCGGGGTCTACCTGATGAAGGACCATCTGGGCTCTATCATCTATGTCGGCAAGGCGCGTGACCTCAAGCGGCGGGTCTCGAGTTATTTCATGCCCTCGCGCAAGATGCGGGCCGACATCAAGACCCGCGCGCTGATTGATTCGATCCATGATTTCGAGATCCATGTCGTGCGCAACGAGGAAGAATCGTTGCTCCTCGAGGGCAAGCTCATCAAGGACTACCGGCCGCGCTACAATGTCGCGTTTCGGGATGACAAACGCTTCCTGCTCGCGCGGGTGCGGCTGGCGGATCCGTGGCCGCGCTTTGTGACGACACGGGTGAGAAAAGAGGATGGCTCAAAATACTTCGGGCCATTTCCGCATTCGAGTGCGTTGAACCACACGCTCGAGTGGCTTAACCGCAGTCTGGGTCTGCGCGTGTGCCGACCGACCGATCCCGGCGAGGCAGAGTACCGCCACTGCAATGCCGACATCATTCGCAACTGCTCGGCGCCATGCGTCGGGCGCATCTCGCGCGAAGAGTATCTTGCGAAGGTCGAAGAGGCATGCCGGATCCTCGAGGGCAAGGGCAAGCGCGAGTTGTTCGACGGCCTGCGCAAGGACATGGAGGCATCGGCCGAGGCGATGGATTTCGAGCGCGCCGCAACACTGCGTGACATTTTGCAAAACTTGGAAAAAACGCTCACGCCGACG
>JBKDYW010000055.1:0-6469 GCA_046308575.1 Verrucomicrobiota bacterium
CTTCGACCACACGCTCTTCGCACTCGGTGAAGTCGATCACGCCTGCGAAAGCCACTCGACCCTCTCCAGCCGCGCCGCCGGAAGAATCGCCGAGGTCCTTTTTCACAAGGGCGAATTCGTCACGAAAGGCGATGTGATCGCGCGCGTCGAAAGCCGCCAAGCGGGCAATCCACCCCCGGTGATCGAGCTGAAAGCCCCCGCAAGCGGACTCGTCATCGAATCGCAAGCCCATCTCGGCGCACCCGTCGAACCGGACGCAATACTCATGGAGATCCTCGACCTCAGCACGGTTTGGATCACCGCAAAAATCCCGCAAAACGACGCCTCGATTCTCAACGAAGGACTCACTGCCAAAATCCGCGTGCCCGCCAGCGGCAACATGGAACTCACCGCAAAATTTCTCCGCCTCGGTGTCGGTGCCGATGCGCAAAAGGGCACCATCGACGCGGTGTTTGCACTGCCCAATCCAGGCAATCAATTGCGACCCGGCATGCGCGCGGAACTTACACTCATCGCATCCCAACGCGATGCCGTGCTCAGCATCCCGCGCGAGGCACTTCAAGGCGATCGCTCGAACCGCTTTGTTTTCATCAAGGACTACGAAATCACCAACAGCTTTGTCCGCGTGCCAGTGCTCACCGGCGATCAAAACCACGAACGCGTGGAAATCACCTCGGGACTTTATCCCGGCGACGAAGTGGTGACACAAGGCGCCTACGCGCTCTCGTTCGCCGGCAAGGGCAGCGTCTCGCTGAAGGAAGCGCTCGATGCCGCACACGGCCACCCGCACAACGAAGACGGCACGGAGATGACCAAGGAACAAATCGCCGCCGCCAAAGGCAACGAGGCGCACAGCCACAGCCACTCACGCAGCGCACTTGTCACCGAACTATCGATCAGCTGCGCGCTGCTGTTCGTCGCAGTACTCGCCATGGCCTTCATCATCCGCAAACGCCTCAAGGCCTGATCCCATGCTCGACCACCTCATACGCTTTTCACTCAAGCATCGCGCGCTGATCATCACCGCCGCGCTGCTATTGCTTTTGCTTGGCGCACGCACCGGCATGACACTGCCCGTCGAGGTCTTGCCCGACATGACCAAGCCCACGGTCACAGTCTTGACCGAATCCCCGGGCCTCGCACCCGAAGAAGTCGAAACCCTCGTCACCCGCCCGCTGGAAAATGCCTTGCTCGGCGTCGGCGGGCTCGACCGGCTGCGCTCAAATTCCGATGTCGGGCTCTCGCTCGTATTCGTCGAGTTCGCTTGGGGCACCGACATTTACAAGGCCCGCCAACTCGTTCAGGAACGCTTGCAAACTGTAAAGCTGCCGGAATCAACGCGCTCGGGCATGACGCCGGTGTCATCGCTGATGGGAGAAATTCTTCTCGTCGGCCTGCGCGACAAAAGTGCGTCGATGGCACCGATGGACCTCCGCACACTCGCTGATCGCACGATCGCGCGCCGACTTCAAAGCATCCCCGGTGTCGCCGAAGTGCTCGCCATCGGCGGCGGCGTGAAACAACTGCGTGTCGAGCCGGATCCGATCCGCCTCCGCGCCGAAGGCATCACGCTGGACGAACTGGAAAATGCGATCTCACTCGCTGCCGGCACATCGACCAGCGGCTACCTGCAAGCCGGGCCGCGCGAAATCATGGTGCGCAATCTCGCGATGACCGCCGACCCCGCGGACATCGCTTCATCCATCATCAAACGCAGCGGCGACCGCATCATCACCATCGGCGATGTCGCAAGTGTCGGCTTCGGAGTCGCGCCGATGCGCGGCGATGCGGCGATTGCCTTCGCAGGCGAAACGGGTGAATCCGCTGGCGTCGTTCTCAGCATCGACAAAGCCCCCGGCTTCGACACGCTCAAGCTCACTGCCGCGATCGAAAAGGCGCTCGACGAATTGCGCCCCACCCTGCCGCAAGGCGTCGAAGCCAGCGTGCTTTTCCGACAAGGGGACTTCATCGAAAACGCGATCGGCAACCTCAAGGAAGCGATCCGCGACGGCGCGATCATGGTCAGCATCGTGCTCGTGCTTTTCCTCCTGAACCTTCGCACAACCTTTATCACCCTCACCGCCATCCCGCTTTCATTTGCGATCACGCTCATCACATTCAACCTGTTCGGCACCGGTGTGAACAGCATGACCCTCGGCGGCATCGCGGTGGCAATCGGCATGGTCGTCGATGATGCGATCGTCGATGTCGAAAATGTCTTCCGCCGCCTGCGCGAAAATGCCGCATCACCGCAACCGAAACCGAGGCTCGAAGTCATCGCCGCTGCATCGAGCGAAGTCCGCTCCAGCATCCTCTACGCGACCATCCTAATCGTGCTGGTTTTCATGCCGCTGCTCGGGCTCGAAGGCCTCGAAGGCCGCCTGTTCCAACCCATCGCCATCGCGACGATCGTCAGCATGCTCGCCTCATTCATCGTATCGCTGACGCTGATCCCAGTACTTTGCTCTTTCATGCTCAAGCCTGCGGAGGGCGCGATCCACCACGATGGCCCGCTGGTCCGCGCGCTGAAAAATTTCACCCAAAAAACCTTCCTCAAGGCCGCGTTCAATGCGCCCCATGCGGTGATCGGCATCGTGCTCACCTTGCTGCTTGCAGCCGCGATGCTTTACCCCGGCATGGGCAAGGAATTTTTACCAACCTTCAACGAAGGCAGCGCGACGATCTCGTTCGCCAGCGCTCCCGGTAGTTCGCTCAAGCAATCAAACGAGGTCGGCAAAAAAGCGGTCGAGCTGCTGCTACAAATCCCCGAGGTGAAATCGGTCGGACGCCGCGCAGGAAGAGCCGAACGCGACGACCATGTGATGCCGGTATCGGTGAATGAATTCGATGTGGAATTCCATGCCAATGGCCGACCGCGCGAAGAGGTCTTTGCCGACATCCGCAAAAAACTCTCGGGCATCCCCGGCACCTTCGTGAATGTCGGCCAACCGATCGGCCACCGCCTTAGCCACATGCTCAGCGGAGTATCGGCCAAAATCGCAGTCAAGATCCACGGTCCCGACCTCGAGACACTGCGTCGCCTCGGCAGCCAGGTGAAAGATGCGGGACTCGGCATCCAGGGCCTCACCGATGTGAACCTCGAAGCCCAAGTCGCCATCCCACAGGTTCGCATCGAGGTGAACCGCGAACGCGCCCGCACCGAAGGCATCGCGCCCGCCGACATCAACCAACAAATTTCCAAACTCCTCGGCGGCCAGCAACTCGGCGAACTCCGCGACGGCGAAGCCACCCTCGACCTCGTGATGCGCCTGCCCGAAAGCTGGCGCACTTGGCCGGAAAACATCGGCGACCTGATGATCCAAACCCGCGACGGCCGCCATCTCCAGCTTTCACTCGTCGCCGAAGTTCATCAAGTCAACGGACCCAATGTCATCAACCGCGAAAACGGCCAACGCCGCATCGTCATCGGCGCCAACACCGGCGAGAGGGATCTGGAGTCTCTCGTGCAACAATGGCAAAAGGCCGTCGCCACCAAGGTCGTGCTGCCCCACGGCTACACCTTGCGTTTCGAAGGCGAATACCTCGCCCGACAGGAAGCCTCGAAACGGATTTTTACATTCTTCGCAATCGTCATCGTCCTCATCGCCGTGCTCCTCACCGCCTACTTCCGCAGTATCTCACTCGCACTCCAAGTGATGCTCAACCTTCCCCTCGCCCTCGCCGGCGCCCTCGCCTTCACCTGGTGGCAAATCGACAACATCAGCATCGCAACATTGGTCGGCTTCATCGCGGTCGGCGGTGTCGCTGCACGCAATGGCATCATGATGATCTCCCACTACCTCCACCTGATGCGACATGAAGGCGAAGCCTTCGGCATTCCGCTCATCACGCGCGGCACGCTCGAACGACTGGTACCGGTGCTGATGACCGCCCTCTCCGCAGGCATCGCGCTGATCCCACTCGTCCTCTCACCCGGCGAACCCGGCAAGGAAATCCTTCATCCGGTCGCTGTCGCGATCGTCGGCGGCTTGATCTCCTCGACCCTGCTCGATCTCGTGGTCACGCCATCGATCTTTTTTCTGATCGGCAAAAAAGCCGCAGAAAAATCCCTAAGGCTGAACGCACCAGCCACCCGCTAGAAAACAACCAAACCACAACACATGCAAAAAATGAAAAAGACACTGACCACCACCCTGCTCGCACTCACTGCCGGATTCGCATTCGGTCACGGCGACATCGAACTCGGCCCGAACAAGGGACGCATCCTCGAATTCAGCAGCGACGAAACCATGCACGGTGAAGTCATCGATAAGGACGGCAAACTCCACATCGCCCTTCTCGACAAGGACATGAAGCCGGTGAAAATCGAGGCACAGACCCTCATCGCCACCGCCGGCCAACGCAACAACCCGACCAAGCTCGAGGTGATCGTGCAAGGCGATGCCTTCACGCTCGCCACGCCAGCCGCAGGCGATTGGCTGATCCTTCAATTCAAAGCATCCGCCGACGCCAAAGCCATCACCGCGCGCCTTCACTACGACACCAAAAAGTGCGAACCCTGCTCCAACCCCGAGTGGAGCTGCGCATGCGGTGAGAAGAAGTGACATCGTCAAATCGACAAAGATTTTGAACCGCGAATGGGAGAAGCAAAAAGACTGCGGATCGAAGATGAGGTAGCCGCTGCTTCATTTACCCCAAAATCCGCATGCATTCGCGGTTCAATCTTTTCATCCAAGACTGACCTGTCCGCCATAGCTCGCAGAGCGACGGTGGAGCAAGAACGCAGGCATGGGCAAAAAATTTCGCTGCCATTTCACCATCCGGCAAACCGAATTTTCCCACACACAATCGACTCCAATCAACGGCTAAAATTTGAGCAAAATTCTCTATTTCTAGTTTTAGCAATCGGTCGAACAAAGTCTCGTGACAGTGGCGAGTAGTGAGTCCGAGAGAGGCTGGACGCGGAGGTCGATGGGAGCCAGGAGACCATCTTGCATGAGGATGATATTGCCGCGGTGGGTATCGGAAATGACGATGCGCCGATCGACATCAAAAAAGGCCGCGTTGCCCTCGATCTCAAATCGTTTCCAACCGGCATCGATGAAGAATTGCTGAATTTGCTCATCGGTAGCCGGGGTGCCTGCAATGGCTGGCTGGCGAATCATGAGCCGGAGACCGAACTCGGTCTGCAGTGCTCCGAGAAAAGTGACCTGATCCCCAAACAATTCATTGTGAAGCTGCCATCGCTCCAGATACGCAATGGGCGATGACTTGTGTTCCTCGCTGGGACGATGGATGACAAGCAATCCAAAGAAGTCGGGCCAAGTGGCTTTGAGGAATGCCTCATCGGCCGGGATGTACCAGACCTGGTGCTCGTTGCCCTCTTCGTCGGGCGGTCGACTTAATTCGGTTGGCGGCTCTTTGAGGTAGAGCCCCTTTTCGTCGAGGTAAGCTCGGAAGATTCCGAGTTCCTCGTGGAAATAGGTAGAACCGCCCTGAAAGCGCGAAGCTGCTTCGCAGCGGCTTCGGAGCTCTTCAACGTGTGCTTTGAGCGGGATTCCCGCAGCAGCGTGGCTTGGTTCATGAAAGGACATTAATCAAAAAGAAGCAGGTGGCAACTTAGAATCAGATGGCAGTGGTAGTTTCAATGTTCAAGCGGGCAGGTTCAAGCGAAGATCTCGGCAGTCGAATAGACCTCCTTTTGTCTTCTGTCTTCTTCCGCTCACAAGCCACCCCCACACACATTCCTCGTCAAAAAAGTGAACACATGAAACTTGAAACTCCCCCCACCCTTTACCGCAGAGCCACATTTTTGTCGTGCATTCCGGGCTATGATGTAAGACTGCTTCCAGCCCGCTGATGTCTGAAACTGCCCAGGAAGACACCCTGCTCCTAGTGGATCCCGATCTCGATTTTCTTGATTGGGCCACGAAGCATTTGTTTGCGAAGAACCTGAAAATCCTGCGCTGCGACAATGCCGCCAATGCAGTGAAGGTGGTCGAAAAAACCCCGGTCGGCGTGGTAGTTGCCGCCATGGAGCTCGAGCCCTTCGACGGCATGGAGCTGCTCGGCCGCATCCTCCAGCACAGCCCGAACACGATGATTATTCTCACCGCGGGCTTCCCAAGCACCGGCCAAATCATCGAGGCCACCCAACGCGGCGCGCACGATGTGCTGCGCAAGGAATCGCTCGCCTTCGAACTTCGCACGGTCGTCGAGTCCGCCCTGCAAATGCGCGAAGAGCGCCGCAGCGCGGGCAAGCCGGCGGCGGAACTTCCCAAGAACGACGGCCGCGTGAAAATGATCGGTATTTCGCGCGCGCTCCAAGGGGTCTTCAAAATGGTTGGCCGCGTCGCACGATCAGACGCGCCCGTTCTCATCGCCGGCGAAAGCGGCACCGGCAAGGAGTTGGTCGCAAAAGCCGTGCACGAATACAGCCCTCGCCACCACAAGGAGATGATCACCATCAACTGCGGTGCCATTCCGGAAAACCTTCTCGAGAGCGAAC
>JBKDYW010000056.1:0-2020 GCA_046308575.1 Verrucomicrobiota bacterium
CGGCAATTTCCTGCGGGGAAAAAGTTTTTGTTTCGCCGGCGACTTCGACTTCGATGTGCGCATCGCCATTCGCGGCGGCCACGATCTTGTAGGGCATGCGCTTGTCGGCTTCGGTCAGCTCGGCGAACTTGCGGCCGATCAGACGCTTGGCGGAGAAGATCGTGTTCTTCGGGTTGGTCACGGCCTGGCGCTTGGCGGCCTGGCCGACGAGGCGTTCGCCACTCTTGGAGAAGGCGACGACCGATGGGGTGGTGCGTGCACCTTCCGAGTTTTCAAGCACCGTCGGCTCACCGCCTTCCATGACGGCCATACAGGAGTTGGTGGTACCGAGGTCTATTCCGAGGATTTTGGACATGAGTGTGATTTCCTTTCAAATTTGGCCTTCTGGGCCTTTTGGTTCGGGCCAGCTTTTGCATCCCTCATGCCAGCATTGGTAAATATTCTGTAACTTATTGATTATGAATAAATTAAAAATTTCCACCATCAGCGCGAGGCGCGCTGTAGTCACCCTTGAGCGTCAAAATGACGCATTTTTTGCGCGTCAAATTGACGCATTTGCATGAAATGCACGTCAAAAATTTTCCAACCTTGAAAGATGGTGAAGTCCCTTTCTAGGGTCCGTTCAGAGGTTATGCGTATTCAGGCATCGAGATGGATTCCACGGGGTGAGCCGTTCCAAGCGGATGGCGGTGAGCCCTCGGGCGGATTTCCGGCCGTGCTCGAGCATTTGGTGCGTCAGCGGGGCCTGCCCGAAGGGGTCGATCTCGAGGGCTACCTGCGGCCGCGGCTGCGGGATTTGGCCGATCCGTTTCTGATCCCCGACATGCGCCCGGCGGTCGAGCGGATCCTACAAGCCGTGGATCACGGGGAAAAAATCTGTATTTACGGCGATTACGATGTCGACGGCGTTTCCTCGATCACCCTCATGCGACGGATTCTGATGGCCTATGGCTTGCAGCCGCGGCATTTCATTCCGAGGCGCGGGCCGGAAGGTTATGGCCTGAGCGATGCGGCGATCGCGCGCTGCATGGCCGAGGGGCCGAAGCCGGATTTGCTGATCACCGTCGACTGCGGAACCGTGTCGATCCCGCAATGCGCGGAGCTGCGTGCGGCGGGGGTCGATGTGGTGATTGTCGATCATCATGAGCCGCTGCTCGACGGGCGGCCGGATTGCTGCGCGTTGGTCAACCCAAAGTGCGGCACGGAATTCACTTATCTCTGTGCGGCCGGCGTGGTGTTCAAGCTGGGTCATGCCTTGCTGAAAACGCGTCAGACCAATCTCGATCTCAAGGAGCTCATCGATCTCGTCGCGGTGGCGACCATTTCCGACATCGTGCCGATGGTGGGGGAAAACCGTCTGCTGGTGCGTCACGGCTTGCAGCACTTGTCGCGCACGCTCAATCCGGGCCTGCGCGCGTTGCAGGAAGTGGCGGGAATCAGCGGGCTGACTACCTCGATGGATGTCGGCTTTCGCATCGGGCCGCGACTCAATGCCGCAGGGCGCATGGATGTGCCCGAAGACGCGCTCGAGACGCTCACCACCGATTGCCGCAGGCTCGCACGCGACCTCGCCTTGAAGCTCGATGATTACAATCGCGAGCGTCAGGCCTTTGAAAATCGCATCCGCACCGATGCCGTCGACATGCTCAACGAAGGTTTTGATCCGCAACGCGATCCGGTGATCGTGCTGGGCTCGCGCACTTGGCATCACGGTGTGGTGGGCATCGTCGCCTCCAGGCTCATGCGGCAGTATCACAAGCCGACCTTCATCATCGCGATCGACGAGGATGGCATCGGCAAGGGCTCGGGCCGCAGCATCGAAGGAGTTTCGCTCGTCGAGGCCTTGCGTGCTTGCGATGACGACTTGCTCGCGGGCGGGGGTCACGCCATGGCGGCGGGCCTTTCGATCGAGGAGGATAAAATCGATTCATTCCGAAAAAATTTCAGCGACTATGTGCTGCGTCATACCAGCGAGGAGCAACGCCAGCCGACGCTGATGTATGACATGGAGCTGGGCTTT
>JBKDYW010000057.1:0-41165 GCA_046308575.1 Verrucomicrobiota bacterium
GAGTTGCCGACCGTGCGCGAGATCCCATCGGAAAAAGTCGTCGAGTCGCGCTCGGTGATCGCCGTCGACGCCGCGGGAACGATCACGCTTGATTCGCTCAAGGTGCCGCCAGGCCTGCTCGATTCGTATCTTGCCGCTTACCAGAAACAAAATCCGGGACGCAAACTCGAGCTCGAGGCTGACAAGAAACTCCCGCTCGATCGCTTGTTGGAAATCTGGGAAGCGCTTACCAAGGCCGGCATTCCGATCAAGGATGTGCCGGCACGGATCCGCGTGGGCATTGATCAGTGATGCGACTTAGCGTTTAGCGCTCCGACTCAAGCGAGCGCATCTCCTCGCGCATGAATTCCATCAGGCGCTCCATTTCTGAAAGGTGCTCGCGCATGCGTTGCGGGCTGGGGCCTTTGGGAAGTTGCGGTGCCTCGGACTTTGGCGCGTGCGCGATCACTTGCTTTTCCGGTTCGCGGACTTTGGCGATCGATGGGTCCTTCGGTGTGTTGGCGAGCATTTTTACGACCGCTGCCGAGGGCATGATGAAAGATCGCGTGCGATCCGCGCGAGCCACCGTGATACCGATCACGCGGCCTTCAAGATCGACCACAGGTCCGCCGATCTGATCCGGCGAAGGACGCATGTCCGACTGCAGCACTTGGGTGAATGAATCGCGAATGCGGCTGATTTTGCCGCCCATGCGTTCCATTTGTTCGAGGCGCGGATTGTAAATTTTCGGAAGCTCAGGGCGTTTACTGAGTGTGACGCTGATGGTTTTTTCGTCACCCCTCGTGCGCACGCGCAGTGGCACGGTCTCGCCCGGTTTGGTGCCGGTTAGCGCGCTTTTCAATTCCATCAAGCCCGAGATTGGCCGCTCTTTGACCATCAGCACAATGTCGCCTTCCTTGAGACCAGCCGCCGCGGCGCCGGTGTTTGGTTGCACATCGCTCACCTTCACCCCTTGGCCTTTGTGTTCCAAGTCGCTGACGATGCCGAGAAATGCCAAATCCGTTTCGCGCAAATTTCTTTCGAGCACGCTGACCACACCGAATGCGGCCGACCTGCCATCAGGTTGCGGAGTGACAAGGAAGGCGCCGAGCGCGGGCTTGTCATTTGACCATGCGATGGGCCTGAGTGCCTCGCCATTGATTTCGAGGATCGCTAGATCTTCCTCTTCATAAACGCCGATTAATTTTGCATCATGGGCTTCGCGGTTCGATCCGTCGACCACGAGTGAGGATGCCGCATTCGCGACCTCGCTCCACTTGGTGAGCACCTGGCGGCCGTCGCCAATGACCGTGCCGTAGGCAAGCCGCTTCTTGCCTGACCACACACGCACGGTCGATTGAGCGGCCGTGGCGAGTTTCGTTTTGAGGGTTGCGTTGAGTGCCTCCGATTGCGCGTCCACCACGGCGCGCTCTTCCGGGCGCAGCAGCGGGATTTCATCCTGCGCTATAGCGAGGTTTGGCAACGCGCAGATCAAAACAAACTTGGTGAGCGGGCGATTCATGGAAATGAAGTGCTTCAAGGGGATTCGAAAATTTCGTTGCGACGCATCAGCTTCACGGTCCGGCTGAATGTTTTATCATCGCGCAAAACATCGAGCTTCACGCTGTCGCCCGCTTCGCGTTTGGCCAACATTTGCAGTAGCTCGCCGCCGTCATTTATGGCGCTGCCATCGAGCGCCACAATCATGTCGCCAACCTTCAAGCCTGCCATTGCGGCGGGCGAGCCATCGACCACGCCATCGACCATCACGCCCTTTTGCTCCGGACGCATGCCCATGGCGATGCCGAGCACCGGCATTTCGGGATTGGCAAACGGATTGAGCGTGAGCGCGCCCCATGATTTGCCATCGAGCAAGCGCTTCCAGTCATCCTTGAAGCCATCGATGCCAGCGTGGTTGTTATTTTTGCGATCTTCCCCGATCGAGGAATGAATGCCGACGAGATTGCCATCGAGATCGAACAAAGGTCCGCCCGAGTCGCCGCCGATGAGGGTGCAATCAGTGGTGAGGAAATTGCCGGGGCCGTCCGAGATCACGCGGCCGAAGCGCACCGGCGGAGTGCGCGTGGCATCAAAGCCGGTCGAGTGACCCAGTGCGACCAACCAGTCACCGGCTCGCAATGGCTTGGACTCGCCGAGTTTCACATATGGAAATGGCCCCTTGCTCTTGGCCTTCACCATCGCGATGTCCTTCGAGTAACTTGCGCCGAGAACCTTGCCGGTGACTTGTTCGCCATCGGGAAAAACCACAAACATTTCCTCGGCGCCTTGGACGACATGCGCGGCGGTGAGGATGAGCCCGTCGGCCGAAACCAATACGCCCGAGCCGGAGGAATTCGTGTCCTCCGAGAGCAGCGCGACCGTGGCCGGCAGGGTCTGCTGCGCGACGGATTTGACCTTTGCTTCGAGCGCCGCCAGATCCGGCTCGCTTGCACGGAGCGTGCCGAAGGCCGCCGCAAGGCAGCTAACGATGGCAAGGCATTGGATCGATCCCATGGTCACGGTATCTGAAGCGTCGCACGATTGCTCTCTTGTTCCGAAATCATTTCAAGCCGCAATCGATTTCCGTGATGGAATGCTGGCGCCGCATCGTCTAATCTCAGCGCATCGATGGCAAAAAAACAGGAAAACCACCGGCGGGGCAGGGATGAACCCGCTGCCCCCGTCGCCCGACGGAGAGGATGTGGAATGCTCCTGCTCCTGTGGCCGTTTTATCTCTTCGGTTTTTTCACTCGCTCGCTCGGCCTGCTGGCCAAGGTGCTCACCCGCCTGATCGGCTACCCCTTGGTGGCGGGAATGTATCTCGCGTTGATTGTTGCGGTGATTTATGGGTTTCGGTCGCAGCATTACGATTTGGCAAAAATCCATGCGATGCCGCAAAGGTCGATCATCCGCGATCGCATGGGCGTTGAGATCGGCCGCATCCACGGCGAGAAGCGTTCGATCGTGCCGCTCACGCAGGTGTCGGAATTTTTCCGCAAGGCGATTCTCGCGCGCGAAGACGAGCGGTTTTACCAACATGGCGGTATCGACCCGATCGGCATCGGCCGTGCCGCCCTCAAGAACGCGCAGGGCAAACGCGAGGGCGCCTCGACGATCACGCAGCAATTCGCATCCGACATTTACCAACTCAAGCGCGGCGAAAAACGCGGCGACACGGTTCGCCAGATCGACCGCAAGCTGCTCGAGATGGCCCTCGCGTTTCGTCTCGAGGCGGCCTACACGAAAGACGAACTGCTCGAAGCCTACATCAACCAGATCAACTGGGGTCGGCAAATCAAAGGCATCGGCGAGGCCTCGCGGATCTACTTCGAGAAGCACCCGTCGGAACTCACGCTTTCGCAGTCGGCATTGCTTGCAGGCATTGTGCGCGGGCCGGATTCGTTCAATCCGTTTCGTTCGATCGAGGCGGCGACGCGCGAGCGCAACACGACGCTGGAGCGCATGGTCGTTGCCGAGGCCATCACTCGCGAGCAGGCGGATGCGGCGAAGCTCGAGCCGATCGAAGTGCGGCCGAAGTGGCGGCGTGAAGCGCGCGAGTCGCATGCGATGGATGCGATTCGCAATGACCTCGAGTTGATTTTGGAAAAACAGAACATCGAATTGGGTGGATTGGAAATCATCACCACCATCGATTCGCGAATCCAAAAAGTCGGCGAGGAAGCACTCGAGCGCAAACTGCATGCGGTAGAGAAAATTCGCGGATACCGTCATCCGACGCGCGATGCTTGGCGCAAGCTGCCGGAGGAAAAACGCAAGGAGCCGACCTACCTGCAGGGCGCTGCGGTTGTGGTCGAGAATCGCAGCGGCGCAATCTTGGCCGTGATCGGTGGTCGCGATGCCACCGAATCGCGCTTCAATCGCGCCAAGGACGCGAAGCGCCAGCTCGGATCGATCTTCAAGCCGTTCGTGTATCTTGCCGCCTTCGACAAAGGCCTCGATCCCGATACCTCGATCAGCGATGGACCAATCCAAGCAGGCGAAATCAGGGGCGGCGGCACCTGGCGCCCTGACAACTCCGACGGCACCTTCGGCGGGATGCGGCCGGTTTCTTACGGCCTCATTCGCTCGCGCAATACGATGTCGGTGCGGGTCGGCAATCATGCCGGACTGCGCAAGGTCAAAGAGGTCGCCGGCATGGCGGGCTTCTCGACGCCGATGCCGGAAAGGCCCGCCTCGTTTCTTGGATCATGGGAAGCCTCGCCGTGGGAAGTGGCGACGGCCTACACGATTTTTCCCAACGAAGGCATGCGCTATCGCCCGTACCTGATCGCTGAAATCAAGGATCGCGAAGGCAATGTGCTCTACTCGACGCTGCCACTTTCGTATCAATCGGCATCCGCTGATTCGGCGCTCGCCGTGTCGCGGATTCTCAAAGAGGTCACCAGCTATGGCACGGCTGCTTCGGTGAAAAGTTTGGGCTTCGCCAAACCCAGCGGTGGCAAAACCGGAACAACCAACGACTTCAAGGATGCCTGGTTTGCTGGCTATTCCTCCGCGCTGACCTGTGCGGTGTGGGTCGGCTTCGACACGCCGAAAAAAACCTTTGAAGGTGGATTCGGTTCGGTGCTCTCGCTGCCGGTGTGGGCTGAGATCATGAAGGCGGCCGATGGCTTTGGCTACAAGGCCGTCGATTTGCACAACAAATCGGGTCTCGTCGAAGTCGGCCTTTGTCGTCTCTCCGGCAAGCGTGCGACCAGCGGATGCAAGGCTGCCGACACCGCGATGAGCGAATTGCTACCTGCTGAATCGGTGCCTGAGGAAAATGATTTTTGTCCGATCCACCCGGCGCGAGCAATGGCGGTCGAGGAGGTCGATGTCGCCAACGGTGATGCGGTGCCGCTGCGCGCAAAAATCGTCGATGAAATGCCGATGCGCGCGTTGCCGGTGGAGGAGCCGTGATTTGAATCAACCCAAGCCGAGGAAATCATCACTTGTCCACCTGGCGACCATTGCAAGCGACGGCATCGTGGAGGCGACGGCTTCCCGAGTGGTCGCATGGCCCGCTTTGCATCGCATTTTGGCTTTCGGTGGTGGCGCTCGTTGCTTTGTCGGGATTGGTTTTCACTTACTTTGTCATCGCGATGCGCTTCGACCTCGATGAGGTCGCGCGATTGCCGCATGGCACGGTTTTTATCGATCGCAAGGGTCGAGAAATTGCCGTGCCGGGTGGCGGCGGCAGGCTGGCTACGCGGGCGGATCTGCCGGAATTTTTAGTCAATGCCTTGAGGGCGCGTGAGGACGCGCGTTTCTTCGAGCACCACGGCGTCGATGTGCGCGGCTTGATGCGGGCAACGCTGCGCAATCTCAAGGACCGCGACTTCACGCAAGGGGCTTCGACTCTGAGCATGCAGCTTGCGCGCAATGTGTTCCAAATGCGACAGAAGTCGCTGCATCGAAAATTTCTCGAAATCGCGCTGACCCTGCGCATCGAGGCGCGCTACACGAAGGACGAGATTCTCACGCATTACCTCAACCGCATTTACTTCGGTGCCGGTGCCGATGGGGTCAGCCAGGCGGCGAAAACTTATTTTGGAAAACCCGTGCGCGAGTTGAATGACGGCCAGTGTGCCTTGGTTGTCGGCATCATTCGCGGGCCGCACATTTTTTCACCTTTTCGCAATCTCAATGCGGCGCTCGAGCAACGCGATCAAACACTCAACCGCATGGTCGCGATGGGGCTCATCGATCAGAAACGCCGCGACGCGGTGGCCGCCGAGCCGATCGCCTTGGCAAAGGATGATCGCAGCGACACGCAAACCTCGTACGCATTGCAAGCGGTGCGACGCGAGCTCGACCGCATCCTCGACGATGCTGAAATCGCCGCAGGCGGCTTGCGCGTAAAGACCACACTCGACGCGGCATGGCAGGCGCGACTCGAAACCGAATTGAATCATGCGGTCGAGCAACTCGAGCGCGAAAAATCGTGGCCGCATCCGCTGCCATCGCAACACCAGGTGGGCAGTGATCCAAGCTATGTGCAATACGCGGCCATCACCACTGAGACCGGCAGCGGTGCGGTGTTGGCATTGATTGGCGGCAGAAATTTCCAGCACTCGCGATTCGATCGCACGCGTTCGAGTCGTGATCTTGGCTCTGCCTTCGAACCATTTGTTGCAGCGGCGGCATCCGAGCGCGGTGGTCTCGTGCTGCCAGGAAAGCCGGTGCAAACTGGGCGCCAAATCGGCGCGGCCGAAGTCGAACGCCTCGCGCGCCGCTGTGGTTTTGATGGACCCTTTCTTCAAACAGAAGACTTGTTTCGCGGATCAGTCGCCGCCACGCCGATGGAGATGGCGGTCGGGCTCGCAACGCTAGGCAACAAGGGCAAGCGACCAAAGCCATTTCTCATTCGCGAGATTCGTGATGCCAAAGGCGAACTCATTTACACCGCCAAGCCTTCGCTTGTGCAGGCGCTGAGTCCCGAAGCTGCGATCGATGCGGCGAGTGTGCTGAAGCGCAGTGGTGGCACCCGTACTTTCACCGGCGCCACCGGCTCGGAATGCGACGCATGGACGCTGCGCCTCGGGCCCGGCGGCGCCACCGCGATCTGGATCGGCTTCGATAAACTCAGACCGATCGCGCGCGAATCACGACTCAAGGCATTGCTCGATGAATTCGTCGAGCGCCTCGGCAATGATTAGGCTTTCGCCTCTTCGGAAGACTCTTCGCTTTCATCGCCCGGCACTTCGGCTTGCGATTCGTCCGTTGCGGCGGGTTCCACTTCGGGCATCACCGGCTCGGGCAGCTCGCCATTGTTTTCGAGCAGCACGACCACTTCGTTTTGCACCGCCTCGACTTCGGCAAGCGGGATGTCCGGATCGCGAATGAGATAGACCTCGCCGGTCTTGCGATGTTCGTAGACTCGCAGGATGCCGTTGGGCGTGCGTTGATTGTCGGTTTCGCGCAAAAGTTTTTGGCGCTCGAGCATCACCGCAAGAATGTAGCGCGTGTTTTCGGTGTGCTCCTTGTCCTCATCAACCAGTCGCCGCAGGATTTCTTCGGCGCTGAGTTTTTCCATCGGATTGACCGTTTCCTCGCCGCCTGGTGCGGTGTAGCGGGACTTCCAAAACGAGAAAGGCGTTTCCGCATCGGCGGGCAGCGATTCCCAACCTTCGGGAGAATAGTCGCGCCTCAGGTAGCCACTCGATTCGGGATCGGGAAACAGCGCGGTGATGATGGTGTCGCCATCGGCAAAGGGTTGTTGGGTCGCCGCGCACTCGCGTGAGCGGGAGCGAACATGCCAGGATTCAGCAAGGGCCATGATGTGATGAAGTGATGGGTGAAATAAATTTAATTGCCGGCCACTCACGCGCTTTGCGCTTTGCGAGAGCGTTTGAAAAGCGGTCGGCCGTGGATGCGTTGTTTGAAAAGATAAACTCCGAAGGCAAAAAATGCGAGGTTCGGAAGCCATGCGGCCACCACAGGAGGCATGTCGCCGGCGTGACCGAAGGCGAGCACGATCGTGCTGATCAGAAGCATGATCGCCGAGAAGCCCACTGCCAAGGCGATGCTGCCCGCAGGCCCGCGACGCGAAAAATTTACCGCCAGCGGCACGGCAAGCATCACGCTCACGATGCAGGTGAAAGGCATCGCCCAGCGGTAATGCCATTCGGTGCGGTAAGGTGCGGGATCGGCGAAGTTGAGTCCTGCGGCGCGAGCTTTGAGCCAGCTGCTGAGATCGGGGATGCCAAGGTGCTCGGCACTCAGGCCTGGCTTGATCAATTGCATCGGCGTTTCTTCATACGAATCAATGACAAGCGGGCCATCGGATTTTTGGAAATCGGGAGGCGCGCCATCTTGATGCACGGCAACAGTGGCATTTTCAAATGTCCATCGCCGTGTCGCCGGATCCCAACTTGCGCTGTCAGCGCTCAAGCGAGTCTCGATTTGGTTTTGCGCGTTGCTGGTGGTGATCTCAACAAACTTGAGCGGCGCGCCTTTTTGATAATCGTGCGGAAAGGCACCGATCATCCACAGCCGTCTTTTTGGCGCGTTGTTGAAAAGCACGCGCGTGGCTTCCTGCGCGACTTCGCCTTTCGCGTTGGCCATCACCTCGTCCTGGCGGCCTTCGGCGACCGGCGCCCATTGGTAGTTGAGGCCCATGCCAAAAAGCGTGCAGATGATGCCGGCGATCACGAGTGGCATCGTGATGCGCACAATGCCGCGGCCGGATTGGATCATCGCGATGATCTCGCGCGAAGCTGACAACTGGCTGAGGCAGTAGAGCAGCGAAAGCAAGAGGCCGTAGGGCAAAAGCAAAAGCAGCACGGCGGGCGCGCGAGTGCTGTAAACCGCGATTAGCGAAGCGAACATGTTTTCCGCGCCTTGAAGATCGCCGACCTTGTCGCTGAGGTCGATGAGCAGCCAGATCATCAAAAGCGATCCGAGGCAGATGCAGAAAATGCTGAGAAAGCTCCGCGCGATGTAGCGGTCGAGTTCGCCGCCGAGCGCGTAAAAGCATGCGCCGATGGCCGGCAAAAAACACAGCGCGGCAAGCACCACCGGTCGCAGCAAGTGGGTGGCGGCATCGGCATCGGGAAACCCGGCGAGGTGTTCCTTCACCACGCGAGTTTCACCCGGCAGCAACCACAAACAGAGCAGCGCGCCGAGGAGGGTCAGCGCCGGAATCACCATGAGGCGGGCGGATCGGGTGAAGAGTTGGCTCATGGGCTTGATCGGCGCTCACGATGCCTGTGGCGGGCCGCCGCTGTCGAGCGCGTTGTCGGGATTGGAACATGCGGCTTGTCAGCGGGCAAGTTGCCGGATCCGATGGGCGCGGATGATTGCGCTTTCGGACGGCCAAGCGACACCGGGTTTTTGCGACGCGGTGCACGATGCGTTTTCGCCGAAGGGGCAGTTGGCAAAATCGCGGGATTTCGAATTTCGCCCGCAGCAGCAAGCGCTGGCCGTGGCGGTGGCTGAGGCCCTCGCTGGCTCGCGTCCGCTGGTGGCCGAGGCGGGGACCGGCGTTGGAAAATCACTCGCCTACCTTTTGCCCGCTGCAAAGTTTGCGCTCGAGACCGGCCGCAAGGGGGTCATTTCCACCCACACAATCAATTTGCAGGAACAACTCGTGCGCAAGGATATCCCGATCGTGCGCAAGATAATCGGCGACGAACTGCCGGCCGTGCTGCTCAAGGGTCGGCAAAATTACCTTTGCCCAGCGCGCCTGCGTCGCGCGCTCGAGCAATCGGGCGATCTTTTCACTGGCTCGGAAAATGAAGAGCTCGAGGCGATTCGCAAATGGGCGGAAAAAACCCGCGACGGTACGCTCAGCGATCTCGACTTCCAACCGCAGATCCGCGTGTGGTTGCAAGTTTGCAGCGAGGCACACCTTTGCACGACGCGGCATTGCGGGCCGCGCGGAAATTGTTTTTTTCAAGAAGCTCGCAAGGCGGCTGCCGACGCGCGCCTGATCGTGGTCAATCACACGCTGTTTTTTGCGCTGCTCGAAACCGAACTCGGCGAGGGTGATGAGGACGAGAAAAAACCCGGGGGCTTCATTTTCCCGAATGATTTCGCGATTCTCGACGAGGCCCACACCATCGAGCAGGTAGCGGCAGTCCAGCTCGGCCTGCGCGTTTCGCAATCATCGCTGCGCTTCGAGCTGCAAAGGCTTTACCATCCGCGCACTCGCAAGGGCCTGCTGAAGTCTTATCGCAAGGCGTCGGCAATGCAGGCGGCCGAGCAGGCCTTGCTCGCATCGGATCTTTTTTTCGATCAAGTCGGCGAGGCAGCCAACTTCGGCCAATACGCCAAGGAATGCCGCGTGCGCCAACCGGAACTCGTCAACAACACGATCGCCGCGCCGTTGCGTGAGCTTTGGCAGGAAATCGATGCGCTCGCGGCAGATGTGGAATCGGAAAACTCGCGCGCCGAACTGCAAGACGCCTCGCGCCGCCTGCGCGAAGTCCACGGCGCGGTGGCCGAGTTTCTCGATCAGTCGTCGGAGGAAAGCGTCTATTGGGTCGAGCGCAGTGGCCGCGACGAAACGCAGTACACTTTGCAGGCCGCGCCGGTGAATGTGGCGGACCAGTTGCGCCCGCTGCTTTTCGGCGAGGGCAAAAGCGTGGTGCTCACCAGCGCGACGCTGGGCGTGGGCGATCCGCAGTTGGGATATTTTCGCGGCCGCGTCGGCGCCGAAAAAGCCCGCGCATTGTGCATCGGAAGCCCATTTGATTACGAGCGCCAGATGCGGGTGAAAATTTTCAAATCGATCCCCGATCCGGGCACGCCGCGCTATGACGAAATGCTAGCGCGCGGGATCTGCGAATCGTTGACCGCGAGTGAGGGGCGGGCCTTTGTGTTGTTCACCAGCTACCGCACGATGCGCGATGCGGCGACGCGCCTTGAGGGATTTTTGCGGAAAAAAGGTTGGCGCTTGCTGATGCAAGGCGAGGGGATGCCGCGCCACAAAATGGTCGAGGAATTTCGTCGCGACATCCACAGCGTGCTTTTTGGCACCGATAGCTTCTGGACCGGCGTCGATGTCCCCGGCGAGGCGCTTTCGAATGTGATCGTCACCCGCCTGCCCTTCGCCGTGCCCGATCACCCGCTCACTGCCTCAAGGCTCGAAGCGATCGAGGCCGAAGGTGGCAACCCCTTCAACGAATACTCGGTGCCCGAAGCAATTCTCAAACTCCGCCAAGGCGTCGGTCGCTTGATCCGCACCGCTCGCGACGAAGGCCTCGTTTGCATCCTCGACAACCGCATCCTCACCAAGCGCTACGGCAAATCGTTCCTCAACGCCCTGCCCGAGGCCCCTGTCGAAGTGGTCGAGTGGGAGAAATGAGCGGGCAGGAAATTCTTTGGCGAAATTCGCAGGCAGGGACGCCTTTCCAAGGCGTCCGAAGAAAAAGAATACGCCGCTGTAGAGGCGCTTGATTCGCGGGCGGACCGTTGCGGAGAACGGTCCCTGCCTTAGCGCCCGAATGCCTCTAGGCTCGCGATTGCTTGCTTGAGCCGTAGGCTGTCCCACTGACCGGGGGCCGTTGAGGTCTGGCCGAGGAAACCGTAATTCAGCACGCTGCCACATTGGGCGCAGAGTAGCCGCGAGACCGACGCCAAGACGCCCATGCCCATGGCGGCGACGGCGATGCCATGATCGGCGAGCTGGAATTCTGACAAGCGCGCCAAATCGCTGGGGCTATGGAGCTTTGCGGCGACCTTGAAAACTGCAGCTCCGGCCGACTTTGCCCGCGCCAGCCGATCCTCCAGCACGGCATTTTCCGGTAGTTTTTCGAAATCATGAAAGGACGCGATCCACGGCAGTTTTCTCTGGTGCAGCTCATCGATCAGCCCTGCCATCGAGCCGATGCTTGCGACCTCGATGTCGATGCAGGCGGCCTCGTCCAGCACCTCTCGCAGCATGGCCTCCCGCGCGGCGGCATCAAGGTTTCCCGCGCCTCCTTCCGCCGCCATCCGTGCGGTGAAGAGCAGGGGAGCGCCCGCCAAATGGGCCCATGGCTTGGCCGCGCCGTCGAGCTCGTCGCGCATCAGGTCGAGACGCACCTCCGCGATGTTGCAGGATTCGGCCACCAGCGCCGGTGACGCCTCGCGTGCGTCGGCCGCAGTGCCAAAACTGCCCACGATCAGGGGTCGGCGATTTGAAAAATCCACAATTTCCACGCCGAAGTGATGCGCACCAGGCACCCTGGCGTCAATCGCATGTGAGCTCAATCAGCTCCAAGGCTGATCAAATCTGGAAATTTTTCCCTCCGACCCGCGCTTTTGGCTGGCCAAAATGGGAGAGGTGTCTAGGTTCTTATAAACATTCAAAGCGCATGAAACATTTGCTCTGCACCATTTCCCTCTTCTCAATCACGGCCCTCGCCCTCGTTCTTCCGGCCGGCAATGCCTATGGCCAGCAGGCCAAAGTGGTCGGCGACAAGCCCGCCTTCGACGATCTTCCCTCGCCCGAATTTTCCGGCGGCAAACAAAAAACCTTTAAGCCCAAGGACTGGCTCGAGCTCGAAGCCAAGCTACGCATTTCGATGAGCCCGGCACCGCTTTCCAAGACCTGCGAACGCCTCACGGTGAAGTGGTATGTGGCGGTCAAAAACCCTGAAAAATCAGGCTCAATGCTGCTTCTCACCAAGGACATCGAGCATGTCAACGCGCCTCTCGACGAGGATGTCTACTGCTCCGTTTATCTCTCGCCTGCTTCGATCAAGCGCCTCACCGGATTTGACCGCGCCGGCAAGTCATCGGTCGAGGCTGTCGGCTACGAAGTCCTCATCAACGGCGAGCGCGTGTTCCAAGAAACCAGCAAATTCAAAGTCGGCTGGTGGAGTATGCCTTCGGACAAAATTTCACGCAGCGAAACGGTGCCGCTTCTCAAGAAGTCGGAGACGCCTTTCTCTGCCATGTGGTGGGACCGCTTCATCGAGGAAAGCACCTCGGGCGGCCGTTAAAGGCAAATTTTCGCCACCCCACAGCTTCTGTTTGAGATTGGTCTCACCAACCCTTTCCTTCGCTTCCCCGCATCATGGCTGAACCCCAGAAAAGCATCGCTCTCAACATCGGATCCCAGCGCATCGGGATGGCCGTCTTCGAGACTTCGAAGACCGGCGACCTCTTGCTGAGGGCGTATGACACCGAGACGATTGCAGCCGACCCCGCGCTGGAGGCATCACGCATTTCGCAAAGCCGAGTCGCCATCGCCGATCTCGCGCAGCGCCTCAAGCTCGGTAAGGCCAAGGCGCGCTATGCGATCTCGGGTCAGTCGGTTTTCACCCGTTTTGTCAAACTGCCGCCGATCCAGGCCGACAACATCGAGCAGCTCGTCACCTTCGAGGCCCAGCAGCATGTGCCATTCCCGCTCGACGAGGTTGTATGGGACTACGAGCTCATCGATGGCGCCGCCGAAAAAGAAGCGGTGATCGTTGCCATCAAGGGCGATGCGCTCGATGAGCTTAATGGCGCGGTCAACGAAAGCGGGCTTGGCACCGCCGAGGTCGATGTCGCGCCAATGGCGATCTTCAATGCCTTCCGCGCGGCCTACGGTCAGCCCGAGGAGCCGGTGCTCTTGATCGATATCGGTGCCAAAACCAGCAACTTGCTCTACATCGAAGGCAACCGCTTCTTCACCCGCAGTGTGGCGGTCGGCGGGGCGTCCGTCACATCGGCGATTGCCAAGGAATATCAAATTTCCTTCCCCGATGCCGAGCATCAGAAACTTTCCAATGGCATGGTTGCGCTTGGAGCGGGTCACACTGAGCAACTCGACCCGGCGCTGGCGAATTTAGCCACGGTCATTCGCAATGCCCTCGGCCGCTTGGTCTCGGAGATTACCCGTACCACGAGTTATTACCGCAGTCAGCAGGGCGGCAGCGCACCGCGCCGCGTGTACCTCGCCGGCGGTGGCGCGACCCTGCCCTACACACTGGAATTCTTCCAAGAAAAGCTGAACCTGCCGGTTGAGTTTTTCAATCCACTGCCCGCGATCACGCTGGGCTCCGGCATGGATGTCGAGCTCATCCAGCGCGAGGCCCACACGATGGGCGAGCTGATCGGCCTCGCACTTCGCGGCGTCGGCAAATCACAGATCCATATCGATTTGGTCCCGCTGTCGGTCGAGCAAGCTCGCGCGGCCCAACGCAGAAAACCTTATCTCGTCGCTGCCGCGGCGATCCTCATCGGCGGGGTGGGCGCTTGGGCATTCATGCAAAATGCCGCCGCCACCAAGGCCGCCGACGAAGCGCGCACGATGCTCGATCAACGCAATTCGCTCGCGCCTTTGAAAACGCAAATCGACGCGCTGCTCGCCAAAGAGACCAAGCTGCGCCGCATCGCCGATTCCTACACAGCACTGGAGTCGGATCACGCCTACTGGATGGACCTGATCAGCGAGGTCCGCGGCGCCTTCGCCAGCGACGCAGTCTGGCTCACTGACTTTGAACCGGTCAGCGGTTTCAACGCCGCCAAGGCCCTCGGCCCGAAGCTCGCACCGGGCGCGCGCGACTCGAATGGCCAGGAAGCCGTGAAGCAGGAGTTTTTCAACAACGCCTACGGCACCAGTTCGCTCAACGACATCCGGCCAGATGCATCGGCACCCGCCGCCCGCCGACCGGGGCCTGCTCAAGCCGCAAGCGCAACCGCCAACGCGATCCGCATCCAGGGCTTCTGGCGCGAAAACCCGAAGAGCCAGAACCTGGTCTCCGAGTTGCTCAAAAACCTTCGCGAAAAATCGACCGGCTTCCGTTTCACGGTCAAGGACGCGAAGGGCGCCGATGTCGCGCTCAGCGATGAGCAGATCATGGCCATCACCGTCGAGGGCGAACCAGGCGACCTCGGCCTGCCTTTCCAAATCACCCTTCCGCTCGCCCGCGAGATCTCCATCAAGTGAGCCCAACCCCACACACTTTCCCGTCTAAACTATGAGTTGGATCAAGGATCACACATTTTCCATCGCGCTCGGCGGCACCACGCTGGCCGCGATTGGCGCGCTGGCATTCGTCGGCATGAATGCCGGCTCGAAGTACGGCGAAGCCAAAACCGAATTCGACACCGCAATCGACGAAGCCCGCTCGTTCGAGGCGCTCGCCCTCTACCCGCAGCCGGAAAATCGCGATGGCAAGCAAAAGGCCCTCGACGATTACCGCAAGTCGCTCGACTCCCTGCAAGAGTCCTTCGGAAAATTCCGCCCGGGCGAAATCAAAAACATCTCGCCGCAGGATTTCACCAACAACCTCATCGCGGTCAATGACGAGCTTAGCCAGGCCTTCGGCAAAACCCAAACGGCACTGCCCGAGGAGTTTTTCTGCGGCTTCGAAAACTACAAGGAGTCCCTCGCCCGCGGTAGCGCCACCGGCATGCTCGACTACCAACTCAAAGGCATCCGCGCGGTGCTGATGACACTCGCCGCCGCCGGCCCCTCGGAGCTCAAGAACCTCCACCGCCCGCCGCTCGAGGAAGAGGACGGCACGGAATTCAAGCCCGCCGAGAACCAAGTCGCCCGCGCCCTGCCGCTGGAGCTGACCTTTCAAGCGAGCGAAAAATCCCTGCGCGGTTTCATGAGCGCGCTTTCCAAACTCGAGAACCACTACGCCGTGGTCCGCTCGATCCGCATCAGCAACGCGAAAAAGGAACCGCCGCGCACCAGCGACGCGAAGTTCGACAATCCACCACCGCAGGCGGCAGCCGAGATGGCCCTTGATGCCGCCCAGCCCGATGCCCAACCCGCAGCCCCCGCGACTGGCCGCATCCTCTCGCAAGTGCTTGGCATGGAAGAAGTTCAGGTTTTTGTCCGCATCGACCTCATGCAGTTCCTTCCTCCGGCCAAGCTTCCCTGATCCCGACCCTTTTCCCATTTTCCGGACATGTCCTGGCTTTCCCAAAACTACGAAAAAGTCGCACTCGGCGGTGCCGCCGTCGCCGCACTCGGCCTTGCCTACTTGGGCTGGTCGAAGCTCAATGCGGTCGAGGAAGACTTTGCCACCTCGCTGCGCGGGGCCGGCAACAACAAGACCGCCGTCGATGGCGCGGACCTGATCCCCAAAGCCCGCCAGTCGATGGCCCTCGACCGCACTTGGTCGCAGGCGGTCGATGGCGAACGCCCGGTCGACCTTTTCACCGGCATCACGCTTTTCATTTCCAGCACCAACCCGGAAAAGGCGATCGACCTCCGCAAGGATGCGCCGCTGCACCCGCCGATCCCGAATTCGTGGTGGATCGAAAACCGCATCGACCCCGGCTTTGCCGACTCACCCCGCCAGGACCCCGACGCCGATGGCTTCTCGAACGCCGAGGAATTTGACGCGAAAACCGACCCGAACAACAAGGATTCGATCCCGCCACTGATCGCCAAACTCCGCTTCGTGAAGGACGAAAGCCTCGCATGGGTGATCCGCCCGGGCTTCGGCTCGGAAGGGAAGTTTCCTTTCAACTACGAGGATTCCAAGGCCGGCAAGAACAAGGTTTCGCCAGCGGAAATGATCGCTCCCGGTGGTCTGTTTTTCGCCACCCCGCCGATGCAGAACCGCTTCAAGCTGATCGGCTCCGAAATCCGCAAGGAGCTCAACAAAAAGATCAACATCGAGATGGAGGTCACGATCGTCCGCATCGAGGATCAGCGCCCGAACAAAAAAGGCACCATTTACGAATTGCCCTCGCCGCTGCCTGAGGATCGCAAGTCGGATCACATCCAGTACGACCGCACGGCCGTATTCTCGCTCGAAGCGCTTGGCATGGAAGGCCGCGAATTCAAAATCGAGGAAAACACGGCCTTCGCCCTGCCGCCGGAGAACCCTAACAAAAATTACCTGCTCAAGAAGGTGGCCACCGACGCCATCGTCATCGAGTACCCCGCAGCCGATGGCTCCCGAAAGTCAATCGAAATCAAGAAAGGCCAGCTCCCTAATTTGAATGGCTGAGCCTGCAGAAATCGCTTCCCAAATCCCTCGTCAATCCCCATAATCACCACCCACCGTTATGCAAAAAACGCCCTCCGTTTTCTCCTGTCGCAGCGTCATCGCCTTGATGGCTGTGGCAAGCTCGCTGCCAAGCGTCGTGTCTGTGGCCAACGCCGGTGAAGGCGGCTACGGCTACAGCAGCCTTGCACAGCGCGAAATGCTGCGCCGTCAGGATGCCGCCACCGAAGGCGATCGCCTCCTTGCCGAAGGCCGTGAAGCGTATGCCAAAGGCGACTACCAGCAGGCGGTCGACAAGTACACGCAAGCTGTCCAGCGCGTGCCCAACGCCCCGGCCTTCGCCGATCGCCGCCAGAGCTACATCGAGCACCTCGGAGATGCCAGCGTCGCGCTCTCGATGCAGCACCGCAAGGTCGGCAAATATGCCGAAGCCCGCACGCTGCTCGAAGCGGTGATCGCTCAAGACCCGAACAATTTCGAAGCCAAACGAGAACTCGGCTACCTCGACGACCCGATCCGCACCAATCCGGCTCTCACCTACGAGCACACCCAGAATGTCGACAAGGTCCGCCGCACGCTCTACACGGCCGAAGGGAACTACAACCTCGGCAAATACGACGACGCGAAGCGCGAGTACGAAAATGTCCTGCGCATCGATCCCTACAACTCCGCTGCCCGCCGTGGCATGGAGCGCATCGCCGCCGCTAAATCCGATTACTACCGCGCCGCCTACGATCACACCCGCGCCGAGCTTCTCTCGCAAGTCGACGCAGCATGGGAACTCTCCGTGCCGGCCGAACTCCCCGAGCTGCCAACTGGCACCCAAATCACTCAAGACGGCGGATCCGGCGTTGCTTACATCAACGAAAAACTCCGCCGCATCGTCATCCCGCGCATCGACTTCGAAGACACGACCGTCGAGGAGGCCATCGACTTCCTCCGCATGCGCTCGGCCGAGCTCGACACGCTCGAGCTCGATCCCACCCGCAAGGGCGTGAACTTCGTCGTCCGCCGTCCGCGCACAGCCCCGGTTGCCGCCCCCGATGCCGGACTCGAGCCGGGCGAAGGCGCTGCCATCCCGTCCGCTTCCGATCCGGGCTCGCTCCGCGTCCGCGAACTCCGCGTCCGCAATGTCCCGCTCGCCGTCGCTCTCAAGTACATCTGCGACCAAACGAAACTCCGCTTCAAGGTCGATGACTTCGCCGTCACGCTCGTTCCGCAAACGGAATCCGGCGAGGACATCTTCACCCGCACCTTCACCGTCCCGCCCGACTTCTCTGCCGCTCTCGGCAGCGACGATGGCGGCGCAAAAGCCGAGGCCGATCCCTTCGCCGAACCAGCCGGTGGCGGCGCCGCCAAACTCACCGCCCGCAAGCCGATCATCGAGCTGCTCAAGAGCTCTGGCATCACCTTCGGCGATGGCACCTCCGCCACCCTCAGCAACTCCGGCGTCCTGCTCGTCACCAACACCCCGACCGAACTCGACAAGGTCGAACAACTGGTCCAAGCCATTGGCAACAAACAGCCCAAGCAGGTCAAAATCACCTCGAAATTTGTCGAAATCGCTCAAGAAAACAGCGAGGAGCTCGGCTTTGACTGGGTGCTGAGCGGGGTTGGCTTTGGCAATCCTATCTCCGCCGCAGGCGGCACCATCGGCAGTGGTATCGAGCGCACGGTAGCTGATTTCACTGGTACAAATATCGGCCAACCAACTGGCATCATGACCGCCGGCACTCGAAGCGGAGAAGGGGCCATAGACCGCAACAGCATCGATTCGATCCTCAACAACCCGAACCGCACCGCTCAAACGGCCAATGTCGCACCCGGCATCCTCTCGCTCACTGGCATTTTCGGCGATGCCGAATTCAAGATGATGATGCGCGGCCTCTCCCAGAAGAAGGGTGCTGACATGATGACCGCCCCCTCGGTCACTGCGCGCTCCGGTCAGAAAGCCACCATCGAGGTCATCCGCGAATTCATTTATCCGACTGAATACGAGCCCCCGGAGATTCCACAGACCGTCTCGCCTTCTACACCCACAACTCCGTCACTAATACCATCAACACCTAGTGCTACTTTTGTTCCTGTCACCCCTGCGACGCCTACGGCATTCGAAACCCGCAACACGGGTGTGACCCTTGAAATCGAGCCCACCATTGGCGAAAACGATTTCATGATCGACCTCCGCTTCGTGCCGGAAATCGTTGAGTTTGAGGGTTTTATCAATTATGGCAGTCCAATTTTTGGTGCAGACGATGCCGTCCTCACCGAAAACCGCATCGAAATGCCGGTCTTCTCGACCCGTCGGGTCAATACCTCGCTCACCATTTACGATGGCTACACGGTCGCTGTCGGTGGCCTGATGCGTGAGGATGTGCAAAATGTCGAAGACAAGGTGCCGATCCTTGGCGACATCCCAATCGTCGGGCGCCTCTTCCAGACCAAGGCCGAGAACCGGATCAAGAGCAACCTGATCATCTTCGTCACCGCGCAGATCATCGATGCTACCGGTCGTCCGCTCCGCGGTGCCGAAGCCGCTGGCACTTCGCTCCCCGTCGCCGCCCCAGTTGGTGGTGCCGAAGGCGCGATCGACGCCGGCGTCCTCCCACCGCTGTAAAACATGAGCGTGCAACTTTGCTGTATGGGTTAGCGCCCATACAGCAATTGCCTGATCATCGATTAAAGTCAGAAATCGCGCGTCATCTCTCTTGCCCGATCGGCATAAAATGTAGACAATATCCCTAGCAAAGGCACTTGCTCCATGTGCTCCATGATGCTTCTTTGCCAACGGGCATTGAAAAATATTACCTAAAAATGAAAAATTCCATCATCACTCGTCTCGGCAAATCGCTTGCTGGCGCATCACTGACGGCTCTCGCGATCTTGGTAATCAGTTCTTGCGGTGGTGGTGATGGTGATGATGCAGCAAGCCGCAATGTGATCGCGCCAGAGTCCTTGGATGAAGTGAAGATCAACTTCTTCGATGCCTTCACGATCGAATGCTACCGCCTCAGCGGAACGGCAGGGAATGAGGGCGGCGCGGGGGATTATGATAGGCTTAAAGAAGAATTCAGATACCAAAATCCTGATGGCTTGGGTATAGATGTGGAGCTTCCTGTTACATTGCAAAATCTTCAATACACATACCAGAGAACAGGTGTCGACACTGGTCGCGTGACTTTTACTTTTGGAAACAACCAATTAAACGAAAACCTCGAGTTAGCCAGTGAGAAGCAATTAACTCCAGCAAGCAAAGTTTTAAATGTCTTCGGTAATATGTTTTGGGGTTCGAACAGCGCTCCAGCCACGGATTTGATTGTGGATCTCCTGTTCACCCAGCAAGGGGAGGTGATCGGTAATGTCTCTTCGAGGTCCAGATTTCTGTATAGAGTCACATGGTGGAATGAAGGTCCGGGTACGGAATCTTTCTTAGATGTAAGGGCTGAAGAATTTGACGCAAACAACGTAAAATTCTCCAAGCTTGATGGCCAGCCAGTTCCAACGGCCTACAATCCATACAAGACTCTTACAGACAAGACCCCCAGCGCCGTCGTGATGACCAGTCTGGACTCGAAAAAATTTAACATCATAGTGGGCGCTACGGTCATAAGCAAAATTGCTTTCCAAAAAGGAACGGGTTTGGGTCCAGAGATTCCGGGTGATGTGAGAGCCGAGGAGTCGGGCACGATTCTCGTCACAGATACGCCGGAGGTGACCTCCCCCCCAATCTACAATGGGTCTTACTCTTACGCCCGCACTGGCGGCGCGTATGCCAAATTGGCGGTGGAATACACAAAAACCGGAGTTGGCTTGGTGAAAGAAAATTATGTGCTGCAGTTCTTGTCGCTCGATAATGGCAGCTACACCACTTCCACTGGGGGCAGCGGCGAATTTGAGAACGATCTTTTTTCGCCCTAGGCTGGCCCAAGCCGGGCGTGACAAGCGGAGGTAAATTTTTTTGATGGAGTGAACATGGTGATGAGTAAGTTCATTCCATATGGCTTCTTGGCCTTGCTTACGGGCTTGTTTTGTTCCTCCTGCATTCGCGAAAAATTGGATCTGCGCTTGCAGGCGCACCGTGATGCCACGGCAGGGCAGATCAAGGAGCTCCTGTCGCAAAGCAAAAGCACCGATGCTGAAGAATTGGATTGGGCCACGGCGGTGAAACTTCTCAAGGAAAGAAATGTGAGCCTGCAGCAGGCCCGCTCGAGAGTGGCACAACTCGAGAAGGCCAGGGATGAACAATGGAAGACATGGATTCCGAGATTGGGTTTTTATTTCAATGTGCTCAGCAGCATTCCTCAGCTTGGAGCGCTCTCAACCGGCAATGTCAGCGCAAGTGTGGCCGCGCCGCTGAACATTCCGAATCCTTTCACCGAAAGAGCCCAGGCATTTGCCAACGCGCTCTCTTACCTTGAGGCGCAAGACAGCACGGAGCTCACCTATCGCATGCAGGTCTGCGCGCTCTATCGGCTGTTTTCTCAATACGAAAGCCTGCAAACAAAAGGCAAAATGGAGCAAGATCTCTCAGAGAAGGGAATCGATCCAGCCACGGCAATGAACCAGCTGCAAAGTCGCGCGACCCAAGACGAATCCATCGCCTATCTTCAATCAAGCCTTGCCCAACTGCTGGACATGCCGGGCAGAAAGCCAACACCCGTACCCGCAACAAGGCCAAAGATTAGCTACGAGGATCGCATTCACAAACTCGCTCCCGGTCAAAACTATGGGAAGCTCGCGCTGCGAATGTCGGCCTATCAGATCGAAGCCGCCTTGCTCAGGGAAAAAGGGGTCGAGCTGAGGCAATGGCCAAGCGTTTGGGCCAACAATTCCACCCCCTCGCTCTATCAAAATCGCCAAGGCGAGTCGGAGGATGCCCTCAACGCCGACAACATTTACCTCTATGCGGGTTTGTCAAAAACCTACGACATTACCGGAAGGGAGGGCGACAGCGTGAAAACCGCCAAAGAAAACACCGAGTTTCTGAGGCGCAACATGATGCTGCGGCTGGATCAGGAATCCCGCCAATGGAAGCGCCTGGGCGAGCGTTACAATCAGGTTTTGCTAAAGGAAAAAATCACAAAAGAGCGGCTGGCGATCATCAAAAAAAGCGACTTGGGGTCAGCCATGTCAAACCTGACGGAATTCAGAAACCTGACTCAGGCCCTCGAAGCGACCCGTAGAAACAGGGAGCAGTTGGAACTTGAGGTGTGGCTGTGGGATGACGATAAATGGCCATAAGCTCATGAGGTCAGCGGTAATGTTATTTTGGTTTTCTTTGATGGTGTTTCTGCATGCACAGGAGCATCAGGATCTGGGCGATGTCACGGATTACCCCGTGGAGTCCCGGGTCTGGCTGGGGTCTTTGGTCGGCCAAATCATCGTGAATCCAGAGTTTCCCATCGAGGTCAGCACGCTGGGAAGATTCGAGTGGAAGGTGGAGGATGGGGAGAGGGTTGAAGAAGGTGCTGTCGTCGGATTGGCGGGCGCTGATAAGATCAATCTTTCGCAGCTTGATCTCGAGATCAAGAAGGTCCGCTATGACAATTCATTGGTGGATCTTGAGCTGTCCAATGCGGAAAAGAGACATGCCTTGGCCAAGGCGATCGAGGACATGGAAGCCAAAATCTCCAAGATGTCATTGACGGAAGGGGAACGTGGACTGCTGGGC
Organism: Verrucomicrobiota bacterium; assembly: GCA_046308575.1. Taxonomy (GTDB): domain Bacteria; phylum Verrucomicrobiota; class Verrucomicrobiia; order Verrucomicrobiales; family Akkermansiaceae; genus Luteolibacter. The sequence continues at coordinate 22,039 of JBKDYW010000057.1, forward strand.
GATGGCTTTGCCAAGAAGCTGGCATTGGAGCGCGAAACACTCGAAGCCGAGATCGAGCGCGCCCGTGAAAGGTTGACGGGCAACTACTTCGACCTCGCGCAAAATGCCGGTCGCAGGGCGCTGGATCTTGAGATCGAACGGGCGGAGCATGAGATCCGTGAGCTGCTCCGCAGCTCGGAGATATTGGCTCCGGCTGCGGGCAGATTGGCGATCGATGTGCGGGAAAACCTACGCAAAGCAGGCGTTGTTGGGAGGGTTGTTCGGGACGGCGTGGCTGAGGCGCAGTTGGAGATCTCCGACTATCAAATGCGCCATTTTTCGGGAAAAGAATTGGTGATTGAGGTCAGTGGCGAGGATGGCCGCCCCTACACAGGCAAGTACGTGAGGGATCTTGAACGTCGCTCAATGAACGATAATGCCAAAATCATGGTTTTCGAGATCTTGAAACATGAGGATCAGGAAGCGGTGCCCGTTTCCGTCGCAGGAAGTCGCATGATCAGGATCTTCAAAAGTTTGGAAAAGCCCGGGAGAATCCTTCCCAAAAAAGACCTGCTCTACAGATTTCCCAAGGAGATCGATAAGGAGGGTTGGGCGGCCTTCGTCCGCAAACGCTGGCCGGGAGTTGAAATTTTCTATGTGGGCCCAAGGGACATTGTCGTCATACCAGCCCCATGATCATCAAATGCTGCAACCTTTCCTTCCGCTACCCCCGGGCGGAGCAGGCCGTTTTTGACGGCTTGAACATGGACTTTCCATGCGGAGTGACCATGTTGCGTGGATATTCAGGTTGCGGCAAAAGCACGCTGTTGCGCTTGGCGGCGGGCCTTCTCCGCCCTACGGCTGGCGTGATTCAGGCCCAAGGATTGCTTGAGCACGGATCGAGGGAATTCTTTCGCAAGGAACTTTCTTTTGTCTTTCAGGATTTGAATCTCTTGCCCTTGGCCTCGGTGGAAAGAAATTTGCGACTATCGTCACAGATCGCCGGCACGCCGCCTGAAAACGCCCGAAGATGGCTTGAAGCCGTGGGGCTGTGGGATTTGCGGGATCGCCAGGTCGACCGCCTCTCTGGCGGCCAGAGACAGCGCGTTGCGATTGCCCGGGCCTTGTGCAAAGACCCCAAAGTACTTTTTCTCGATGAACCGACATCCGGTCTTGATGATGGCAATACCGATATCATCAAGACTGCGGTGAGGGAATTTTCAAGGCGGGGAAACATGATCTGTGTGATTGCATCACATGATCAACGCATGGAGGAAGTTGCAGATGAGTTGGTCGATTTTCATTCAATTTTATCTTTGGCATAACAGCCTCAAGCGCTGGATCGAGCAACCGCTTTCGCTTTTGAGCAAGCTGGTGGTTGCCGCTCTCTTGGGTCTGCTAGGCGCGCTGGTTGTGCTGGGCTTGAAGGAAATGGGCACTCAACTGGACATGCGTTTGAGAGATCGCGAGATTCTTTTGGTGATCATTTCCGAGTCAGTGCCAAAGGAGCAAGCCATTGCGGAAATTGAGAGTTTTGAGACATCGGAAAAGTACTGGGATCATCTGGGAAACGAGATTTCCACGCTGCTTCAGACAGCTGCCGCGGCGGAAATGCAGACAGGTAAGCGGATTCCTGTCGTGGCTGTTCAAAAACCGGAGAGTCATGGCATGGTGGATGATTTCTATCTGCTGACACAAGGCGCCTTTGAAAACACGATCATGCCGTTCAAATTGCAAAATCAACGCTCCGAGGCTTCGGCGCGTCCGATGACTGGTGACATGGACATTCTTTTCAGAGGAAGGGATGTTCTGGTCGGCAGTGTCGATAGGCTTTCGGGCTTGCTCATCGCCGGCTTCACAAGGACCACCATCCTTAGGGCAAAATCGGTGGATGATGTGCAAAAGATCCATGATATCGTAGATGCAGCAAACCGCATCGAGGACAAAAGAATGCACGTTCAAAGCAATTTGCGGATTTTGCGTGAACTTGAAAAAGTAAAAGCACTGCAGTCGCGATCCTTGTTGTTGGTTTCGTTCCTCTCGAGTTTGGTTTTAGGGCTAGTTTTTGGAAGTCTTGCTTGGATGGAATTTCGCGAAGCAAGGTATCTGCTCGCATTAATCCGCTCTTTTGGAGTCGGATCCGTGACATTGCTTGTGCACGCGATCTTGGAAAACTGCATGCTGGCCGTCGGCGGTGTGCTTTTGGGATTTGGAATACTGGAGTTGTTTGTCAGCCAAGTGAACCTTGTGGCCCTTAAGGTGACATGGCTCAATTCACCGGATTCATTTTACACGAAAGAAGGTTGCTTGCTGGTTCTTGGCGCTGCTTTTGGTGGTCTTCTGTCCTGCATTCCGATTGCGATCGGGCTTCGCAAACCCCTAGGTCTTGTGCTCAAATAAGTCTATTGTTCCGCTGAAAACTGAACACTTGCCACTTGAAACTCATCCACCAATGCCGCTTCACCGCCATCGACTTCGAGTCGGCGGGCGCGGCCCCGGGCATGACGGATACGCCCGTACAGATCGGCCTGATGTCCTGGTCGCTTGAGGGCGGGCACGCTGATGCCTTCGTTTCCCACCTCCATGCCGATCGGCCGATTCAGTGGTCGGCACGCAAGGTCCATGGCATCGGGCCCGAGGATCTCGCGAACGCGCCGACCCTACTTTCGCTTTGGCCCGAGCTAAAAAAACGCCTCGCCGGCGCGGTCGTCGTCGCCCACGGCAAGGGCACCGAAAAACGCTTTTTGCGGGCCTTCCCTGGCCACGGCTTCGGCCCGTGGATCGATACCCTCCTGCTCGCCCGCGCCGCTTGGCCCGATCTGCCCGACCACTCACTCGGCAGCATCTGCGACCAACTCACACTCAGCGACCAAGTGCGCGCCCTCGTCCCCGAAAAATCCTGGCACGACGCCCTCTTCGACGCCGCCGCGTCCCTTGTCCTTCTCAGCCACCTGATCCGATCTCTCAACGCCTCAAATCATCCCCTCGAAGCGCTCTTGTGATCTTAGGCAGGGACCTTTCTCCGAAAGGTCCGCGCGCATGAGTCGTCACTTCTTCAATTCAAGGGAGCGAGGGCATCTTGCCCGCTTTATCGCCCTACCGGGGGAAGACGGCAGATTTTGAGACAGATGACAAAATACGCAGAAATCGCTTCTTCCTACTCTTTCCCAATGACCGTTGACTATTGACCGCTGACTTCTTCTCCACCCCTTTCGCATTGAATTACCGATTCCTGCGTGCAGTCTTGGCGGTGCAGGGGAGGCCCTCCTTCCCGAGTTTTTCAATCATGGCGTCCAATAAACCATCGGCTCTCGCCGACCCCACCTCCCGCAACCTGATCAGCAGGGTGCTGAAGGAGAATTTCCATCTCTATGTCGGGCGCTACATGATGGCGTTTATTCTGATGGGCTGCGCGGCGGCCGCGACGGGGGTTTCAGTGTTCCTGATGCAAAACATCACCGCCGTGGTGTTTGGTTCCCGCGAGGCCGCACAAAAACTGGCCACGCCCATCCCAAGTACAGGTTCTTTTGCCGCCGATTGGGTGCATCGCATTGGTGCTTATTTTTCTTCGCTCTTCATTTCGTCGCCCGGCCTCTTCCAGATCTTTAGTGTCTCCATCGCGATCATTTTCGTTTTCCTTATCAAGGGGCTCTCCTTGTACGGCTCCTCGGTCATTCTCACCAAGATCGGCAACAACATCGTCGCCCGCCAGCAGCGCCGCATCGGCAATCATGTGCTGGATCAATCGCTCGCCTTCTTCGTCCATTTCCCCTCAAGCGATCTCATCACCCGGATTTCACAGGCCGCAAGTTCTGCGCGCGATGTGATGAATCTGCTAATGACCCGCGTGCAGGATGTGCTCACCGCGCTCGCTCTGCTCATCGCGATGTTTCGGCTCGATTGGCAGCTCAGTTGCGCAGCCTTGTTCATCTTCCTGCCCATCACGGTTGCCCTAAGCCTTCTCATCAAGCGCATCCGCAAGATCGCCAACTCCCAATACCGCAGCTTCATCGAGGTGATTTCCGCCATGCAGGAAGCGATCGTCGGCAACAAGCTCATCAAGTCCTACAATCTGGAAAACTCCATGCGCCAGCGCTTTGACGGGGCGATCAACGGTGTCGAAAAGCTTTCCAACAAAATGGCGATCGTTTCCGCCCGCACCAGCCCGATCATGGAATTCATCGGTGGCGTGGCAGTGGCTACGATCGTCTTTTATGGCGGCTATCGCAATTTGGTGCTGGGCCAAAGTGCGGACTCGCTCATCGCCTTCCTCACCGCTCTGTTGCTCGCCTACGATCCAGTCAAGCGCATCGCGCGCATGAATGTCTCGCTGCATGCCTCATTGATCGGTCTCCAGATGCTTTACAATGTGCTGGATTCGGATCACTCGATTCCCGATGCGGAAGATGCCAAGCCGCTGCAACTTTCGAAAGGCGATATCGCACTCAAGAATGTCACCTTTTCCTATCGCTCCAATCAGCCGGTGCTGCGCGATGTCTCGCTCACTTGCAGCGGTGGCCATGTGACGGCTCTGGTCGGCCCCTCCGGCAGCGGTAAGTCGACGATTCTCAATCTCATTGAGCGCTTCTACGCCGTCGACTCCGGTCGCATTGAGATCGATGGCCAAGAAATCAGCGGGCTCATGACCGAATCCTTGAGAGCGAACATGTCGCTGGTGAGTCAAGACACCTTCCTGTTCTCCGACACGCTGCGCAACAACATCCGTTTCGCGCGTCCTGATGCAACCGATGCGGAAATCGAGGCCGCCGCGAAAGCCGCCTTTGCGCACGACTTCATCATGGAGCAACCACAGGGCTACGACACCCAGGTTGGCGAAAACGGTGGCAGCCTGTCCGGCGGTCAGCGTCAGCGGATCTCTATTGCCCGCGCCTTTCTCAAGAACGCACAAATCCTCCTGCTCGATGAGGCCACTTCGGCCCTCGACAGCGAATCCGAAAAACAAATCCAGCTCGCCTTCGATACCCTCATGCAGGGACGCACCACGATTGTCATCGCCCATCGTTTCTCGACCATCCGCAACGCCCGCACGATCCATGTCATGCAAAGCGGCAAGCTCGTCGCCAGCGGCTCGCACCAGGACCTCATCAGCGACGAAAAAAGCCTCTACGCGCATCTCTATCGCTTGCAGTACGAGGAAGGCGTGGCGGTTTGAGGGGGAAGAGGAAGAGGTTATTTGTTAGGGGTTATTGGGGGAGATGAGTAAGCGAACATCGAACATCGAACATCCAACATTGAACATCGAAGTGGAAGAGGAGGAGATTTACCGCAATGTCCTGTGAGCGTTAGCGAACATCAAAAATAGCGAAGCCTGTTGGCATGGACGTAGGGCACCGGAGTCAAAGCCGCAAAGGTCGCCAAGGAACGCAGAGGAGGAAAAGAGGGGGGCGAAATTTTTAGTTTTAGATTTTGAATGAGCAAGAGGAGGAGGCCGCTTCTTCAAAAGGGGAGCGCCAGCGTCCCGCTGGCTGTGTCCTGCATCTTGCGGGACACTTTTTCACCGTAGCTGGGACATCCTGTCCCAGGCCGTCCTTGGAGCGTCCCGCTCCAAGTTATGAATAGTAGGGCGACGCGGCCTCGCGGCGCCGATTCATCACAAGGGAGCGCGGGCATCTTGCCCGCATGAGCGCCTGCGGCGATAAGTCGGCGCCGCGAGGCCGCATCGCCCTACCGGGGTTGAAGATGTGGGCAAGATGCCCACGGCTCCTTGACGAAGAGGTGTCCCGCAAGATGCGTGACACAGCCAGCAGGATGCTGGCTCTCCCCATTGAAGAGGTTGCTTTTTCATGGGCAGACTGCCTCATTTTTCTTTTCTAGCTTCTGCTGTCTCCAGGTCTTCTGTCTTCTTCATACTTAAAACTTTCTCCCTTGCTTTAATACAGGAATACAGCTAGCTGTATTGCATGAAAGTGACTTTGGACATTCCGGACGAGCTTTATCGGCGGGTCAAGGCGCGCAGCGCGATGGAGGGTCGGCCGGTGCGCAGTGTGTCGGTGGAGTTGTTTGAGAGTTGGCTGGATCCGCGCAAGGCGGGAACCATCTCGCCAAAAGCCATTGCCTATGAATCGCCAAAGGATGCTCCTTGGCTGGCCATTACGCGGCGTCATTTGCGCCAGGGGATGAGCCATGACATCGAGGCCATTCGTGATGCTGCGGCAAAGGGTTGGGCGGCGGATATCGAGTCTCGGATTGGCAAACGCAAAACCAATAAGCCAACACGCAAGCCATGAGGGCCGCAGAGATCGAGCTTGATACCTCGGTGGTCTTGCGGCTTTTGGTCGCCGAGCCTGCGGCCCAGTATGAGAAGGCTTCGGTTTTTGTTTCCCAAAGCCTCAAGCGCGGCGCGCGCGTGCATGTGGGGGATCTAGTACTTGCCGAAGCGTATTTTGCCCTGCAGTCGTTTTATGGCCTTTCGAAAAAGGACTCGCTCAAGGCGCTCGGGCTTTTTGTCGAGCACAGCGGAGTGCTTGTGGATCCAGCAACTGCGGCTATCCTGCGCCAACCCAACCTCGCCAGCGCCAAACCGGGCTTTGTCGACCGCCTGATCCATGGAGCATGCCACCGACAAGGCCGAGTTTTCGCGACCTTCGAGAAATCGGCATCAAAGCTCGAGGCGACGCACCTGCTTTGATGAGGGAGGGGTTGGAGGTTAGAGGTTATTCGTTAAGAGTGATTGGGGGGCGAACATCCAACATCCAACATCCAACATCCAACATCGAAGTGGAAGAGGAGGAGAGTTTGAACCGCGAATGGACGCGAAGGAACGCGAATGAAGAGAAGAGGGGGGATGAAATTTTTAATTTTAGATTTTGAATGAGGAAGAGGAGGAAGCCGCTTCTTCAAAAGGGGAGCGCCAGCGTCCCGCTGGCTGTGTCCTGCATCTTGCAGGACACCTCTTCATCGTAGCTGGGACATCCTGTCCTAGGCCGTCTTTGGAGCATCTTGCTCCAAGTTATGAATGGTAGGGCGCTGCGGCCTCGCGGCGCCGGTTCTTCACAAGGGAGCGCGGGCGTCTTGCCCGCATGAGCGCCTGCGGCGACAAGTCGGCGCCGCGAGGCCGCATCGCCCTACCGGGGGATGACAGAGTATGAAGGAGGTCGCCTTCTCCTCCAGAATTTGATATTTTTTTGACGCAAAATATTGCGAGATTCTTTCAATAAATCTTATATTTGTAGAAATTTTTCTCATTGATTTTATTTTATTTTGACGCAAAACTACGCCAAGAAAAACCATGGCCCGCCCCCGTAGCATCAGCCCGAGAGACATTGCTCCCCTATTGCGGAGCAGGGGGCCGGTGTCGGCCATTGAGCTATCGGTAGCCTTGGGCGTGAATCGATCGACCGTGGTCCGCGGCTTGGCGCTATTTGGCGATGAGTTGGTGAGCATGGGCAAGACGAGGCGGACGCGCTATGCCCTGCGGCGGGACCTTGGAGCTTATGGAAATGCTTGGCCCGTCTACCGGATCAACGAAAGCGGCAGGGCGGAAAAATGGTTGCAGTTGGAATCACTGCACGACCGGCTGTGGCGTGTTCAATGGGCGGGCGAGGCTCCGGCATGGGCACGGCACTTTGCGAATGCGGAAGGGCTGTGGAATGGCTTTCCGTTTTTTCTTGGTGATGTGAGGCCTCAGGGATTTTTGGGTCGGGCTCTTGCGCAGAGATTGTCGCTCACGCATCAGCTTGCTGACGATCCGCGAAATTGGAGTGACGATGACATCATGGTGTTTTTGCAATCCGCTGGTGCGGATTTGCCCGGTCATCATGTGGTTGGCGATGTGTGCCTGCGTCAGGCCTTGGGCCATGCGGTGCATCGGGAGGCCGACAGTCGAGATCGTTATCCGGAGCTTGCATCACTTGCGAGCCAAGGGACGGTGGGAAGTTCCGCGGGTGGCGAGCAGCCGAAGTTTCTTGCGAGCCTGCGGGAAGCTGATCGCTGGCACCATGTACTCGTCAAATACTCGCCGCCGATGGATCAGGCGGTCGGTCGTCGTTGGGCGGATTTGTTGCTGGCCGAGTACCACGCGCATGAGGTCCTTGCGGAGCATGGCCATGGAATGGCTGGCGTGAAATGTTTCGATCTCGAGGGGCGGCGATTTCTTGAGGTGCCGCGTTTTGATCGCAGCTCGGCATCCGGTCGGCGGGGGGTGGTTTCATTGCACTCGCTGCACGCCGCCGGAGTGGGCAGTCATGCGCGCACATGGGTGGATGCCTTGAAAGCACTCAGTCAAGAAGGCCTTGTGGATGACGGGGCTATTGAAGCCGGTGCTCGGCTGCAGGCATTTGGTGAACTCATCGGCAACACCGACATGCATTTTGGAAATCTTGCTCTGTGGATGAGCGATGATCTGCCTTTCCGATTGGCGCCAGTCTACGACATGTTGCCAATGCTCTGGGCGCCCAGCGCGCAGGGAGAGCTCGTCAATCGCCGCCATGCGCCCGAGCCGCCGATTCCCGCGATGCGCGATGCGTGGCACGAAGCCGCGGAATGGGCCGATCAGTTTTGGGGCAATCTGGCATCGGATCAGTGGCTCTCAAAAGAGTTCGTATGCTTCGCCGAACAAGCCATCGCGACACTCGCACGCCTTCGTGGGGTGGGAAATAAGAGTTAGAGGTTATTCGTTAAGGGCTATTGAGGAAGGGATAGGAAATTTTGAATTTTGAATGAGGAAGAAAATGAAGGGGCCGCCTCTTCATCGTAGCTGGATCATCCTGATCCAGGCCGTCCTTGGAGCGTCTCGCCCCAAGCTTTGAATGGTAGGGCGCTGCGGCCTCGCGGCGCCGATTCATCGCCGTAAGCGCCCAAGATGCCCGCGGTCCTTTGTGAAGAGGTCAGCGGTCATTGGGGAAGATGAAGAGTGGGGCCAGCCGTCAATAGTCAACGGTCATTGGGAAAGAGAAAGAAGCCGCTCCTTCTTAGGCAGGGACCTTTGTCCCAAAGGTCCGTTCATTGAGTTGCTATTGAAAAGCGACATCTTCATCTTCTGTCTTCTGTCTCAAAGTCTTCTGTCTCCTCCCGCAGGGAGGCCGGCTTTGCAAAACATGGAGCGGGACGCTCCATGGACGGCCTGGAGCAAGATGCTCCAGTCACGATGAAGATGTGGGCAAGATGCCCACTCTCCTTGAAAGACACGGGCCGCCCATGCCCCTCTTTGAAGAAGCAGCTTCTTCCTCCTCTTCCCTAATGACCCATGACTACTGACCGCTGACCTCTTCTTCTCTTCCCCCAATAACGAATAACCTCTCACCAATAACTCTCCCCCTCCCCGCAATGTATTGACATGGGGAATGGCAGGCTGGCATTTTTCGCCCACAGATGAGGTGCGAGCAAAGCAAACAAACCGACGAGCCCTGCCGTTTGTGCGGGGGGCTGGAAAAAATATCGGTTTCGCAGAAGGATCGGCACGGAAACTCACTAGAAACGGTTTTGTGCGCGGGCTGCGGAGTCATCACCAACTGCCCCATTCCGAATGACGAGGAACTAGCGACTTTTTACCGAGAAAAGTACCGCAAAGAGTATAAGGGGCTGAGCACTCCCCGCATGCGCCAGGTCTGGCGAAATTTCCGCAGAGAGAACGCCCATGTTGAGGGCCATTGGGAAATTTACCGAAACAGGAAAAATTGCCTCGATTTGGGATCCGGCAGTGGAGAGTTCATGTTTTTGTTGAAGAGTCTTGGCATCAAATGCCTGGGAGTCGAGCCGGATCAAGACTACTCGGCCTACTGCCGTGAGCGCTTGGGCCTTGATATCCGCACTCAAACGCTAGAAGAAACCGATTTCCCGGATGGCTCATTTGACTTCATCCGCCTCTCCCATGTGTTGGAGCACATGCCCGATCCGGTCAGATCTTTGAAAACACTGCAGCGCTGGCTTTCGGAAGACGGGGTTCTTTACCTCGAGACTCCCAATATCGAAGCCGAAGCCGGGCGCAAAATGCGGGGCAGCATGTTCCATTTTGGCCACATTTTCAACTTCAACCCCTTTACCCTTCGCTTGGCCGCGAATTGTGCAGGTTTGAAAGAGGCGCCGGAATGCGCGGCTAAGCTTGCAGATGCCACGGGAACTTTCTTTGTAAAAAGCAGGGACAGCACCTCTCCTCTCGAAGGCGCGCATGATAATGCCAAGCGGATGAAAACAGCCATCGATGAGCACAACGCCCGCAGAATTCCAAGGCCTGCGAACGAAAGTGCGGTCGGTCGCTTTTTCAAGATGGCGGGTCTGCGTCTTTCGGAAATTTTCGCATCGAGGAAATTTTCGGATCACCGCTCCATCGCCGAGCATTTTGGTAAAAAAATCATTCAAAGCTGCAAATCGCAAGATCGCTTGTAATCAGCGGCAACGAAGGTCAAAGGCTGATGCCTTCAAGCATTTCGACTTATCTCTGAAAAAGCAGGCGGATTCGAATGAGAATCAAAAAAAAGCACCGACCCAAGCCGTGGCAGTGGCGATTGGAAAGCCTAGGCCACTCGCTGCTTGAGGGCATCGTTTGCAGGCTTCCGGGTTCGTGGGCGTTTCATTTGGGCGAGATTTTGGGCGGATTTGCATGGCATCTATTGCCTCAACGGCGCCGAATTGTGATACGCAACCTACGAATTGCCCTCGCCGGAGAGAAAACGCTTACGGAAATTCAAAGAATGGCCAAGCAGTCCTTTCGTCGCAGCGGGGCAAGCCTGATTTGTGCCGCTCATACGGCCAGACTTTCACCAAGTGAGGTTCGTCGCGTTGTGACTGTAGAGAATCTCCACTTGCTCGAGCAGGCTCAAGCTCGGGGGCAGGGTGTGGTCCTCCTGCTCGCCCACATGGGCAATTGGGAGTTGCTCACCAAGCTGGTGCACATTTTTCCTCGCGGCTCGAAGTGTGGGGCATTCTACCGTCCGCTCAACAACCCGTTGCTGGATGCTCGAATCCTCAGGCGAAGAAAACTCGATGGAACGAGGATGTTTTCGAAACGTGATCCGTTTCATCAGGTCACGGGATTCCTGCGTGAAGGGGGAATTGTCGGAATTCTTGCGGATCAAAGGGTTGGCCGACATGGCGAGATGGTGCCTTTTTTCGGTCGCTTTACCAGTGCCAGCCCTTTGCCAAGTTTACTCGCGCGAAGGGCAAAGTCTGAGGTTCTTTCGCTTTCACTGGAGACAGTCGCTCCGGGCAAATGGAAAGCTATTTTGCAGCAGGTTCCTTCACCGCCAACCACCACCCAATGCATGGCGGCGCTGGAACAAGCAATGAGATGCAGCCTCGTCGATGTCTTCTGGCTGCAGGAGCGGTGGAAAATTTATGCAAGCAGCAACCACGGCATTCTCGACTGGTTTGACGCCGATATGGTTGACGAGAGCAAACCTTGCAGGGTGTTGTTATGGCTTGAGAAAGTTCCCGAATCCTGGAGCCTTCCCGAAGTTTGGATTCATCCGTATCTCAGGTACGAGGCAGTCCTTGTGGATGGGAAAAGTTTGCCCCCCGGATTGCCTTCCTGCATCAAGGTCCATAGAATCTCGCCGCAGTCCGGTCGCAAGCAATTGCTTCTTGCGATTGAAGCGGATGATGCCCTGCCTCTCGACTTCGTCATCTCGCCTGTAGGCGATTCCGAATTGGCCGCCGCTGCCGCCAGCGCCTCGATTCCATTGATTTTTGTGTCATGAAATCCGCCATTATCTTAGGCCGCACCAATGGCGCAGGGCTTGATCGCGACGCGGCGCTGCTAGTCGCGGCCCTCAAAGAGGCTAATGTGGAAACGAAATGCCCACCATGGAAGGACCCGCGAGCCATACTCAATCGATCACTTCACGCGGACGCGGTGATTCACTTGGAGCGGGTGGCTCCATGGTGGTGGAAACACAAAGCCCCTCTCCAAATCCTGATCCCCAATCAGGAACGCTTCCCAATCCGTTTGCTGGGAAAGCTCAAGCGCATCGACCAAATCTGGTGCAAGACGCATCACGCCACGGAAATTTTTTCAAAGCACCACCCGAATGTCCGCTTCATTGGTTTTACTTCAGAAGACCGACGATTGGAATCCATCACTCCCGACTACGGCAAATTCCTCCATGTCGCAGGGCGCAGCACATTCAAGAATACCAAACTTTTGCTGGAACTTTGGGCCAAGCATCCCGAATGGCCTGTCCTCACGCTCGTCCAGCATCCCGACAACGCGCCCACCAATGTGCCCGCCAATGTCGACCTGATCCGCCGCCACCTGCCCGATGAAGAGCTCAAAAAATTGCAAAACTCCCACGGGATCCACCTTTGCCCATCGATCTCCGAAGGCTGGGGCCACTACATCGTCGAGGCGATGTCGTGCCACGCCGTGGTTATCACAACCGATGGGCCGCCGATGAATGAGCTTGTAACTCCTGAGCGCGGCATTCTGGTTCCGACATTCCACACTGAATCAAGGCACTTGGGATGTAATTTTTTTGTTGACCAAATGGCGCTTGAAAAAATAATCGACGCTATGACTACAATGGCGGCAGGAGAAATGAAATCAATAGGCTCTAAAGCAAGACAATGGTTCGACAGCAATCATTTGCAATTCAAGAAATGCATGAAAATGCCGCCAATATCCATTAGCCTAAATTTAGCGTCCACAAACTTTTTTCTGTAATGTGGACAAAGCATTAACAATAAGCTTCACCAAACCAATAGCTCTGTTTTATGGAACTACTTCATTCGCACCTTTTTTTAGATGCCCCCGCGGTGTCATTATATTTGGCACGCCGCGCGTGGCAAAACTATAATATAGATTGCTTGCAAATACAATGTTAAACTGTTCACAACAACTCTAATATGCAATGCGAATGCTGGTCGATTACTGCTGTCATTTAGCCAGCAGTTATATGCACAACTTCATAACCACAGAAAACGACATGCTTAAAGAAAAAAATACTTCAGAAGACGCGAGTAAGCTACTCGACTCACACATCTCTTCGCTGTACGAAGGCCGTTCTGGATGCTCCTTTGATTCAAGCTACATTGAAAAACATCGAAGTCGATTCTTAAAAACCTTCGAGCTAGCTCCTTCTTCTAACAATTGCGGTTCGGCGCTAGAACTCGGTGCAACCGCTTTATTTCAAGTGGCGCTTCGCGAAATTTTCGGATATTCTGAAGTGGTAGGTACAGATTTTAGCCACGATATTGAAAAGAAAATTTACAAGCGTGAGTTTTCAATCGGAGGAAGGTCAGTCACAAACCTGTCAATCAGTCTGGATATTGAGAGTGACCTTATGCCTTACGAAGCCGAAAAGTTTGATTTTGTTCTATGCTCAGAAGTCATAGAACATATGGATATCGATCCCATGTTTATGTTGCTTGAGCTAAATCGAGTAATGAAATGGCACGGGAAGCTATTAATTACAACACCGAATTGTTGTTCGGCGCGAAATTTCTGGAAAATAGCACATGGATACCGTCCTCACTTTTTTATGCAATATGAAAAAACACGGTCACCTTACAGACATAACATCGAATATGACGTTCAAGCGCTGTTGGAGCTTACATATGCCGCTGGCTTTGATGTTGTAAGGGTTGAGACGCATGATGTATTTGAGGATACAGTTCCCGAAGCTCTTAAGTTTTTGACTAGGCATGGCTTACCAACAGAAAACAGAGGCGACGATATATTTTTATTGGTCGAGAAGGTATCCGAGGTGAGAAATCGCTGGCCTTCAAACATTTATGTCTAACAAAACCATCAGAATTGTCACTTACGCCTAAGTAGTCTCATGAAGATTTCGAAAAAAAAAATTTACGATATCCCCGTTTTGGGATATTTGTTACATCTTATTGAAGCTTTTTTTCGTTTACCGAAGAACGACAGTCGTATAAAGAAGTTACTTCAGGATGTAAAGTCTACAAATTCTTCTTTCATTGATATAAGCACTTCTTTCATTGATATAAGCAATAAGCGAATGATGAGCCTTGCCCAAATGGATTCCTTCAGCAGGCTTCAGGCCGGACAAGAACGTACTCCACAACTCGCATTCGTTTCGTGTCTCCCGCCAGAGGAGACCGGTATCGCAACCTGCAGCTTGTATTCTTGGCTAGACTCGGAAGTTGACGTCGATATTTTCTGCCCGGTCGTTAACGAAGATTTTTACTTTTATAACAAAAGTGAGCTTTCATCAAAACGAGTACAATTGTATGATGTGGACACTTTAATGTCTGCAGTCGTGAGTAAACAATATAAAAACATTGTACTTACAATAGGTAACTCTGATCACCATGCATATCTTTTCCAGGCATTAAAAAAACTACGAGCCGCTGGAATGATGGGCCGCGTTGCGCTGTATGTTCATGATCCGGTTATGCTAAATATAACCAAATGGCGCTTTAATGGGCTGGTGGCTGATCTGAGCGCAAATATCATAGAGATTTACGACGATGTTTTAGGGCATGATAGTCGGACAGACCACACAAAGTTTAACGGCTGTTGGTATGGCGAATACGGCATTGCTGGAGTTCGAATCTTTCTAAAACTAGGCATTACTAAATTCCTAGTCAACTCTGAGGCGGCAAAGTCAATTCTGGAGGGCGATTTACCAAAGAACGTTGCAAAAGTTTCAAAAATCTTTCATCCGGTTTTTCTTCCGAAGGGTATGAATGGTGGGGATTTGATCATGCGCAATGATCGTGAAGAAATTATAGTGGGAACCTTTGGGATGCCACGCAAGTCCAAGCAAACAGAACTAATTGTAGCTGCTTGTAAGCATTTGGCTAGTACTGGGCACAATATAAAGCTTGTTATTGCTGGTTTCGGTGCTGAGAAGTATGTACGTACTATTAAGAAAACGAATTTAAATATAGTGGGCTACTCTGACCTAACAGATGGACAGCTTTCGGAAGTGATGGCCTCTGTCGATGTTGCTGTACAGCTCAGACTAAGCAATATGGGTGAGAGCTCGGGCGTTGTACCTCAGTTGCTAGCACTATGTAAGAATGTGATCGTGAGTGATGTTGGAGCGTTCGCCGAATTTGGAAGCGCAACCAAGAAAGTTCCTACAGATATCAGATTTGATAACCTTGCGGCAACAATACTTGAAGTTCTAGCTGACGATAGCTACCGTGATGCAATGAGGGCGTACGCCGCGCTGCATTCTCCCAAAGCTTTCCGAGCCACGCTTTTATCTTCTCTCGCAGATCTTTCTTCGGATACATCGGCGATTGCTGATTCGCATTTAATGATACAGCAGGGAATGGTGTCGGTTACTAAATCACTCGAACAATAAATTTATATTCAATTGCTAAATATTGGCGATCACTGTTTTGACATCGGCGCGCAAAAAGGGGAGCTTTCACTAAAATTTGCCGAATTAGTTGGCTCCACTGGCAGTGTTATTGCATTTGAGCCATGCTGGCCGTTGTATGCGGAGATGTGCCAACAATTTCAAACTCATGCGACACGCACAACATCTGCGCCCATAACGCCTTGTTGTTGGGAATTATCTGATCGATTACAATCAGCAGCGATACATGTACCAATTAGCGATTATGGTGCTGAATTCGGAGTCGGGTCGATGGCAGATCCAGGGAACTGGTCACTAGCTCAGGATCGTTGGCGTGAGAATCAAACGGCTGTCAGAATACAAAGCTATCAGGCCGATTTCATCACTCTCGATCGATTCATGAAAGTTTGTTGTGCAATAGTGCCAGACTTTGTGAAGATCGATGTAGAAGGCGCGGAGCTATTAGTATTACAAGGGGCAAAAGATTTTTTTGCTGCAGG
Organism: Verrucomicrobiota bacterium; assembly: GCA_046308575.1. Lineage (GTDB taxonomy): Bacteria > Verrucomicrobiota > Verrucomicrobiia > Verrucomicrobiales > Akkermansiaceae > Luteolibacter. The sequence continues at coordinate 37,751 of JBKDYW010000057.1, forward strand.
TCATCGACCGCTGATGCTGCTGGAGATATTTGCCCCGTGGGAAAAAGCCTTTCACTATCAACCATGGGCACCATTGTCATTGTTGCTTAGCTATGGTTACGAGATTTTGTTTATATGTCCCGTAGGTGCAGTCAAGCATCGACCCACATTGGAGCAGCCTTTTCCAGTCGAATACGAAGCAGGCTACAACATCATTGCCTATCAACCGCAGCTGCATCAGTCACGTATCAAGGCAAGAAAGGTTAGAAGTTTTGTGGAATCCCTTAACAGACAGCTTTCGCTTCACTTGCTTCCTGGCTACTTGCCTGAGCTCAATCCTGACGAATGGGTATAGCGAAATTTCAAATACGGAGTCATGGGAAAACCCCAACATTTCACAAAACAAAGCATGAAAAGAGAGGCAGTTTCTCATCTGCGACGCATGCAAAAACGCTACGCTATTATCAAAAGTTTTTATATTCAGAAATCACTCGTTATGCCGCATAAAGCGCCCTTTTTAATACGGATTCATAAGTAATGTTGATGGTATTGTGCTACCTGTGACCGTTACGTCTGTGTGATGTAACTATACATTTTTTCTATGTCATTTCATATTCAATCTTTTTCCGACAATATCCACGCGAATGGCGGAGTGCGTCGTAGTGAGCAGATTATTTCTCTAGCAGCCTCAGAGGGCCTTTCATCGGTTGCGCCTCCGTCCACGCGCGAATGCAGGATGCTCATGTTGGCGCGCCCTTTCAGTCTATTTAAAGCTGCTTTACTGACTATTCGTGTAGGCTTAACCGCGCTATCGTTCAAAGGTATGCGTCGTTCGTTGAGGTACGGGACCTGGCTGGTCGAGCAACTACGCAAGCATAATGATGAGCCTGTTTGGATCGAGCTAACACCTGAACGCAACATTTTGATTGGAGCGTTGTTGGCTGCTTCGGGCCGTTCTTATGTGGCATTTCCTCATAACATTGAGTTCTTGGTTCCGCAGCAGTCTCAGTCCGTTTTTCGTGGTCCTTCCAAGGAGTTTTTGATTGAACGAACGATTTTTCGTAAAGCCAAACGCGTCGTCACCATATCCAACTTTGATTCCGCTGTTGTTCGCAGTTTGGGAGTAACGATCGTTCAGCAGTTGCCGTATTCACCAGTCGCCAAACATCGAGAAGAGTTGTTAAAAATTCGTAGTCGTCGTACACATTCCGTCAAGGATGGTATTATTATCCTTGGCTCTGTCGGAAATCGCCCTACGCGCGATGGCATACTTCAGGTTCTTCGGCAGATTGCGGGCATTCACACGAAAAAGAAATTCACGTTGGCTGGATTCGGCACCGAGTTACTCGAGAAGGAAGCCCCGTCTTCCGTTTCGGTTATAGGCTCTATTTCCAATGAATCGCTTATTGAGCTGCTCGTTAAATGTGAAGCGATGATTATATGCCAGCCTCAGACTTCCGGGATGTTGACGCGTTTAGTCGAGGCAGATGTGGCGGGAGTGCCTGTTTGGCTTCTGGGAGATTACCTACAGGCCGACGATCCTTCCCTTTCCCTTCAAATGACAAAGCGCTACCAGAAGGTAATAAACTTACCCATATTCGAAGTGTAGTCAAAGCTTCTTATAATTGGCCTCATACTAAAAGCTAATTTCTTTACGTCCGTAAATCTGCCAACACCCTGAGCCTAGCCAGACCACCACGCACAAGTCGACCAACGCCATCGTGTTCAAAATAATTACTTCTCGGATTGACGCCGACAGCCAAGTTTTTGACTTCGGTGCCGACATCGGCCGCATGTGCCGACGCTTGAGAGTGTGGTTTTTTGCACGTAAAGCGCGGCCCGCCGCGTACATGCGCATATTCGACTGCGAGGTTACGCCCGTTATCTTTTACCGCACGAAAATCGAGCGCTTACAAATGGACTTTGTCTCCCGATCCCCCTTTCCGGATCTTAAGGCCGTGTATCCCAAACGGATAAGCGAACAGAGGCCAGAGTCTATCGTGTTCCCGCCAATTTATGGGTTTCATTGTGGTGGTCGCTTGCAAAACGCTATACCAAGCTATTGGTATGGTTGCGCTCTTTACTTGGAATGTAGCGCGTGACTCTGGCTTATTCATTCGACACCCAGCCCATGAAAGTCTTAATTCTCACGGTAGGCGATGCCCATGTGGCAAGCACGCGCTATCGCTTTACCCAATTTGAAAAGGGCTTGCAGCTCGCTGGTGTGGAAATGTTGCACAGGCAAGCATCGAGTTTCAGAGATTGGGATCTCGCGCGAAACATGGATCTCGTGGTTGTCCAGAAGCGTTTGATGCGATCATCTTGGGTCAAACGCCTGCGCAAATTTGCCCACCGTCTCATTTTTGATACGGATGATGCCATTTGGGAACCTCACGGCAAAGCGCACTCATGGTGGACGCGGTTGCGCACGCATCGGCGCTTGCGAGCCATTGCCGACGCTGCCGATTGCTGCACGGTGCCCAATGAATACCTAGCCGCCTATCTGCGCCCACTTGCGCGAAGGGTGGCGCTAATACCTATGGCGCTGGATGGAGTAGAGTGGTATCCCGCCCAAGAACGCAAACCCGGGCCATTGCGCCTCGGATGGGCCGGAGCGCCGCCCAATCTTGCTTATCTCGCGCGGCTAGAAGATGTGATTAAGGATTTTCAAAAAGAAAGGCCGGGAACAGAACTGATTGTTTATTGCGGAGAAAAACCGACTTTTGTCAGTGGCATTTCTTATATATATCACCCATTCAAGCTAGGTACGGAAGCGGATGTCGTCCGCACTTTTGACATTGGGCTGCTACCGTTGCCAGAAAATGCTTTTGCTGCCGGCAAATCGCCCATCAAGGCATTGCAATATGCAGCCTGTGAAATTCCGTGCATCGCCTCACCTGTGGGCGCTACCTGTGAAATTGTTTGTGATCGGCAGTTTGGATTGAATGCCAAGAGTCCAGATGACTGGAAGGCCGCCCTTCTGGAACTTGCTGACAGCTCTGTTTTGCGTGAGAGATTGGGTAGTGCGGCGCGCATTAGATTTCTTGAAGATTTTACGCGAGAGGCGGTTCAGGAGCGGCTTATCGCCTGCTGGCGCGAGGTGCTTGACTCTTAGGAAGCAACGCAATAGAGTACTCGTATGGTTGTCTCTGGCGTAATGTAAGATTGATTTACAGGAAAAAATTTACACGGCCTATGGTAAAATTATGAAATACCCCCCTCTAACAAGATTTCTGGCCCACGTACGTGATGTTTTGCTGTATCTGGCACCTTTTTCGCTGCGTTCAGAGTCTGGATGAAGTGGTCCCGCAAAACGGAGCCAGAGGTTTGTTGAAACTTTAGCTGGTCTGAGAGGGGCAAATCACCCCCAAAATCAGACCGATGAAACGAAAAAGAAGACACCTGACCGCCGAGTTCAAAGCCCGTGTCGCCGCCG
>JBKDYW010000058.1:0-4026 GCA_046308575.1 Verrucomicrobiota bacterium
CGTAGTGCGGGTGCCGGTTGAGCAGGTCGAGGTGGATGAAATTGTGGTGGTGAAACCTGGTGAGCAGATTTCGGTGGATGGCGTGCTGAGCGAGGGCTCCACGCATGTCAATGAATCCTCGCTGACCGGTGAGTCGATGCCTGTTTCAAAGACCGTTGGCAGTTTGCTGTTTGCGGGGACGCTCAATCAAAGTGGTGGCATTGAATTGCGGGTCACCAAGCGGCCGGAGGATTCCGCGCTTGCGCGAATGGTCAAGCTGGTGGCGGAAGCTCAGGCGGAAAAGTCTGGCACGCAAAGGTTTCTTGAGCGTGCGGAGCAGTATTATGCCATGGGCGTGATCGCATTCACGATTGCTGTTTTCCTCATTCCATTTTTGGCGATGGGAGAAAATTTCTCCACTGCGTTTTACCGTGCGATGACGCTGATGGTGGTGGCCTCGCCCTGTGCCTTGGTCATCAGCACACCGGCGACTGTGTTGTCGGCGATTGGTGGCGCGGCGAGGCGGGGGATTTTGATTAAGGGTGGATCTCATCTTGAGCGTGCGGCCTTGATCGACATTGTTGCGGTCGACAAGACCGGAACGCTGACTGTGGGTAAGCCGTCGCTGACGGAGATTGTTACTGTCGATGGTGTGCATGCCTTGGGTGAGAGTTTGCCCGCAGATGTTGTCGGCATGTTGCGTTTGGCTGCGGCGCTTGAGGCGAAGTCCGAGCATCCATTGGCACATGCCATCGTGAAGGGCGCGATGGATTGTGGGATCGCATCGCCCGAGGTGAGGGATTTCCAAGCTACCCCCGGCAAGGGCGCTGAAGGAAATGTTGATAGCTTGCGGGTGGTCGTGGGTAGTGAGCGTTTGTTTCGTGAGTTGGAGGTGAGTGGATTTGAAGCGATAGAAAATCTCTCGCGGCCATTGCAGCAGATGGGCAAGACCTGCGTGTGGATGGGTTTGCGTGAGGGTGATCTTGTGACTGTGAAGGCGGTGATGGTTATGGCCGATACCATTCGGGCCGAGGCTCGGACATTGACGGATGATTTGCACCATCTTGGCGTGCGTCGCGTGGTGATGCTGACGGGGGATCAGCAACCTGTTGCCGAGGCGATTGCGCGCGAGGCTCATGTGGATGAGCTGCATGCCGGTCTTTTGCCGGAGGACAAGCTCAAGCTCATACGGCAGCTGCGTCAGGAAGGTCGGGTGATGATGATCGGTGACGGTGTTAATGATGCGCCGGCCTTGGCGATGGCGGACATTGGTGTGGCGATGGGTGCGGCCGGTACCGACGTGGCAATGGAAACGGCGGACGTCGTGCTGATGGGGGACCGCTTGGAAAACATTCCGCTGCTGTTGAATCACGCGCGTCGGGCCAAGCGTGTCCTTTTGCAGAATCTGTGTTTTTCCGGTGGCGTGATTGTGTTACTCATACTCGCTGCGCTTGGCTGGGGCTTGCCCTTGCCGATCGGCGTGGTGGGTCATGAAGGCAGCACCGTGTTGGTGTGCCTCAATGGCCTGAGATTGCTGATGATTTCGCGCTCGGAGATTTGAGCGGGAATTTTTTTGATCAGCGATCCATCAGCGCGAACTTCAACTCCGCTTCGGACACCACCTCGTTGTTGACGAGGCAGCGGCAGCGGGTTTGGCCGATTGAGCCGCGGATCTTGATGATTTCGGTTTCGATCAGCAGCGTGTCGCCTGGGAGAACCGGACGGCGCCACTTCACATTGTCGGCGCTCATGAAATAGCCAATTTTGCCGACATTTTCCGGTTTGCGAAGCATGAGTACCGATGAGACCTGTGCCATCGCTTCGAGTTGGAGCACGCCGGGCATGATCGGGTGACCGGGGAAGTGGCCGGGGAAGTACGGCTCGTTCATCGTCACATTTTTCACGCCGGTGCACTTGTTTTCGCCGAGGCAATCGACGATGCGGTCGACCATGAGGAATGGGTAGCGGTGAGGAAGAATTTTGAGTACCTCTTGAATGTCGAGCACGCTCTCGCCATCGGGGATGCTGACGGCGGCGGGGACCATCGAGCGCATGCGTTGGTACTCAGCTTTGAGCGTGGCGGCCATTTTGGTGTTCGGGCCGTGACCGGGTTTCACCGCGATGACATGGCCGTGGATGCGTACGCCGGAGAGCATCAGGTCGCCGATGATGTCGAGGGCCTTGTGGCGCGCGAACTCGTTGTTGAAGCGCATGGGCTCCTTCGACATGATTTCATCGCCGCGGATGACCACAGCGCTTTCGAGCGAGCCACCCTTGATGAGGCCTTTTTCCAGGAGCGGTTTGACATCTTCGTAATAAACAAAGGTGCGCGCCGGAGCGATTTCCTTCTCGTACTTTTCGGGAGTGATTTCGCTGGAGAAATATTGGGTAAAGCGTCCGTCAGGTCCGACATTGGTGACGGAAATTTTGAAGGTCTTGCAGGGGACAATCGTGATCAGCGTGCCATCGGCGGTCTCTTGATGGATTGTTTCGCGGATTTCCCAAACGCGGCGCGGTGATGGTTGTGCGACGATGCCTGCCTTGCGGATCATTTCGACGAATGGTCGTGATGATCCGTCGCCGATCGGCGGTTCGTTCGCGTCCATTTCGATGAGCGCGTTGTCGACGCCCATGCCGGTGAGGGCGGAGATCACATGCTCGACGGTGTGGACCTTCACCGAACCTTCGGCGAGCGTGGTCGCGCGCTCGACCGTTTGGACCTTGTCGACATCGGCATTGATGAAGGGTTGGTCGGGAAGGTCGATGCGGCGAAATTTGAAGCCATGGCCCTCGGGTGCGGGTTTGAGAGTGAGGGTGACCTTCTGTCCGGTGTGGAGTGAGGTTCCTTCGAGAGTGGCGGGGCCGGCGAGGGTGTGTTGGAAGGCTGCGGACATGCTCCGAGGAGTTTGATTTTTCCCGGCTTCGGATCAAGCCGGAATAAGCTGATTCGAGGGGCGCGCGGGCCAAGCATCGGCGATTTCCCGCGAATCGTCTTGCAAATCGGGTGGATCCACATGACCTCTGGGCCTGCCTTGCCGGTGGATTCCATGTGATTTCATCCGATGGCCGGGCTCCTTTTTTCCTTCTTGATCGATGAGAGTTGGCCTGAGGTTTCACTGAACATGCTCATCGACCTGTCCGACGCCGAAATCCGGTGGGTGCGGACCCTATCAAGAAATGAATACCAATCGATTTGACGCGCTGCCGTTGGCGGCGCCGTTGCAGCAAGTGTTGAAAGAACTCGGGTACGAGGAACCATCGCCGATCCAGGCGCAGGCGATTCCGATTTTGTTGCAAGGCAAAGACTTGCTCGGTTGTGCGCAGACCGGCACTGGCAAGACTGCGAGTTTCGCGTTGCCGATTTTGCAGCAACTCTATGATCGACGCAAAACTGTGCGGCCGAAGGCATGTCGTGCCTTGGTGTTGGCACCGACACGCGAGCTTGCGGGGCAGGTCGGCAAGAGCTTTGCGACTTATGGAAAGCTGATCAAATTTCGCCAGACCTTGATCTATGGTGGTGTCGGATCAGTGCCGCAGATCAATGCCATGCGCAATGGCGTCGATGTCTTAGTGGCAACGCCCGGGCGCTTGCTGGATTTGATCGATCAGCGTCATGTCGATCTTTCGCAGGTCGAGTTTTTCGTGCTCGATGAGGTTGATCGTATGTTGGACATGGGATTTTTGCGTGATGTGAAGCGCATCATCTCGCTCTTGCCATCACGGAGGCAGTCCTTGTTTTTCTCGGCCACGCTGGCACCGAACATTGTTGAGCTCGCGCAAACGATTTTGAAGGATCCCGCGCGGGTGAGCATCACACCGGAGACCACTACTGCCGAGAAGATCGAGCAGCGGATCTGTTTCCTGAACCGTGAGTACAAGCGGCCGCTGCTTGAGCAATTGTTGCGCGAGCAGTTCGAGGCGAAGGAGCAGAAGCTCACGATTGTTTTCAGTCGCACCAAGCACGGCGCGAACAAACTAGCGAAGAGCTTGAATGCGGCGGGTTATCCGTCGGAGGCGATTCACGGCGACAAGTCGCAATCACAGCGG
>JBKDYW010000059.1:0-2409 GCA_046308575.1 Verrucomicrobiota bacterium
AGTGTCATTTGGGGAAGAAGTTTCAAGGTTCAAGTCTTCAGTTTCAAGAGAAGATGAAGCGCAAGAAGAAGCCGCTTCTTCATTCTCCTCCCCAATGACCTATGACTGTTGACCGTTGACCTTCCCCCCTAAAACTCACAATGCCCGGGAGTGCGGGCGAAGGGAATGACATCGCGGATGTTGGCCATGCCGGTGACGAACATCAGCAGGCGCTCGAAGCCGAGGCCGAAGCCGGCATGCGGCACACTGCCGAACTTCCGAAGATCGGCATACCACGCGTAGGCCTCAGGATCGATGCCGTGGCGCGTGAAATTTTCCGTCAGCACATCGAAGCGTTCTTCACGCTGACTTCCGCCAATGATCTCGCCGATGCCGGGCACCAGCAAATCCATCGCGGCGACGGTTTTGCCATCGTCGTTGATGCGCATGTAGAAGGGTTTGATTTCCTTCGGGTAATTGAAGACGGTGACCGGCTTTTTGAAGTGGTTTTCCGAGAGCCAGCGTTCGTGTTCTGACTGGAGGTTGAGGCCGTATTCGACCGGGTATTGGAAAGTCTCGCCGCTTTGTTGCAGCAGCGTGACGGCATCGGTGTAGGAAATGCGCTCGAAGGGTCGCGAGGCGACGAACTCGAGTCTTTCGCGCAGGCTCTTGTCGACGAACTTTTCAAAAATCGCCAAATCTCCCTCGTGGTGTTCGAGCATTTCGCGGACGAGAAATTTGACCAAGGCCTCGGCGAGATACATGTCGCCGGCGAGATCGCAGAAGGCCATCTCGGGTTCGATCATCCAAAACTCCGCGGCATGGCGTGAGGTGTTGGAATTCTCCGCGCGAAAGGTCGGCCCAAAGGTATAGATGTTCGACAGCGCGCAGGCAAAAGTCTCGCCCTCGAGTTGACCGCTGACGGTGAGAAACGCGCGCTTGCCGAAAAAGTCCTCGGCATCGCGCGAGATTTTTTCGTCGGGCAGCGTAGTAACGCGAAACATTTCGCCTGCCCCTTCGCAATCGCTGGCGGTGATGATCGGCGTGTGGACATGCACAAAGTCGCGCTCTTGGAAAAAACGATGAATAGCAAAGGCCATGCGGCTGCGAGTGCGAAACACCGCGCCGTGAAGGTTGGTGCGAGGACGCAGGTGGGCGATCGAACGCAGAAACTCCGCGCTGTGACCTTTTTTCTGCAGCGGATAATCCTCCGGCACACCGCCAACGAGGCGAATCGATGTCGCCTGCAATTCCCATTTTTGTCCGGCCGCGGGCGATGGCACGAGCTTGCCGCACACTTCGACCGAGGCGCCGGTGTTCATCGCCGCGAGTTCGTCACTGCCCGGAATGCCGGCATCTGCGACGACCTGCAAGTTGGCGAGGCAAGTGCCATCGTTGATCTCAAGAAATGAAAACGCCTTCGAATCGCGGCGCGTGCGCACCCAACCGGCGATGTAGATTTCATCACAAGGCTCATCACGCAAAAGCACGCGCTTGATCAATGTTCGCATGCACTTGGATAGGCTGGCGGCCGCCAATTGTCAAAGCGGCTCCATACAGGCTCTTTGAAGAAAGATTTGCCGCAAAGGCGCCAAGGTCGCAAAGGGACGAAGAGAATGGAGAGTTAGAGGTTATTTGTTAGGGGTTATTTGGAGGAACATGTGAAAGATGGAGATCCGACTTCTTCTCTTGAATCTTGCTTCTTGAAGTCTTGTCTCTTTTGCCGGTAGGGCGATGCGGCCCCGCGGCGCCGACTCTTGCAAAGATGCTCAAACCGCGAATGAATGTGAATCATGTAGGATTGCAGATCGTGGATCGTGGATCGTGGATCGTGGATTGTGGATTGTGGATCGAAGAGCAAGCCGCTTCTTCATGTTGCTGGAGCATCTTGCTCCAGGCCGTCCATGGAGCGTCCCGCTCCATGTTCTGAATGGCTGAAGAATCCGCCACTTCTTCGTTTTCTTGTCCCATTTCAGCTTTCTGCTTTCTTCTTTCAGCTTTTACCTCTCCCAGCTTCTTCTGTCTTTGATTTTTCCAAATCGAAACGCCGAGGCGCGGAGAGCGCAGAGGACTTCGCGGAGGAAATTTGCGGGAAATATTTACCGCGCGCCCATTCAACTTGCCGGGCAAAATGAATGGCATGATTTTAAAATATCCCTTGATATACGCGCCCTCCGCTCCACAGCATTCTTCTCAAGCGCCATGTGGAATCTCTCCCACCGATCCTTCAAACTTTCCGAGAAATTAAGGGCATTCCATCATTTTGATTATTTGGATATGCGATGCTCGTCTATCCGGGCAAAATTTGATGCTCGGCTAAAAAATGTTAGAACCTCGAACGGCTTGTCCCCGGAATGATGTTGTTGCCGAATTGTGGAGCCATTGTGACTGCGGCGCTCGGCCTACTCGGTCTGCTATTCCCTAGCGCCG
>JBKDYW010000060.1:0-9992 GCA_046308575.1 Verrucomicrobiota bacterium
GGATCGCGAGGCGGAAGAGTTTCAGATGCGCCCGGTCGTCATGATCGATTCCGCGCATCCAGGCGACCTGCCATGGGAACAATCTCATCTTCTCGTTGAGCCTGGCACCGTGGCCGTGCTCGCGGTGAAGCCCGCCGAGAACGGTAAGGGTTTCATCGTGCGCCTGCAGGAAATGTCGGGACGCGCCGCCAAGGCGACATTGACGATCGGCGGTGAGACTACGCTCAAACCCGTCGCTCTGAAACCATGGGAGATCAAGACGCTGCGGCTTCGTATGACCCGGAAAGGCTGGACCGTCACTGGCACGGACTTTCTGGAAATGGAGAAACGATGAGTTTCTATTTTTTCTATGAACGAAAAACTCAAAATCAATTGGTATCGCACCCCGGTGGACAAGGCCGTGATGAGCGATCTCATGCGCAAGAGCGACGCGCGTGCATTCGCCCAGGTAATTCCGCAGCTTGCCCTCTTTGCCGTTACCGGCACGCTGGCATTACTCGCCTACCGGAACATCAACGCCACGAACTGGGCCTGGGCGGTTCCGCTCCTTTTGCTCGCTCTTTTCGTTCATGGCACCTGCGGCTGTTTCTTCGCCCCCGCCTGCCATGAACTATGCCACAAGACCCCGTTCAAAACCGCCTTTTGGAACGAATTCTTCCTTAAGATTTATTCCTTCATGATCTGGTTCGACCCGGTCGCTTACCGGGTCAGCCATGTCAAACACCATCAGGTCACCGTTCATCACGACCACGATGGAGAGGTCGAGTTGCCTCAGGGATTGGACTGGCACGGTGTGAAGTTCGTCTTCTGGCAGATCTCACCCATCATCAATCCAAAAGTGGCTTATGATCTGGTGAGGAAATGGATCAGGTTCGCCCAAGGCGATCTTTCGCAGGGTAGTTGGGTATTGTCCGCGGAATGGACGACAAAGATCCTGCCGGCGGAAAACCTGAAACTCCGCCAGGAACACCGAAACTGGGCCCGCAAACTGCTGATCGGCCATCTGCTTCTGGCGATCCTTTTCGTGACCACCGGTAACTGGATCCTGATCCTGATCGTGACTTTCGGATGTCATTATTGCACTTGGCTCGGATTGCTCTGCAGCGCGCCTCAGCATGCCGGAATGACGCCGGACGTGCCGGACTTCCGGCTCTGCTGCCGCACCTTCACCTGCAGTTGGTTCCCGGCCTTTCTCTACTGGAACATGCAGTATCACGTCGAACACCACATGTTCCCGGCCGTACCGTTCTACAATCTCCCCCGCCTGCGCAAGGCGATCGAGCATGATCTACCTCCTGCACCCCACGGGCTCTGGGCCACTTGGATCGAGCTGTTGCCGATCCTCAAGAGGCAACGGAAGGAGGCGGGCTATTTCTTCGCGCCACCGCTCCCGGGAACCGAATCAAGCGGCTGAAATCCACCAATCTGCAACGGACATGGAATGTGATTTTCGTGTCCTCCAGCAGTAATGTTTTTGGTCCTCGAAATTGAACGCGCTCCTGCCATTGCAGGCTGCCGGGCACCATGCGCGCGTTGGGAAGGTGTTCCAGCAGCGAGGTGACATTTCAAAAAACACTCCATCCCCTCGGTGTCTGGGCGTGTCTGCGGTGTCGGCATCGGCGGGATCTGCGCGGCCATCCAGGCCGGGCGTATGGGCACCCTCACTATCCTGCTGGAAAAGGAATGGGCGTGACCGTTCTCCGGCGGCAGCACCGTCCAGGTCGCCCCGAGGCACACCATCCGGCGATGGTGACGACACGGATTTCTACCAGAGAAAAGTCAATATTCTCATAACACCTGAGCCGTGTTTTCAGCTAGGAATGGAAAGTTGCTTCCTCTTTGAGACGTCTCCAACGATTGATCCCTTTCCTCCATGCCTACCCGACCCACACTCCATCTCATCTGCCAGGCTCACCTCGATCCCGTCTGGCTCTGGCCGACGCGCGATGGCGCGTCCGAAGCGCTGACCACGATCGACAGTGCTGTCAACCGCATGCGCGAAAACCCGCGGATGAAGTTCACTCGTTCCTCGGCGCAGGTTTACCGTTGGATCGAGGAGAGTGATCCCCGGCTCTTTGCGGAGATCCGCCGCCTCGTAAAGGCCGGTCGCTGGGAGACGATCGGCGGATGGATCGAGCAACCCGATTGCAACCTGCCATCGACCGAGAGCATCTGCCGCCATTCGCTCTATGGCGGAAATTATTTCACCTCACGCTTCGGCGAGGCCGGTCGCGTCCGCGCGGGTTACAATGTCGATTCCTTCGGGCACGCCGGTGGTTTTCCGCAGCTTCTCAAGCAGTCTGGCTTTGATTCCTATGTCTTCATGCGTCCCCAAAAACGCGAGGCGCCCGACCTGCCGGATCTCTTTTGGTGGGGCTCCGCGGACGGATCGCGCGTCCTCTGCCAACGCGTGCCCGGTGAGTATTCGCAGAAGCCCTCGACCACGGCCGACCAGTTGGAGGAGATTATCCGCGAGCAATGGCAACGGCATTTCTCACCCGGCTTTGATCATGGGGTCTTCTGGCTTGGCATCGGCAATCACGGCGGCGGACCGACCAAGGAACATCTCGCCCGCATCGCCGAATTGCAAAAGGACCCGACGCTGCCCGTTCTCAAGTTCAGCACCGTGCGCGAATATCTGGCGGAAGTCCTCGCATCGCCTGCCGCCAAAAACCTCCCGCTTCACGAAGGCGAACTCCAGCACCACGCGCGCGGGTGCTACGCCGCATGGGGCGACATCAAACAGCTCAACCGCAACGCCGAACGCCGTCTCGTCGCAGCGGAGACCGCGAGTCAATGCGCCGGCATCGACAAGTCGCTCGAGCCTGCATGGTGGTCGCTTCTCTTCAACCAATTCCACGACATCCTCGCCGGCACCTGCACGATCCAGACCGCGGCCGAGACACGCAACCGCTTCGGCGCGGCGATCGATGCCGCCGATGACACCCTGCGGCATGCTGTCCACCGCATGGCCCGCCGCATCAACACGAGCAACCTTGGCGGCAACACGCTCTTTGCCTTCAATCCGCTTCCATGGGCCCGCGAAGTCGAAGTGACGATGGATACTTTCACCCAGCCGCACGGTCGCGAAAAAATCACCCATCTCGTTTCCGCCGACGACCGGCGCATCCCGATCCAGTGGCTCGCCGCCGATTCCAACTTCGGCCCGCATCTCATGCCGTGGGGCAAACTCTGCACGCGCCTTCAGTTGCCGGCCTCGGGCTACAGCACATTCCATCTCGGACTCGAACCGGTCGCCGCCGCACCGAAAAAAATCAAGGCACTGCCCGCACCGAAAAACCCCGTGCGCCTCGTCGTTCTTTCCGATCGCAGCGACACTTGGGCCCATGGCGTGAAAGCATTTTCCGGAAAAGCCGCAGCGATTCCACTCGGTCGAGGCAAGGTCATCGAGCAAGGGCCATGGACGACCATCGTCCGCCACTGCGTTGTATGGAACCGATCATCGATCCAGCTCGATGTCGTCGCACGCGCCAAAGAAGCGGCACTGGAACTGCGACTGCGCATCAACTGGCAGGAACCCCGCAGCATCCTTCGCCTCGAATGGCCCACTGGCATCAAGGAGGGCGAATGGATCAGCCAAACGATCGGCGGACGCAGCACCCGCAAGGCCGATGGCGATGAGCAACCCGCCCAGAACTGGACCGCCTTTGCAAAGGGCAAGCGCGCCGCCGTTCTGGTGAATGATGGCTCCGGCAGCGTCTCGGCACGCAAGGATATCATCTCCACGATCGTGGCCCGCTCGACGCCTTACGCCGAGCACGAGCCGATGCCCCATCCCGATCTTCCGGAAACCCCATACACCGATCAAGGTTGGCAGGAGCGCCGTTTCTGGACGCTCAGACTCGATGGCGAGTCACCGCTCGATGCGGCCGATCGCGTTGCCGCGTCGCTGCTCACCGGTGCCGAGACGATGCTCGATTCCTGCCATCCGGGCGACTGGCCGATGGAGCGGAGTTTCTTCGCGATCGAACCCGCCGAAGTGAACCTGCTCTGCTTGAAAAAATCGGAAACCGGCAAGGCATGGATCGCGCGTCTGCACAATCCGACGAAGCGAAGCTTGAAGGCCACTGTGCGCGTCGATGGTTACGCCAAGCCCGCGACGATCCAGTTCAAGCCTCACCGCATCATCACGCTTGAGATTGCAGCCGCCACCAAAGCGAATGCCAAAGGCACCCCGAAATGGCGCGAGCTTGATCTCAACGAGAATCCGATCATTTCCGAATTCTGAGCTCTTTCTATAAATCATCACCCAAAACAACCAGTGACCATGAACCAACACATTTGCCCCAACCCTTCACTCGATGCTCTCCTGATATCGCCGTCCATCATGGACGATCCCTATCCGATTTACCGTCAACTCCGTGAAGAGGAACCTGTATTCTGGAGCGACAACTGGAATGCCTGGGTGATTAGCCGGGTCGACGATGTGGCGGAATCGCTCAAGGACAAGGAGTATCTCTCCAATGAAAACCGTCAGGGTCTTCTGTTCGATGGCGTCACTCCTGCGGAGCGCGAGAAACTGGCGCCGCTACGCCATTACTTTGCACAGAAAGATGTGATTGGATCGGATCCGCCGGATCACACCCGGATGCGCGCCCTGGTGCAGAAGGCATTTACCCCGAAAACCATCGCGACCCTGGAGCCACGGATCAGGGCCTTGGCCAAAGACATGATCAGCGCCGCCGCGGTCAGCGGCCGATTCGACTTCATCGATCAAGTCGCGCATCCCCTGCCTGTGGTGTTGATTGCGGAAATGTTGGGGGCTCCTCCGGAGGATCGTGATCTTTTCAAGCGCTGGTCCAGTGACATTCTTGCGTTCCAAGGCACGGGAAGAACCACCTATGAAGCTGCAGATATTTCCCAGACCGCTCTTCTCGAATTGTTCGATTACATGAATCGGTTGATCGATCTGCGCAGAACCGATCCGAAAGACGATGTGATCACCGCCCTCGCTTTTGCCGAGGAGGGTGGATCCCGATTCACCCGCGACGAATTGCTTGCCACCTGCAACACGCTTTTGACCGCCGGCCATGAGACCACCACCAACCTCATTGGCAACCTGATCCATCTTCTGATGTCCCATCCCGCGCAGTTGGCGGCGCTCAAGGAAAATCCGGCGCTCATTGGCCCGGCCATCGAGGAAGCACTTCGCTTTGAGGCACCGAAGCAGCGCAATTTCCGTAGGGTAAAGAAACCCCATCTTTTCCGTGGAGTCGAATTTGCCGAAAATGAAATGGTCTTCCAGTTGATCGGCGCTGCAAACCGTGATCCGGACAATGCCAGTGACCCGGATGTCTTCGACATCACACGCCCGAAAATCGATCACCTTTCATTCGGTTATGGCATCCATTTCTGCCTCGGCGCGCCTCTGGCACGAATGGAGGCACGCGTGGTGCTGGAGACGCTGTTGGAATCCCTTCCCGACGCGCGCATGGTGCCCGGCAGACTGCAATGGCAGGAGCGCGTTCAGTTCCGGGGCCCGAAAACACTGCTCCTCGAGGGAAACCCGAGAGACTGACAACCCTTCTGACAATCCAACTAACCACACTACCATGAACCGACGCGAACAAGTCAAACGTGCCATCAAAATGCAGGGGCCACTGCGTGAAGGCGTTTCAGGAGCTGGGCCGATACAAATGACAAATACAATGAATTCAAATCACAACAATCATACCGCCATGGAATGTGATTTTCTGGTCTGCGGCGGCGGCATCGGCGGCATCAGCGCGGCGATCCAGGCGGGGCGTCTGGGCTTGCGCACCATCCTGCTCGAAAAGGAATGGTGTCTGGGCGGCAACGGCGGCCCGTTGCTCGGCGTGCATTGGGGCGGGGTGAAAGGCGAACAACCCGGCTGGAATGAAACCGGGATTGTCGAGGAACTCACCCTTCGGCTGCATGCCCGCAATGCCTTCATCAACGGCGTGATGTTTAATACCCATCCGAGCATGGAGGAGGCATTCGACGAAGTGCTGCGCGGGGCTGGCGTGACCGTTCTCCGGCGGCACTGCCTGCTCTCCGCAGAAACGGAGCCGGCCAGCGCCGGGCGCAGACGGATCAGCCGGGTCCGGATCCTCAACATCGAAAACCTGGAACAGCGCGACATCCTCATCCATGGATTCGCCCTCGACAGTTCCGGCGACGCGGCGCTGGCGGCCCTGGCCGGCGCGGAGACCGTCATGGGCCGCGAGTCCAAAGCGCAGACGGGCGAGCGCAGCGCCGGGGAAACCCCGGACGCAACCGTGGCGGCATCCAGCATCACGGCTTTGGTTGTGGACACCGGCGTCGAGCGCCCATTTGTGCCGCCGCCCGGCACGCCGAAATGGAATCCCGACAAGCCGGCGAACACGTTTCATCCCTCCCGGAAAGTCAACATTCTCTTCCAGGTGGATGCCGGGGGGGACGCCCAACGGCATCCGCTGCACACGCCGCAGGAGCTCTACCAGCAGCTGCGCCTCCACATTTACAGCATGTGGGATTACATGAAAAACACCCAGTTCCCCGGTCAAGCGGAGACCCATGAGTTGATCTGGATCAGCCCGCTGATGGGCCGGCGCGAATCGCGGCGGGTGGTCGGGGATTACATGCTCACCCAGACGGACCTTGAGAGCGGGCGGACATTCCCGGACGATGTCGCGTTCGCCGGGTGCGGACTGGATTTTCACCCGCCTTCCCACGACGGCGGCTACGAAACCATTTTCTACTCCCATCCTCCACTGCACGGCATTCCGCTGCGCTCGCTCTATTCGCGGAATGTCGAAAACCTTTTCTGTGCCGGACGCAACATCAGCGCCACGCACCTGGCCCAAGGCGGAATTCGCCTGATCCGCACCTGCGCCATCATGGGGCAGGCCACCGCGGTGGCGGCCAGTTCTTGCCGGAGCCTTGGCAAGGTGCCCCATGATTTGAGCATCGAGGATGTCAAAGGCATCCAGCAAGTGTTGTTGCGGCATGACGCGCTACTTCTTGGCGTCCGGAATGAAGATCCGGCCGACATTGCCCGCGTGGCGACCGTGGAGGCGAGTTCCGAGGCAACGCTTGGCGCGCCTCCGGCAACGGAAGCGAACTGGATGGACGCCACGCAGGGATCGGGCATTTTGTTTCATTGCTACCCCGACAAAATCGAGTCCGCCCGTCTGTTTGTGCGCAACCCCGGCAAGGAGACGACGGTGAAGCTCTCATACGGGTATGCGGAATCGCCGCAAGAAGAATGGCCCGATGTGCGGGAGCGCTTGCCCCATGAGAGGTATGTCTGGAGCTACCGGCCGATTCCTCCGGCCGAATTTTCCCTGGATCAGGAATCCACCATCTCGTTGCCGGAGGGTTTCTCCGGTTGGGTGGAATGTGTTCCCGATGCCGGGATCTGGAAGTTGAAACCTTATTGCCGCACGATCCGAAATCAGGCCGCCTGGCTGGCGATCGAGGGACCGGTCGAGGTGGCCATGGTGAGTCGTCCTCTCGACATCGTCCGGCCGATTTTGCGTGAGGCCGGCAAATGGAAGATCACCGACGGTTCAACCCCCGCTTTGGAAATCACACCGGATCCGCTGCCGGGCAAGGCAGCGCACATCGTGGACGGCTACCTCCATCGCGAGGGCCTGGCCCGGCTTCATCAATGGGTCTCCCGGAATCCCCTTCCGCAATGGATTTCCCTGAAGTGGTCCGAGCCGCGAAAAATCCGCCGGGTCATCCTTCGCTTCGACACCACCGCATTCACCACAGCCACCTCACACCAGAGATATTCCGGGAACTGCGTTGCCGACTACCAATTGGAGGTGGAGACCCCGCAAGGATGGAAGCCGATCGCCGCGGAACAGGACAACTTCCTGCGCGCCCGGGAACATGTCTTGGAACACGTGGTAGAGACGACCCGGCTGCGCCTCACGGTGACCCGAATGCGTGGCGAGCAACTGCCCGCCTGCGTCCACGAAATCCGCGTGTATGAAAGCTAACCCATGAACAATTGCTGCCTTCTCGGTATCGATCTCGGCGGCACCAAGACCGCCGTCATTCTTGGCACCTCTTCCGGCGAGGTGATCGGGCGCGAGCAGTTTGTGACCACCACGGCGGCGGAGACGCGGCGCAGGATCACCGAGGCGGCGCGGGGGTTCGGTCGCGATTTCTCGCGTGTCGGCATTGCCTGTGGCGGGCCGCTCGATGCCGCGCGCGGCAGGCTCCTGGCTCCGCCGAATCTCCCCGGATGGGAAGGTGCGGAATTGGTTTCGTGGTTTGAATCCGATCTGCAAAAGCCTGTCGCGATGGTCAACGACGCCAATGCTGGCGCCCTCGCCGAATGGCGCTGGGGAGCGGGCAGGGGATGCACGGATGTGGTTTTCCTCACCTGCGGCACGGGCCTTGGCGCAGGCATCATCTCGGGCGGACGCCTCCTCGCCGGTGCCGGCGGCAATGCGGGTGAGATCGGGCATGTGCGTCTCACCGAAGAGGGTCCGCTTGGCTACGGCAAACGCGGCAGCGTCGAAGGCTGGGCCTCCGGTGGTGGCATCGGGCGTCAGGCAGTCGATGCCGGTTGGCCTGCCGGAACCAGCACCAAGGATGTCGCGATCGCCGCCGATGCGGGCGACCCGCGAGCGATTGCGCTTTTGGAAAATGCGGGAAGCAAACTCGGTCGCACCATCGCCATCCTCGTCGATCTACTCAACCCGCAGGTCATCGTGCTCGGTTCGCTTTTCGTGCGTGCCCGCCATCACCTCGAGCCCGCACTCCTGTGCGAACTTCATGCCGAGGCCTTGCCCGAACTCGTCGCGGCCTGCCGCGTTGTCCCCGCCGAACTCGGCGAATCGATTGGCGACCTGCAAGCTCTCGCCGCCGCGATGGAAACTCCCGTTTGAAATAAAATCATGAACACCACACGATCCACATCGAGCGTCCGCTCCGTTTGGTACGGGCCGAAACATTACTTCGGACTCCACTACGATCTCCATGCCAAGGAGAACGACACCGAACTCGGGCTGCGATGCTCTTCCAAGGAGCTTGTACCGATGCTGCGCCTGATGGGTGCCGATTTTGTGCAGACCGACTGCAAAGGGCATGACGGTTACACAAGTTGGTTTAGCAAGGTGCCAAGCGCCTCGGTGCCACCGATGCTGAAAAAAGACGCGATGAAGCAGTGGCGCGAAGCCACGCGCCAACTTGGACTGCCGCTTCATTGCCATTACTCCGGCATCTGGGACAAGGCCGCAGGTGCCAAGCATCCCGAATGGTGCGTGCTCGACCACAAGGGTCGTCCTGCAGGCCAGGCTGTCACAGGACAAAACTCAGGCGCGCCAGCTGGTGAAAAGATGTGCCCGCGCAGCGGCTACCTCGAGGGATTGATGATCCCGCAGATGAAGGAACTCATCGACCGCTATCAGGTGGACGGGTTCTGGATCGACGGCGACCTCTGGGCGGTCGAGCCGTGTTATTGTACCAAATGCAAAGCCGCCTATACGAAAGCAACCGGCCGCAAAAAACCACCGGTCAAGGAAACCGACCCCGACTGGCCGCTCTGGTGGAACTTTACCCGCGAGAGCTTCGAGGAATTTGTCACGCGTTACTGCGACGCCGTTCACGCGCACAAGCCCGGCGTGCTCGTTTGCTCGAACTGGCTCCAGACATTTTCTCATCCGGGTGAGCCGAAGGTACCGACCGATTGGATCAGCGGCGACAACTCGTGCGTCAACGGGCTCGATGGCGGGATTGCCGGCAGCCGCTGCGAGGCCCGCTTCATCTCCACCCGCAGCAAGCATTGGGACGTCATGCTCTGGAATTTCTATCGCTCCCATGCCAAGGGCGATGCCAATTCGCCATGGACGCCCAAGCCTCCGCAGATGCTCATGCAGGAAGCAGCCGTATTGATTTCCTTCGGCGGTGGCGTCCAGCTCTATGAGGCTGCAACCGACCTGCGCGATGGTCGCCTCGTGGAAAGTCGTGTCCGACGGATGTCGGAGGTCGGCAATTTCGTCAAAAAACGCCGC
>JBKDYW010000061.1:0-10779 GCA_046308575.1 Verrucomicrobiota bacterium
AACCGCATTCACGAACGCAGCGGCCGCTTGTGGGAGGATCGCTTCAAGAGCGTCATCGTCGAAGACGGCGTCGCGGCCCGAACCATGGCGGCCTACATCGACCTCAACCCGGTGCGCGCCGGCCTTGTGAAAGATCCGGCCCAATACCGCTGGAGCAGCTATGGCGAGGCGATTGGTGGTGGTGCCAAAGGAAATGGAAAAACCGCGCGTGCAGGGCTTGTTCGGGCGTGGGGTGCGCACAAGGGCACGCTGGCCGATGCCTCCTTGTGGTCGGGCGATGTTTCACGAGCTTACCGCAAAATGCTGATGGCCCATGCGGTTGAAAAAACTTCCGAGAGCATTGGTCGCGATGGTTCTTTGGTGCGCAAAACAACGCGCAAGGGTATTGCCAAAGATCAAGTGGCCAAAGAGCAACGCGATGGCGAAATTCCCTTCGCCCGCATGCTTCAACACCGCATCCGCTACTTCACCGACGGCGCGGTGATCGGTAGTCGCATCTTTGTCGACGAAGCCTTCGCCAATTCGCGCTCACGCTTCGGCACGAGACGAAACTCCGGCGCCCGCAAGATGCGAGGCGACGCCTCTGCCGCAGGCACTGTGCTCTGGAGCATGCGCGACCTGCGAAAAGGTATCGGCTGAGGAGCAACATAAAAAATCCGGGCAACCAAACTGATTGCCCGGATGATTTTGATCTGGCGTGCTAATGCCCCATAGCTTCTTTACTGGCATGCTTCGCAGGTGCCGCCATTGAGCATGGCTTCGAGCGAGCAGGCATTTTTCTCCTCGGCAGTGTATTCGCGTTTGGTGCCAGCGGCGATGCCACGGACTTCCTTTTTGACGTCGATAGTTGCCTTCTCGATGTTTGATGCCTGCAAAGTGCGCAGATAGTAGGTCGTCTTGAGTCCCTTGTCCCATGCACGACGGTACATGTGTGAAAGGGTCTTGAGGTCCGGCGTGGCGAGGAAGAGATTCACCGACTGCGCTTGGTCGATCCATTTTTGGCGACGCGAAGCGGCATCGACGATGAATTCATGGCCAATGCCGAAGACTGTCTTGTGCTTGTGCTTGAGTGCCTCGGGGATGTCATCGATGGCATCGAGTTCGCCGTCGAAATACTTCAGTTGATCGAGCATTTCCTGGTTCCACAAACCGGCCTTCTTGAGGTCCTTGACGAGCTCCGAGTTGAGCACGATGAAATCGCCCGAGAGGTTGGATTTCACATAAAGGTTTTTGTAGTTCGGTTCGATGCAGGGCGTGGTGCCCATGATGTTCGAAATGGTGGCGGTCGGCGCGATGGCCAGCACATTCGAGTTGCGCATGCCTTGGGCTGCGATTTTCGAACGGACAACGGACCAGTCCATTTTGCCACCACGCGGCACATCGATGTTGCGGCCGCGCTCGTCCTCGAGGAGGTCGAGTGTGTCCTGCGGCAGAAGACCGCGATCCCATTTCGAGCCCTTGTATGACGAGTAGGTGCCGAGCTCCTTGGCGAGATCGGATGAGGCGCCGTAGGCATAGTAGGCGATCGCCTCCATCATTTCGTCGTTGAATTCGACAGCCGCATCCGAAGCGAAGGCGAGTCCGCGCTTGTAGAGAGCGTTCTGCAGGCCCATCACGCCGAGGCCGATCGGGCGGTGGCGGGAGTTCGCCGTCTTGGCCGCTTCGGTCGGGTAGAAATTGATATCGATAACATTGTCCAGCGCGCGGATCGCGACGGTGATGGTTTCCTTGAGCATTTCGTGGTCGAGCGCACCATCGCGGGTAATGTGCGTATCGAGGACTACTGAGCCAAGATTGCAAACAGCGGTTTCGTCGGCGGAGGTGTTGAGCGTGATCTCAGTGCAAAGATTCGACGAGTGGATGACTCCGCAGTGGTCTTGCGGCGAGCGGACATTGCAGGGATCCTTGAAAGTGATCCATGGATGGCCGGTCTCGAAAACCATCTTGAGCATGCCCTTCCAGAGTTCGAGAGCAGGCATTTGGCGCGACCAGATTTTCCCTTCGGCAGCGAGCGCCTCGTACTCGCAATAGCGTTGTTCGAAAGCCTTGCCGTAGAGATCGTGAAGGTCGGGCACTTCGTTCGAGCGGAACAGCGTCCATGTGCCGCGATCGGCCATGCGCTTCATGAACAGGTCGGGAATCCAGTTGGCCGTGTTCATGTCGTGGCAGCGGCGGCGCTCATCGCCGGTGTTTTTGCGCAGCTCGAGGAAGTCCTCGATGTCGTTGTGCCAGGTTTCCAAATACGCGCAACCGGAGCCACGGCGTTTGCCGCCTTGGTTCACTGCGACGAGCTGGTCGTTGTGAAGTTTGAGGAACGGGATGATGCCTTGCGACTCACCATTGGTGCCCTGGATGTAGCCACCGGTGCCGCGCACGGAGGTCCATGAACCACCGAGTCCGCCAGCCCATTTCGAAAGGAATGCGTTTTCGGCAACGCCGCGGATCATGATCGACTCGATCGAGTCGTCGACCTTGTAAAGGTAGCATGAGGAAAGCTGCGAGTGCAGTGTGCCGGAGTTGAACAGCGTCGGTGTGGACGAGCAGAAACGGCGGCCCTTGTAGAGATTGTAGAGGCGCACGACCCACTCATCGCGGTTGTTTTCTTCACGCTTGAAGAGGCCCATCGCCACGCGCATCCAGAAGAACTGCGGTGTTTCAAGACGGCGCGGCTTGTTGCCGGTTTTGTCGACAATGAGGTAGCGGTCGTATAGTGTCTGAATGCCGAGATAGTCGAAGTCGAGGTCGGCGGTCGGATCGAGCGCTTCGGCAAGTTTGTCGATATTGTAGCAGTCGAGCAACTCGGGGTTGAGGCGCTTGATGGAGACGCCGTGCTTGAGGTAGGCCTTGAATGCGGTTTTGTGGGCCTGCTTGAGTTTGTCGATGCCATCGCGCGAGATCGACCAGTTGAGCACCTCCTCATAGATGTAGGAAAGCAGAATGCGGCCGGCAAATTTCGCAAAGTCGGCGTCTTTTTCGATCAGCGACTTGGCGTTGAGGATGATGGTTGCCTTGAGATCCTTTTCGGAAATTTCCGATCCAATCGAGCGGCGCAATTCGCGTTCGATTTCGATTTCGGACAAGCAGAGGTCGAGTCCGATCGAAGCGAAAGAAATGCGCTTTTTGAGTTCCATGCCATCCCAGAACGACGAGCCGCCTTGCTCGTCGGAAACGGTGACCATGTACTCTTGGTTCGGGTCTTCGGCATTGGCTTCCTGCTCTTCGCGAAGGCGCGAGCGTTGGGCACGGTAGAGAATGTAATGCTCGGCCGCCTTGAAGTGGCCTTGGCGCATGAGTTCTTCCTGCACCATGTCCTGCACATCCTCGATGTGAACGAACGACTGGTCGCCACGGCGGATTTTTTCCGTCACTGCGTGAGCGATATCGATCGAAGGCTCGGGGTTTTCCTTGATCGTGAGAAATGCCTTGCGCACGGCGATTTCAATTTTCGTCTCCGACCACGGCACGACATTGCCGTTGCGGCGGATGAGGCGCACGGGCAGCGTGCTGAGCCCGGCGTTGAGATCGACCGAGCCGTGCTTTTCGAGCGAGCGGCGGAAGGCAAGCGACTTCGCGACATCGTAGGCTTCATTCTCGAGCAAGGCCTTTTCGATGAGCAGGTAGAGATCGGATTCGGAAAGACGGAGACGACCACCTTCGTCGAGTGACTTGGTCAGCGAGTTGGCGACTGCGTGAGCGACATCGGAAACAAACTGGCGGTTCACATCCGAGAAGATCGACTTCTCGTCCTCGCTGCGCGCGATGAGAAGGTCGGCCAGCGAATCACCGATCGCATCGGCCACATCCTCGAGAGAAAACTGCGATTCGGCGTTGCCGCGGGTCACGATGATGTCGGAAATCGGCGCGCGCTTTTCCTTCGGAAGCACATCGCGCCACAAGAACATGCGGTCCGCGGGTGGCAGCGCGAAACGGTCGGTGATGACTTGCTTGAGAACGATGTCTTCGGTGGGATCAATGGAGCGATACATGGGATTTGATTGGTGAAATTTTTTGTTTTGGAAATGCGTGACGGAACGATGCGAGGCGGGATGAGAGGTGAATCACCCCCACCCCATCGCGATTCAAAGCTCGTCGTCGTCGACAGCGGCGAGAGCCGAGGCTTTCTGGTATTCGGTGACGCGGCCCTCGAAGAAATTGGTTTCCTTCTTGATGTCCATCATCTCGGCGAGCCATGGGAACGGGTTGGTCGCGCTAGGGTTGAGCGGCGCGAGCCCGCATGAAGCAAGACGACGGTCGGCGATGTAATCGATGTAGGTTTCGAAGTCGGTCGAGTTGAGTCCGAGCGCGGAAACCGGCAAGCAATCGCGGATGAATTGTTTCTCGAGCGTGATGCCGTCCTTCATCGTGTCGCGGAGGTCTTCCTTGAACTCCTCGGTCCAGATGTCGGGGTTCTCGTTGATGAGGTCCATGAGCAGGTTGCGGAAGACCTCGATGTGATTCGATTCATCGCGCAGCGTGTAGCGGAACATCGAGCCGATGCCGGGGAATTTGTTCTGGCGATAGAGCGAGAGGATCATGCCGAAGAGACCGTAGAACTGGGTGCCTTCCATCACCTGACCAAAGAGGAAAATGTTCTTGGCCAGCGCTTGCTTGTTTTCGGTGACGGTGAGGTCGACATCGCGGCGCAGCGCGCGTGAATTCGAAACGACGAAGTGGTTCTTCGCCTTGATGGTCGGGATGTCCTCAAACATCGCTTCGCATTCGTGCGGGTTGAGGCCGAGCGAAGAGAGCATGTACACCAGCGAATCGGCATGGATGTTTTCCTCATGCGCGTGGCGGCCAAGCACCAGTTTAAGCTCCGGCGCGGTGACCACTTCGCGAACGACATGCAGGATGTTGTCGCCGACAATGCCTTCAGCGGCGGAGAAATAACCAATGCCCATTTTGATAATCCAGCGTTCGACATCGCTGATCTCATTGGAGCGCCACTGTTCGACATCCTTTTGCATGGTCACATCCTCTGGCTCCCAGTGGTTGTTCTTCATGGTTTTGTAGAGGTCGTACGCCCACTGATATTTGAGCGGCAAAATGTTGAAGAACATCGTGTCGCGACCATTGATCACGCTCTTGGCGGCAATGGCCTGTTCGGCCTTTTCGCGATCGAGGTGAAAGGTGCGGTTTCCAAGGGTAACGGTGGTGGTGACGGAGTTGGCGGACATGGTTGTTTAAGCTCTTTTGATGGGGGTGGTGGAAATTGCGGGGGAGGATGAAATCAAATTGAATTTTTTTGACTCGTGAAGCGTCTGAAAGCTCATTTGAAATTGGCTCTCGGGTCAATCCGATTTTGCTCATGTGGTATCCACAAATTATTCACAATACCATATATTGTGGTTTCTGAAATGCATGTATAATGTAAAACAGCCTTAATAAGAGGCTCTTGCAGGGTGATTGGCAAGCAAGCCATTCTAGCCCTAGGGGTTGAAAAAAAATTCATCCATCGGGCTAAAACTGGGGCGCTTGGAAAATTTGAAAAAATTCTTAAACATTTCCGAAATTTCGCGCCTTCGCGCCAGCATCAGGTCGGAAATGCTTGGAATCATTGCATTAAAAATTTTAGGCGCGGCCCACGCAACCGGCAATTGCGGCTTGGCGTAAGGCGAATCGGCCTTAAAATCGGCTCGTGAGCGAGCGATTGAAAATTGATCTGGCGACATTGCCGGAAGAGGGAAAAAGCTATGAAGGCGAGCTGAAGGCCGAAATTTTCGACCTACCGGAAGGCGACGCAAAGGCCATCGGACCCTTGAAATACAGCCTTTGGGCGCAACGCTTCGGTTCCGAGCTGCTGCTTACCGGAAACCTCGAGGCACCCTTCGAATTCACCTGCGTGCGGACCCTGCACCCCTTTGTACAAACCATCCGCCTCGAAAATGCGGCCATTTCCATCGAAATCGACCAAGCTGGCGAAATTGACGCCAGCGATGCGCTGCGTGAGGAGGTCCTGATCCACTTCCCGATCGACCCCCGCTGCGAGGATGGGGATGTGCCCCAGCACTGCGAAATTGATCCTCGATATTTATCAGTGGACAAACCCGCAGAAGATACTGTACCCACTCCGCCCCGCGGTGCGGGAGCCGATCGATGGTCGGCCCTCGACCAACTCAAGGACCTCAAGGACCAACCCTAACACGAAGCAAGACCATGGCCGTTCCAAAGCGCCGCCAATCCAAAAGCCGTCAGAAAATGCGCCGTGGCGCAAAGCGCTGGCGTGCACCCATCTTTAAGAATTGCCCCGAATGCGGCAGCAAAGTGCCATCGCACATCGCTTGCCCATCATGCGGATATTATCGCGACCGCCAGGTGCTCGATGTCGAGGCTCTCTGAGCCCGTCACGGATAAATTTTCCGGATCGGCCACCGCGCGTTTCGTCCTTCAGTAGTCGGGCGCCGCGACAGCATCAAGAACCCGGATTTCCCAACGCATCACAAATTTCCTGACCAGATGAAAGTCGCTTTAGACGCCATGGGTGGGGATCATGCACCTGCCGTAAACATCGGCGGTGCGATCGATGCGTTGAGATATTATCCTAAGCTTCAGCACCTTTATCTCGTCGGCGACGAGAGCCAGTTGAAATTGGAATGCGCGAAACAAGGCCTCGATCTCGGTGATTCGAGAGTGAGCATCGTGCACGCGGCCGAAGCGATCAGCATGTCGGAGCCGGGTGCCAAATCAGTGCGCCGCAAAAAACAATCGTCGATCAACATCGCCATGGAAATGGTGAGGGAAGGTCATGCCGATGCGTTTGTTTCCGCCGGCAACACCGGTGCCGCAGTGGCCTCGGCGACATTGAAGCTGCGTACGCTTCCCGGCGTGGACCGCGCGGGCATTGCCACTGCGATTCCCAACGAGCATGGCCTATGCCACATCCTCGATGCCGGCGCCAACCCGGAAGCGAAACCCGAGCATCTTGTCGCTTACGCGGTAATGGGCACGGCTTTCGCACGCAATGTGCTTGGCGTGAAAAATCCCCGAGTCGGCCTCATGTCGAATGGCGAAGAGGACGAGAAGGGAACGGCTTTCACGAAAGAAACTTTCAAGCTTCTCAAAGAAACGCCCGGCATCGAATTCGTCGGCAATGTCGAAGGGCGTGACCTTTTCGAAACCGAACTCGATGTGGTACTTTGCGACGGCTTCGTCGGCAATGTCATGCTCAAGACCGTCGAGGCCACCGCCAAGGCGGTTTCAAAATGGCTCAAGGCCGAGATCAAGGGCAATCCGCTGCGACTTTGCGGCGCAATGCTCGCCCAAGGCGCCTTCAAAGCGCTCAAGGAAAAAAGCAGCTACGAGACCTATGGTGGCAGCCCGCTGCTCGGAGTGAATGGCGTGGTCATCATCGCCCACGGATCATCCTCCGCGC
Organism: Verrucomicrobiota bacterium; assembly: GCA_046308575.1. Taxonomy (GTDB): domain Bacteria; phylum Verrucomicrobiota; class Verrucomicrobiia; order Verrucomicrobiales; family Akkermansiaceae; genus Luteolibacter. The sequence goes on from JBKDYW010000061.1 coordinate 7,373, forward strand.
TCGCGATCCGAAACGCCGTGCGCGTCGCGATGGAAACCGTTTCCGTAAAGGTCAACACCCGCATCGAGGAAGCAATGGCAAGCCTCGCGACCAAAGAGGTCGCCGCCGAGTGATCGCAAGACGCACGCGCAAAAGTCGCCGCGTGACCACCGGAAAAAATTCGCGCTTGTGAGCGCACGCGGCTGGTTCCAATCTCACGCCGCATGAGTGAGTTGAATTCCGAAGCCGATGTGCGCATCGCGGGTACCGGCAGTTACCTTCCCGAACGGGTCCTCACCAACGAAGAGCTCGCCGCAAAGGTGGATACCAGCGACGAGTGGATCGTCACCCGCACCGGCATTCGTGAGCGACACATCGCCGCCGAGGGAGAGCACACTTCACACATGGCAAGCCATGCCGCACGACGCGCGCTCGAGCAAGCCAACATGCAGGCTTCCGACATCGAACTGATCATCGTCGCCACCATCACACCCGACACACCAACGCCGGCCACCGCGTGCCATGTGCAGCAACAGATCGGCGCCACGCGCGCGGTCGCCTTCGACATTTCCGCCGCGTGCTCGGGATTCCTTTACGCGATGAAAATCGCCAAGCGCCTGATCTCGGATGGCGCGTTTCAAAATGCCCTGATCATTGGTGCTGAAAAACTTTCGACCGTCACCAACTGGCAGGATCGCACAACCTGCGTGCTCTTTGGCGATGGTGCGGGAGCCGCCGTGCTGCGCCGCTCGCAACCCGGCGAAGGCGCAATCGTCGCGACCGAAATGGGCACCGACGGCAACCTCACCCACCTTCTCGAAATTCCCGGCGGCGGCAGCGCTTGCCCGATAACCGCCGCCAATGTGCACGAAAACCTCGCGACCCTCAGCATGCAGGGCAAGGAGGTCTTCAAACACGCCGTCACCCGCATGAAAGAGGCGGCGGAAAAAGTCATCGAACGCGCCGGATGGAAACCGGAGGAAATCGCCTGCGTCATTCCACATCAGGCAAACCTGCGCATCATCGACGCGATCGCCGATCGCCTTGCGGTGCCAAACGAGCGAGTCTTCGTGAATCTCGACAAGTACGGCAACACCTCAGCCGCCGCAGTCGCCATCGCGCTCGACGAAGCCAACCGCAAAGGCGCCTTCCATCGCGGCGACCGCATCGTGCTGGTGGTTTTTGGCGCCGGCCTCACATGGGCCGCAGCAGCCATCCGCTGGTAATCTCTTGCGGCTCGGGGCAAGATCAGCGCTGAAACGCGCCTTAAAATCTTCGCTGCGGAAGAAGTACGAGGACTGGGACTCGAACCCAGGACCAATTGGTTAAAAGCCAACTGCTCTACCAACTGAGCTATCCTCGCATTGATGCTCCGGCAGGCGGGGCAGAAGGGTTAGTGGACATCCGGTCGGCTTGCAAGTGGATAATCAAAATTTTCCTACAATCATTTCTGAGCCCCATGGCGGCGTGACAAAACAGGCTTGAAAGTCCGCTCCACAACGCACGCAAGCCTGCTTGACGCCATCGCCAACGCATGCGGATATTTCACCAATGGCATGGCGCATTGATGAAGCGGTCGTCCGCGGCGAGATCGACAACACCGTCGAAGGACAAACCACCGGCCGCATCTGGTTGGCTGGCCGCGACGAACCTTTGACTCTCGAGCTCGTGGGAGATTGCTGGCGCGACCTCGCCGGCACACGGCTCGCATTTCAAAACCCCTCGCCCGTGGCAGGAGAAGATTCGGCGGAAATCGAAACGCACCAAAAAGGAATCATCGGCGACATGACCGCCTCGAGAAAGGCCCGCGTGCCGCTCGTCGGCGATGGCGAAATGCGCGAGATCCACAAAAGCGGCGGCGAAATCCCCTGCGAATGGAAAAATGTTCTCTACCTCGAGTGGTTCAGCGAAATCAACGGACGCGTGGTGATCGAAACCACGGAGTTCAAACTCGATGTTTCACCACACGAGTGGACCATGGATGTGGATGGCGAGGAGGCGCAAAAACTCGCCAATCTCAACGCGATGCGCGACTTCATGGCGCAAGTCATCCGTCGCCGCGAGCCAAGCGAGGACGCGGAGGATGATTCAGACAGCATGGATGAGTTTGCCTGGGAGCAACGCCTCAAGGAGTCCGACCGGCTCACCGATGCGTACCAGGAAGTGCTCGAAAAATACATGGAGGACAGCGACTGCGAACGCAAAGAGGCATTCGTCATGGGCTGGGATGGCTTGCTGGAGGAAATGGCCGAGCGTGATGAAGCCAGCACGCGTGAGGATTCGGATGAGCCCGCCATCGATGCGGGCGGGCGTCTTGATTTCGATGACATCGCCGATGAGGCGGATTTCTCGGACGATGGTGACCCCTTTGGCAAATACGAGAGGCACCCGCTTCAGGCACGCGCCCAAGAGCTGGCGCTGCGTGCGATGGATGTGGTCTCCGGCGAATCCAGCCAAGGCTCGCCATCCTATTTGCTCATCTCGAATTTGCTGCAGGTCAGCGGCAAGCTGGCCGGCGCGCTCAACGATCGCAGCAGCGGCTACGAACCCGAGGCCGGCTATGTGCTGGCGATTTTGAAACGCTGCCTCAATTGGCTCAATGAATCGGTCGGCGCATGCCAGGAGCTCATGACCAGCGAGGAGGATGCCGACCAACTCGCGGCCCTTGCCCACATCCGCAGCACGATCTTTGAAATACGCGACGGCATCACCGAACTTCGCCGCGAACTTAAATGACAGGAAGCCGGCTTGCAGGGATCGCCACAAGCGATTAGTCTCCGCCCATGTCCCACGCGACCCAGACTCGGTTTCTCGAGATCGGCAGCCCCTTCCCGCTTCGGGATGGCGGCACTTTGCCGCAGGTCCGCATCGCCTATGAAACATGGGGCGAACTGAATGCCGACAAGTCGAATGCGATCCTAGTTTGCCACGCGCTCTCTGGCTCGCATCACGCCGCCGGCCGCAATCCCTCGATCGAAGGCGTGGGCTCGCTCTGGCAGGAGGAACTGCACGCCGGTTGGTGGGAAGACATGATCGGCCCCGGCAAGGCGATCGATACCAAAAAACATTTTGTCATTTGCGCCAACTACCTCGGCGGCTGCTACGGCAGCACCGGGCCGGGATCGATCAATCCGGAAACCGGCCGCCACTGGGGTTCCTCGTTTCCTGCCGTCACCGCCACGGATCAAGTCAATGCCCTCGCGCTCCTGCTCGACGAGCTTGGCATTGGCGTGCTGCATGCGGTCGTTGGCCCATCGGTCGGCGGCCTTGTTGCGCTCACCTTTGCCACCCGGCTGCCCGAGCGCGTGCGCAATGTGATCGCCATCGCATCAGGATTCAAAACCACGGTGCTCAACCGCCTGATCCTTTTCGAGCAAATCCTCGCGATCGAGAACGACCCGCACTTTAACGGCGGCGACTACTACGAA
>JBKDYW010000062.1:0-2875 GCA_046308575.1 Verrucomicrobiota bacterium
ATTGGAAACCTTCTCTCGGATTTCATCGTGGCGATGGTCGACCCGAGGATTCAATTCAAGTGATGATGCGTAAGATCGGAGTCATCTGCATGCTTTTGGGTTCGCTCGCGGTGCTGGGCGAACTTTGCGACATCGCGTTTCCGACCGCACGTTGGTTTTTTGAATCGAGCCGCGAAGTGCCGTGGCTGCACGCCAATCTTGCGGGCGATACGGCATTTCCATGGTTCGGATGGGCGAGCGCGGCTCTGCTGGTGCTTGGCGGATTGATGCTGGTGATTCGCTCGATCGTGAACAGCACGCCCGATCCGGTGATGCAACGACGCATCAGCCGCTTTCGCGCGATCCGGCGCGGGCATATCTCGCTCATCATCCTGCTCGGCCTTGCCGGTGTCGCAGCGCTGGATCAAGTGGTCGTCGGCAAACGCGCGCTGGCGGTGAAACATGACGGCCAATGGGTTTTCCCGGCTTTCATGACGCGCGACCTGAAGAACAAGGACTTCGGCATCGGTGGTGCATCAGCCGAAGCGCCGGTGGACTACCGGAAACTTCGCGCATCAGGAAACCAGTCGGTGATCATGCCACTCGTCCCCTTTGATCCGACCGGCGACACGCTGCCACCGCGTTCGCGTGCTCTCGTCGATCGCGAAGGCGTGCTTTATGAGGTCGGCGCAAACAAACCCTACTGGGGCCTTGCCGCGCGCTATCACGATTCCGCAGACGGAAAAATCCATACGCGTTTCACGCTGCGCAAAGGCCTGCTTTCCGGTCCCGTCGATGGCTGGAGCGCCGATGGAGCGCCAGTCTACAGCGCTGATTATCGCGATGGCGAATTGATCAAAGAAAATTTCACCGGCAGCGGCACGAAGGAGGAATTTCTCAATGCAGGAAATGCCGGGCTGCGAGCATTGAAGTATCACCCCGCACCGCCGCTGCCCGAAGAAGGCAACTGGCTGGGCACGACCTCACAGGGCTACGATGTCGTTGCTTATCTGTTTGGCGGCTTGCAAGTGAACTTTAAGGCAGCCCTGATTTTCCTGCCAGTGGTGTTTCTCATCGGCATTCCGATCGGGCTGATGATGGGGTTCTTCGGCGGTTGGTTCGACCTTGCGATGCAGCGTCTAATCGAGGTGTTTTCCAACATTCCGTTTCTTTTCGTCGTGATCATTTTTGCGAGCATGGTGCCCGATCGCTTCAAAGGCCTGCCGGTGATCCTGACGATTCTCGCGGCCTTTGGCTGGATGGGTATTTCGTTCCTCATGCGCACGGCGGCCTATCGCGACAAGGAACGCGACTACATCGCGGCGGCGCGGGTGCTCGGCGCGGGCGCACCGCGAATTTTGTTTCGCCACCTCTTGCCCAACACCGTGTCGATCCTCGTGACGCTGGTGCCCTTCACGGTGTCCGGTTTGGTTTCATCGCTCACCTCTCTCGACTACCTCGGCTTCGGCCTTCCACCCGAACACGCGACATGGGGCCGCTTGCTCAACGATGGACTTTCCAACCTCTCCGCACCATGGCTGGTGACCTCGACCTTCACCGCACTGGTCGGCCTGCTCGTGCTCATCACTTTCATCGGCGAAGCGGTGCGCGAAGCCTTCGATCCGAAAAAATTCACCACTTACCGCTGATGCCATCCCCTTCTGCAATTTTCCGAATGCTGCTGGCGGCACTGCTTGTGCTCGCGCCGTCAAGCTGCCGGCGTGAGTCGGTCGCGGTCGGCCGTGGGCTTGGCTTCGATGAATTTTTACCACGCTACAACCAACACATCGCCGGCTGGCTTAAGGCCGAACTGCAAGCGGCGCAAAACGAACTTACAAAGGTCGAAAGCGAAATCCCCAAGGCAAATGCCGCGCAAGCAAACTCACTGCGCACGCGCGCCGAGGCACTGCGGCTCGATGTTGAGAAATTCAACTTCAGGCTCGGGCTTGGTGATTTCCTCAAAATCGGATCGGCGGACGAAGTCCCGCAAGATCTCGTTTGGAATGACGGCATGGACCAACCCGAGATAGGCGATCCCGCGGCATTGAAAGGCGGCGTCTTCCGTCGTTTCATTCCAAGTTTCCCGCCAACGATCCGCCCCTTTGGCGACAACTCGAACAACTCGTTCCGCGGCGACGCCTACGACTACATCGAACTGCCGATGGTCTCGCTGCACCCGGAGACGATGAAGGAAATTCCCGGGCTGGCAAAGGCATGGGCCGAGTCGCCCGACGGTCGCACGGTCTACTTCAAGCTCGATCCCGAAGCACGCTACTCCGATGGCGTGCCGGTGCGCGCGCGCGACTTTCTCGTCGCCGTTTACCTGCGTGTTTCGGATCACATCGTGAACCCCTACGCCAAGCAGTTTTACCGCGAAAACATCGCGCAAATCGCGATCTACCACGATACGACGGTTTCCGTTTCACTGCCCGAAACGAAGGCCTACGCCGCGGCGCTCGCGGGTGCGATCACGCCCTCGGCGCCGCATTTTTATTCGGAGTACGGCGCGGATTACAACGAACGCTACCAATGGCGATTCCCGCCGACCACCGGCGCGTACGAGATCCGGCCCTACGATATCGTCAAAGGCGTGTCGATCACCCAAACCCGCGTGAAGGATTGGTGGGCGCGCGACCGGAAGTACTATAAACATCGTTTTAATCCGGACAAAATTGTGCACACGGTCGTGCGCGACGAATCCAAGGCCTTCGAGTTGTTCCGCGCCGGCGAGCTCGACACATTCTACCTCACGCGACCGGAGCTGTGGTACGAGAAATCCGAGATCGAGCCGGTGCACAAGGGCTACATCGAGCGGGTGACCTTTTACAACCGCTACCCGAAGATCCCGCGCGGGCTTTACCTGAATGTCGCCAAACCGCCCTTGGACAAGCTCGAT
>JBKDYW010000063.1:0-2182 GCA_046308575.1 Verrucomicrobiota bacterium
AGCGACCGCAAAACGGCGCATGATATGGGACAGTGAGGGAGCGGTCTGTTTTTTCATTGGGTGATTAAAGTGGTTAGCTAAAGGTTATGGCTCTTTGACAAAGAGGAATCGGTCGACAAACAAGTCGCCGGTCGTGGTACCAACCCACGCATAGATGGAACTGTGCGACAGGTCATACACTCCGAGGTCATAGACATGATACTCGCCGTCGTTGACCGGAGTGCCGATCCTCATGTCACCCAAGACCATTGGGTTTTCGTCGACCTGCTTTGGATCTGCTGCGGAAGCCGATTTGCCGATCGGGAAACTGACGGTTCCCAAGCCTTTCTTGCCTCTCACGTCATAGATACCGGCGACGAATGCATCTCCGGAGTCGGCCTGGAGTTCACAGCGGGCCACGACATGAACACGATAACGCCCGAAGCCACTCAGGGCGCTCAAAGCCTTCGTATGCGCCTGCACTCCCCAGCTCGGCTTGGGTGCTTTGGGCACGCGCATGGCGAAACCATTCGAAGCCTTGGGATCCTCCACGATCTTCGCGCCGGTGGATCTGAACAGAGAGCAACGCGCTTCATCCATGTCGATCACGCGGGAAGCTGGCAGGCCGCGGAATGCCTCCGGCAACGGTGCCGGTGGCTTGGCCCGCAACTTGAAGTCCTCGAAATAGGCGTTCCAACCTGCTTCCCCTTGACCGTAGCCATAATCCATGTCCATCAATCTTTGGATGAACCGCATCCAGGTTTGGTCGAGCGGTGTGGCAGCGAGTCGCACCGCCGAAGCGAAATCGGCCGCGGCCTTGGCCGGATCCTGCGGACCGAGGAAGGAAATCTGCTCGCGCTCGGCCTGCTCACGGTAATGGCCGTAGCCGCGCAGCCACTGGCCATCGAGCGGGATGCGCGCCCGCTTCACGCGCGCCAGCTCCGCAGGATCACCGGCGACCGCATTCTCCGCCTGCTGGAAGAGTTCCGTGGCCCGGTTCATCGCGGCCAGATCAAGCCACTCGGCGTCCACTCCGTCCATGAAAGAACGCAGGAACGCCGGACCCGCTTTCTCCGCGTAGAGATCGAGCACCTGGCGCAGGGTCGGCGCGGCCTTGCCATAGTAGCCATTGAGGAACTCGTCGATCACGGCCGATTCATCGCGCGAGGGATCCCACAACAAACGCGCCATCAGATAATTCTTGAGGCCGATGAAATCGGTCGCGCCGATCGATTCCCCCTCCAGGAAGACACCGGCGGCGTGGTGGTCGAGGTAGGTGCGGAAGTCCTTGGCGAAGACCTGATGCTTGGGATGAGGGGTCAAGGGTCCGGAGACATTCGACACATAGTCCCAGACAAAGAGCTTGGGAGCGACCGCCGACCATGCCTTGAGGTCATCCAGCAAGGCGCGGTTCTGATCGCTGTCGATCGGCTGACTCGCACCGCGCTCGATCACGCAATATTGGATCAGGACATTGTCGCGGGGGCGAATGCCCGTGGGCGCCTTGCGCGTGTACTGATAGGCCAGCGTCTTGACGAGGAAACCGGAGAACTCCTTCTCCACCGCTTCCGCCACGCGGTTGACGCCATGAATCAGGGAGGCGGAGTGGGAGCCGCCGGCATCGTCGAGCGCCTTGCACTTGGAGCACTCGCAGTGGTCGTTCCAGTCGTTCTGGCTCAGATCAATCATGCCGAACTGCGGGGTCTTGCGGATGGTTTCCAAAACAACTTTCGTCAACTCCTGAAGCATCTCCTCGTTGCTCCAGCAGAGTTGGCCGCGCCCCTCGCCAAAGTGCGTGCTTTTATCACCGGATGCGATGCGCTGGCCTTTGACCTCGCTATACCATTCCGGGTGATCCTTGAAATACTTCGCCGGCGGCAAATACTGAAAGGAAGTGTGAACAAAGCCAATCGGGACAATGGCTCCGCCGAGGCTTGCAGGCAGCATTCCGCCGTGACCGTTGTTGCGCTGACGCGCCGCGAACTTCGCCACCGCCCAGTCCTTCACTTTGGCATCCGAATCATCATAGGGCATGTGGGGATCCCCTTGCGTGATCCCCCAGCTGAACGGCTCGCGGTAAAGAAACGGCGGCTTGTAGCGGACATCGAGCGGAGCCACAACGAGCGTGGGCTTCTGCGGCACGGTCTCTTCGGTATGCGTCCACCAACGCACGCCGGCTTCGCGTTCGAGGAATTCATAGACG
>JBKDYW010000064.1:0-8027 GCA_046308575.1 Verrucomicrobiota bacterium
GGAAAGCGTCGTGCGCCTGACAACCAGCAAAGAGGACGAATTCAAGGACATTGAAGCACCCGTTCTCCTCGGACCTGGCGCGGAATACACAGGCCCAAAACTCCGCGTCAAACTCCCCCTGCGCAAGGACCTCGAAACACGATCCAACGAACCGAGTGTCGAGACCATCATCAACCCCGAGCCCTCGGCTACCGAGTTGGTCGAAAATGTTTGGGGCGATCACACGAAAAACACCAAGCCCATCGCCTGGGGATGGTTTGCCATACTTGCGATTGTCATGACCACCGGCATCCTCTGGTCGATTTACAAAATCGAAAAATCTGAAGATCAAATCCGCGTCATCAACGAACAAGCAAAGACCCTCCTTTCAAAGGACGAGGAAGAAGAGCGCAACGCCGCACATGTCATCGACCAAATGGAAGTGACGCTAAGAAAATTTCACAACGTCACGACCATCAACTCACTCGCCGCACTCGTTCGCCACCCGGAACGGGTCAGGCCGCTCATGGAAGATTACTACGGCGAAAAACCCATTCCGATCAACCGCCTGCGGTCGATCAGCTCGATGACACCCCTCACGCTCAACAACCGAGCCGACTTCTGGCTGGCAAGCGTTAGGCAATCGGACGACATCACCAAAAACATCATCCTGCAAATCAATGAAGCCGGCGAAGCATTGATCGACTGGGAAACCTATGTTTGCTACCAGCCGATGGATTGGTCCGACTATGTGAATCACCACCCTGCGGGGACCACCATGGACTTTAGGGTCCATGCCCGCCCGGACAATTTATTCAGCCACGAATTCAACAACCCCTCGCAATGGCTTTGCTTTCAACTGAATGCCCAGGACTCGAATGAATTCCTGTACGGCTATGTCGATGCCAGCAGCGATGTGGCCAGACAAATACTAATGGAAACCAGCCGCAGCAATGGTGAGGTGGCATCATTGATTCTCCGACTCTACATTCCTGAAAATCTTCAGGCGAAACGCGCAGTGATCATCAAAAAAATTATCTGCGACAAATGGCTGTTCGTCGATCCGCCGGCAGCCGACCCTTGAGCACGCGTCATGTCCACCAAGTGCTTGCAGCCGAAAGCTGAAACACCCCGTCAATCCGCGAGCCACCTTCGCGAACTCGGCGCGGTGCTGTGCGGCGCCGGGATTTTTCTCGCGATGCAATTCGCGCTCGGCATCTGGCGGCTCAGCCAGTCGTCCGGCAGCATGATGAACAAATTCAGTTCGCTTGCCCGTGACCAATATCTGGGTTTCCTTGTCCTACAAAACCTTCTGATCCTTGCCGCCTACGCGATGCTCGCGCTAGCCGCGACACTGCTTTTGCAGCCGCTGGTGTCGATCTGGACGCGACGCTCAAAGCACCGCTGTTTCGGCGCGATGGCCTTGCGCGGATTGTTTCTCACCGCCCTGCTTCACGGCTACTTCACGCTGCGACTTGCACAAACGCGCCCATACTTTCTCAACGAAGCGGAGTTTGGCCAATGGTACTACAAGGCGCTCGACCTTATCCCCGAATTCGCCAAGCCCGCCGGATTTTTCACGCTTTTCACGCTGGCTCCCGCGATCCTCGTGCCGCTTGCGCTCGGCACCCACATCCAGCGCCACGGACGCCGCGGGTGGTTGGCGGCACTCGCCATGGTCGCCCTCGGCGCATCAGCCTTCGGCATCAGCCGCTCGCTCGCACCCGCTGCTGCCGCGGAAACAAAAAGCAACAAGTCTCCAAATGTCATCATCATCGGCTCGGACTCCTTGCGCGGCGACCGCCTAGGTTGCGCGGGATACCGCCCGCAGCGCAGCGACGGACCAGCCGCCGCCGGAGTCTCGCCCCACATCGACGCGCTCGCACAACGCTCGATCCGCTTCGAAAATTGTTACACCTCGATCGCCTCGACCATCGAATCCGGCATCCAGTTGATGACCTCGCGCTACCCACATAGCCACGGCATCCGCCAAATGTATCCCGATCGTGAAACGGTCGAAAAAACCAAACGCGAAACCACACCGATCGCCAACCTGCTGCGCGAAAAAGGCTACGACTGCGCCGCCATCGGCGACTGGTGCGCAGGGTACTACGAGGTCGTTCCGCTCGGCTTTGAACAAGTCTCGGTGTCGAGCTTCGACAACTTCAAGATCTACATGAGCCAAGCGGTGGTGATGGCCCATTTCGTGGTGCCACTCTATTTCGACAACGCCCTCGGCTACCGCGTTTTCCCTCAGCTGAAATCGTTCGCGCAATTCGTCACGCCGGAGGTGGTCACCAAACGCGTCGAACAACGCATCGCAAGCGTGGCATCGGAGGGCAAACCGTTCTTCTGGCATGTGTTCTATTCATGCAACCACCTGCCCTACCGCAGCGCCGAGCCTTATGTGAGCATGTTTGCCGATCCCGCCTACCGCGGACCCAACCGCAATGGTGTCGACTTCGACATCGATGAGTTCATCGGCGGCACCGACCTCGAATCAAAATGGAAAGCCCTGCCGCCGACGGAGATCAATCAGATCCGCGCGCTCTACGACGGCTGCACCCGCCAATTCGATGATTGCGTGGCAAAAATCCTCGCCGCACTCGAGCACCACCAACTCGACGACAACACCATCGTGATCATCACCTCCGACCATGGCGACGACCTCTACGAAAACGGTGTCACGCTCGGCCACGGTCTCACCTTCAATGGCGCCAATCACGCCAATCGCGTGCCCATGATCGTCCACCTGCCCGGTGCCACACCGCGTGTCATCGGCGAAGCGGTGCGTCTCGTCGATGTCGCGCCAACGATCGCCGATCTCGTTGGCATTCCGCATGCACCCGATTGGGAAGGCCAAAGTTTCGCCTCATGGCTGCGCGGCGAAAAACCGGTGAACCGACCCTTCTATGGCGAGACAGGATTTCCATTCATCCAGTTCAGCGTTCCAGGAGTGACGCGACCAAAACTCCCGCCGATGGATGAAATGACCTTCATCGACAAAACTTTCAACTATCAGTTTGTTCTCAAATCTGAGTACCGGGAGGCATTGGTCGACGCGAAACAACGATGCCTGCGAACGGCAAATTGGAAACTCGTCTGCACGCCGACCGCCGATGGTGGAAGGCATTTCGGGCTCTTCGACAACCGCAAGGACCCTGACGGTGAACACAACATTGCCGAGTCGCGCCCGGAGGTACTCGGCCCGATGCGTCAGGCACTCGAGCGCTGGATGGACGAGCGCATCGAAACGCCGATCAGCGGGATTTTCCCTAACGGCGAACCTTGAGGATTCGCCGCTTGAGTTCACGCCCCGACAATTCCATGATCGGCTCCGACACCACCATGAAACCGATCCAGACACTCATCGCGCTCGCACTTGCGGTCCACGCATCAGCCGCCGAATTGCCCGAGGCGTTCAAAGGACTGCTCGAACCCAACTCGCCAAAACGCGGCCAGATCGGCATGGTCATCCCACCGCGCGAAATCGACAAGTTTGTCGCCAAGGTCGAAGCCGCCGCGCGCAAGGACCCGAAGTGGTTTCGCGAATTTTCCTCCAAGTCCAAGCCCGGCATCCCCCTGCCCTTCGACGAACGCCTCGGCCTCACCCAACAGGAATACGCCGAGTACCTCGCACTCTGGAACAAGCGCGAGTTCAAAGCGATGGAGGATGTGACCATCGTGCTGCGCCCTTCTTCAGGCAATAGCTGGACGATCACCGCCACCGGCGAAGCCAGCGCGATCTCCACACTGCGCTTCATCCCGAAGCAGGATGTCTTCCGCTCGCCGAATGGAGACCTCAAGCGCATCGAGGACATCAAGGCCGAGGCATCAAGCATCCTCGGTGAATGGACCGGCCGCGAATGGAAATTGGAAGAAGATACCGGACTAGGAAAAACCAAGGAAAACATCGCTGTCGGCCGCTTCACCAACAAGCCCTTCGGATTGCTCGTCTATCGCGCACAGGAAGTCTCGACCGAAGGCACGCGCCTGCTCGACCGTAGCCTCGTGATCCGTTTCCCCATCAAATCACCAGCACCCGCCGCAACACCCGCCGCAGAAAAATCCGCCAAACCGGCAAGCACCGAAAAAACGCCGGAGCCGAAAAAAACCGAAGCGCCGAAAAAATCTTCCGAGCCATCGAAAAAAACCGAGGCACCGAAAAAACCAGCCGCCAAAGAAAAAGGCGAAGCGAAACGCTAAGCCCGGCGCTCACCATATTTCAACCCACGATGAGAATCATCGCCGGCAAGGCGGGCCGCCTCGCCATCAAGGTCCCGCAAGCGGTGGCACGACCGACCACCGACTTTGTGCGCCAAGCGATTTTCTCGATCCTCAGCGATCGGGTGGATGACTCACGCGTGCTCGACCTCTTCGCCGGCTCCGGCGCGATCGGCCTCGAAGCCCTCAGTCGCGGCGCAAGCACCTGCACCTTTGTCGACGAACACCGCCAAGCCAACGCCGTCATCCAACAAAATCTCGAAAAAACCAAACTGAGCGGCGGGCGGATCGTAAAGTCCGATGTGCAAGGGTTTCTCAAACGCGACACGGCATCATATGACCTGATCTTTGCCGATCCGCCCTACTGGCAACACCACGGCGACAAGGACCACATCGGCGACCTGCTCGCAAGCGGGCTCATCGCATCACGCCTCGCTCCCGACGGATGCTTTGTCGCGGAAATTTCCGCCCATCAAGCATCGCCCGATGGCGCTGCGCTGAGCCTCATCGACCGCCGCGAGTACGGCGGCAGCGCGGTCCTGCTTTACGCGCACCCGGCAAACGCCTAAACACTTTCACGCCATGCGGAAATTCCTCGCGCTGCTGCTCTACCGCGTGACGCTGCCATGTCTTTTCATCGCGGCCTTCCCGGCATGGATCGTGAAAATGCTGCGCCGCGGCGGACTCAACACGCCCCTCGGCGAACGCATCGCGCTTTACGGCCGCAATGCCGAAATGGAACCCTGCGGCGCCACTCACATCCACGCGATCAGCGTCGGCGAAACGATCATCGCCCTCAAACTCATCCGCGAATGGCTTGCGGAAAATCCGCATCAACAATTCGTGCTCGCCACCGGCACCGCCACCGGTCACGCGGTCGCAACCAATGCCGCGATCGCACAAGTCCGCGTCGCGTACTCGCCGTTGGATTTCGCATCGATGATCACGCGCTACCTCGACCGCTTCGAGCCGTCGCGCATCGTGCTGATCGAAGGCGAGCTCTGGCCGCACCTGCTGCTTGCATGCCGCAAACGCTCGATCCCCATTTCGCTGGTAAATGCCCGCATGTCACCACGCTCGAACCGCCGCTACCGCCGCTTCGCAAATTGGCTAAGACCCTTTGTTTCCTGCCTCGACGCGGTCGCGATTCAAGAAGCGGAAGACGAATCGATCTGGCGCGAACTCGGTGTCGCGGTGGATGCGATCCACCTCACGGGCAGTATCAAGTTCGATCCCGGCAGTGGACCCGCCCCCGCACGAAGGCCAGCATTTCAAGACATGCTCGATGCCTTCGGCCGCGCTCGTCCGATCATTCTCGCCGCCAGCACTCACGCCGGCGAAGACGCATGGATCGCCAATGCCATTCGCGAAGCCGCGCCACACGCGCTGCCCGTGATCGCACCGCGCCATGCGGAACGCCGCCACAACGCGATCAAGGATTTGGAGGCCGCCGGATTCACGGTCTATGCCCGTTCGCAATTCGACGCCGCGCAAAAGCCCGATCAAACATCCGCCGTGTTTCTCATCGATACCACCGGCGAGTTGTGCGGCTGGACCGCACACGCCGATGTGGTGATCATCGGAAAAAGTTTCCTCTCCGAAGGCGGGCAAAATCCTGCCGAGGCGATTCTTGCCAAGCGTCCGGTGATCTTTGGTCCGCACATGGAAAACTTCGAGCCACTTGCCGGACGACTCGTCGCCGCCGATGCCTGCATCAAAGCAAAGGATCACGCACAACTCGTCGCCGCCATCCGCCGCGCTCTCGATCCGCACGAAGCGCAAGAAATCAGCACGCGCGCGATTGAAATTTTGTCCACACACCAAGGCGCGACACGCCGCGTGATCGGCATTTTGAACGCCTATCCAAAGCCTGCAAATTGACACAACGGGATGTTTGTCATTTCCCAATCCTTCATCTACAATTCGCGCTGTGAGCAATCCCGATAACAAATCACTCACCGGACTGCTGTCGAGTTTCGCGCTGGGCCCTTCGTGGGCGCGCGATGCTGCGGAGCCGGCAAAATCGCATGCCAAAAAGGAGCGCAAGCACGACCCACGCCACGAGGGCGATGCCGCGCCGCGCGAACGCCGCGAATTTCGCGAGCGCCGTGACGATCGAGGCGACCGCGGCAAATCACGATTCTCACGCGACCACGCACCACGCGAACCCATCGTCACTCCCGCCGCCGACGTACGGATCACGATCATTCCCGACCCCGAAGCAGTACGACTCATCGGCAAGGAAGTGCATCAAGTCGCACGCGTTTACCCGCTCTTCGATGTCGCAAAAATCATCATCGCCGAACGCAGTCGCTGCCGCGCGATTTTCGAAGTCGATGAAGCACGCCCGCCACTTCTCCACGGCAAGATCGACGGCTCGCTGTTTGTCACGCGCGAGGAAGCGGTTCGCCATCTCTGGAACTCCGATCTGCGCCAACAGTTTGTCGAAGAGGAAACCGTCGAGGTCGATCCACCAAGCGGCAATTTCCAATCCATCGCCCGCTGCGGACTCTCGGGCGAATTGCTCGGCCCACCAAACTTCCACGCCTACCAATCCAATCTCCGCCGAGTCCATCGCGAGCGCTTCCCCAACATGCCCTTCGAGGCCTACGCCGCCAAAGTACGCACCGAACGCGGCGAGGAACTGGTCAACGCGTGGCTCGAATCGATGAAGAAAAAAATCCGCTGGCGCATCAAAGGCGATGGCGATGATGCATGGATCGAAAACCAGGCCGATGCCGAACGCGCGCTCTCCGCACGTCATTTCGACGATGCTTTTGAGGCCATCAGCAAAATTGAAATCCCCGCGACGATTGCCAACCAACTGCTCTCTCCATCGCTTGCGCTTTCACTCAAACTCGCCGGCATGCATGCACGCGAAAACCCCGCCTGCCTCATCCCGGTGATCTGCCGCGCAATCGAGGCCGAGCACCTCCCGATCTTCAAACGCAAAGGCAAACTATACACCGGCCCCGCCCGCCCGAGCCCGCTCCCAAAGGATGCGGTTCTCGCCGCGCGCCCCGCCATCATGGTCGAGTGGATCCGCTCAAACACCCCTGCGAAACTTGCCGGGCTCTGGGAAGCGGTCTTGCCCGAAGGAGGCAATGCCCCGCCCGCTGAATTCGCCGCCGATCTCTTCTGGCTCCTTCAACAAGGCCACATCCTGCTCTTCACCAACGACACGCTGGTCGTCCAAGAAGTCATCGAAAAAGCCGCACCTGCCAGCACCGACGCATCCGACAAGCCCAAGCGCAAAAAGAAGAAGTCGAAAAACAAAGCAGCCACCCCGGCGACAGGTGAGGAATCCAACGACGACTCAACGGCGGATGCAGAGTCCATCGATTCAGCCGCAAGCGAGGCTCCCATTTCATCCGCAGACGACGAATCTTCGCCAATTTCCACCGCAGAGGTTGACGAACCGCCAGCCGTGTGATTCAAACAACCCGACCCGCACACAGGAACGGTGGCTGAGTGGTCGAAAGCACTCCCTTGCTAAGGGAACGTAGCAGAAATGTTACCGAGGGTTCGAATCCCTCCCGTTCCGCGGCCATTATTTTAGATTAGGCCATACCAGATAAATTCAACCCTGTTTGCGACTACACCAAAAGAAAGGGAGGGATGAGAACCCCTTCCGGAGCGCAGCGGAGGAACAGGGTTTGAAAGCAGCGGGAGCATTAGCGACCAAACATCACAAGCGAGCAACGCGAGCCAAATTGGCTTGGCCGTAGCGCAGCGAAGGCAATCCCTCCCGTTCCGCCATTCTTCGCTTCCGTACCGGAAGCTACGAACGGCAAGCCATTGAAAAAGCAATTTGAAGCGAAGAA
>JBKDYW010000065.1:0-4536 GCA_046308575.1 Verrucomicrobiota bacterium
GGTTGCCGTGGCCGCCGCACATTGCCGAAAAGCAAATTGCAAGCCGCGCGATCTGAATGAACCGGAACGCCTGCGCGTGTTCCGCCGCGATCTCGCACGCACCGGCCAATACATCCCCGGCTACCGCCTGCTCGATGAGGACAATCTTGCGCAAAAGGCTACGCTGACCTCCTCCGGAGACCTTCGTCTCTCAGCGCTGTCACCCGACGGCCCGTTGCTCCATCTCGAACATTCGTGGGCGCAACTGCTCCCCTTGCCTGCCGCGCGCGTCCCCGCGATCAGCTGCCTGCTTGATGTTTCGGAACCGACAACCCTCGAGGTGGCGCTGCGCACCGGGCATCGGCCCGACAACTTCACCCCGGAGAACCCCCTCGCCACGCGCCGCATCGAGCTCTCGTCCGGGCTGGCTCAGGAAGTAACAATCGACTTCGAGACCGAAGTTGCCCAAGCGACTTATGCCTTTATCTGTTTCGCTGCAAACCCCGCCGTCCGGATTCGCACGAGCGAGGAAC
The DNA here is from genome assembly GCA_046308575.1 of Verrucomicrobiota bacterium. GTDB lineage: Bacteria > Verrucomicrobiota > Verrucomicrobiia > Verrucomicrobiales > Akkermansiaceae > Luteolibacter. The sequence goes on from JBKDYW010000065.1 coordinate 513, forward strand.
GGATCACCGGTTTGCTTGCCGTGCGTCGTCATAGCGATCAAAAAGCTCCGGAAGGAATCGGGGTCGATTCGTTCGAACAATGGTCGCCCATGCGCCGGCCCGCCGGGCAAAACCTCGCCCTGAGGTTTTCTCCCGCGCTCGAAGGGTTCGGTTCGGAAAATGTCATCAATGGAATCACGCGCCCGACCGATGCCGCCAATGCCTGGGTGTCGGCGCCAAACGACGGGAACGCCTGGCTCGAGTTCAAATGGCCCTCGCCTCAAAAGATCGGCCGGGTAGAAATCACTTTTGATGCCGACTGGGATCATCCACTTGAAAGCGTGTTTATGGATCACCCCGAGCGGGTAATGCCATTCACCGTGCGCGAGTATCGCCTGCTCGATGGAACCGGACGCGTTCTGCACGCCGCCGAGAAGAATCATCAGGCGCGCAATATCATCACCTTCGAGGGCAGCATTTCCACCAACTGCCTTCGCTTGGAAATGCCATCACGGCAAGGCAACGCGCCTGCAGCTGTTTTTGATGTCCGCATCGTCGAGACTGCACACTCCTTATAAAACCACGACTTTCAAACCCATCAACCCGATGAAAACTCCTCCGCTGTCAGTTCCACCTCCCGCCACATTGCGCGCGCTCAGCGCCAACCTGCGCGGGGACGCCCGGGTCGAGTTCCGCTGGCGTCTCAACGGGATAGGCCATGATACCAAGGATCCACTAACCGTAGAGGACGGCCTGCGCGGCGTCCAAGGATGGTATCCCGGCTCCTACTGGGCCGGCGCTTATCCCGACTGGCACAACGAAACACGCCACGGAGCCCGCCTGCTTTTTCGAGGCGGCACACCCAACGCCCGAGCCGTGCGTTGCACCAGTGACATCGTGCCGGTTGCCAGTGCCGGGCAGTCCGTCACCTTTGCCATTCCGCTGCACGTCACCCTCGGCACCGAGGCGCAACTTTCCGTCGCGCTGCGCATTATCGGCCAGGGAGAGGAAATCATTGTGCTTTCGTTGTATCCCGGTCGCCAGGTCGAAATCTCAGGGGGTATGTTCAAGGCTCACTTTTATACCCTGCGCGTGAACGAGACGAACCGGGAGTCTCCCTCCCTTTCGTTCACAGGCGTGCTCCACCTGCGTGTCTATCCGCTCCTGCTCAACTACGGCGGCCGCATGATTTTCGAATTTAATTCAAACACCAAGCACATGGACGTGGAGTCGTCCCTTTTCGTCGGTTCGCTCTGGCACGACCTGGCCCACACGGACGTGCGTGCCGAATGGGACGCTTCGGGACTCAGCGAGGAAAGTATCGCCACCGCCAGAGAGAAACACAACGCGCGGCTCGCCGCCTGGTCTGCCGGATCGACGGAACTCTCCCAACGACTTCGCGGTGCGGGCCGGGTTGAGGTCTCATGCGCCTGCGCACCTCGCCCCTGGGATCGCGGTGAAACCCGCGTCCAAGCTTACACCGGCAATCCCGCCAAGGATGTTGTCGGCGGCGAACCGAACCACCACTGCGTGCGAATGGCGGAGGCTGTCACGACCGCGCTTGGCTGCCGTTTCTCGCTCTTCCGCTATCAACAATGGCAGCCGGTGGTGCAGGAAGAACATCCCGACCGGATCGACCCTGTCGGCTGGGGCATGCTGGAACAATGGCTCACCGCTGCAGAGCGTTCCGCCGATCAGGTGATGTTAAACTTTTACCTTGATGCTTTCCTCGGCGCTTATCTTCGCGAGACCGAAAACGGCACACGACCGCTTCCGCCCGAGGGTGTGCCCGGACACACCTGGGATTATCTTCGGACCGGCTACATCACCGCCCTGCGCGAGGCCCGACGCGTCTGCCCCCGTCTGCGGATCGTGCAGATGCAGTATGAATTCGATAATTTCGCAAATACCGAGTGCCACCGCGACGCGCACTACCGGCTCTTTGCCGCGCTCTATGAGGCGGTCGCGGAGATCAACCGGGATGTCCAACCGGATGAACAGCTCCAGGTGGCCGGTTTGGGCATCAATACGCCAACCCGATGGGATTTCATCGACGGCTTCCTGCTTCGCTACGTCGCCGACACCGACCCGCGGAAGCGTCTCGATTATCTCACTTGGCACACCTATCTCTTCCCCGGCTCCACTCCGAACATCATGCGGGGTTTTCGCGCGAAACTCAACGCCCTGCTCGCCAAGCACGGCCTGCCGCCCGATTTCCCGGTGATCGTGGATGAAGTCGGTCTCGCCGAACCCTCCACCATTGAGGATCTCTCAGGGCTTGACGGAGCATCCCGCAAGGAGGCAGCCATGGCCTGCTTCACGGCCGCTCTCCACGACGGCTATCTGCGCGAAGGGGGAAACTTCATCCCAGTGTCCGGCGGTGGTTGGCACTTTGGTTGTCTCACCTACGGACGTCAAAGCGTGCTCTCCCCCTATGCCAAAGGGATGATTCTGCGCAGCCGTCTCGCCAACGGATGGATCGACTCCAGTGCAACCCCACGCGATCCCGCGACCGGCTACGGCCTCTACAGCTTTGCCACCTGCGACGACCAAAAGGTGAGCGTGCTCGTGTGGACCGTGTCGCCAGGCATCTTCCTCAGCGACGCTCTTCCGCTGCGGTTTCCAAAAGCCGAACTCGTGGTGCGCGATCTGCCTGAACACCTTCGCAACGGCCCCGTGCGCGTCACCATTCAAACCTCCGACCCGGAGCAGGAACCGGCCCGCAGCATCCTGACCCTGCCCAAGTGCCAGACCCTGCCGATAAGCCGTGGCGCCACGGAGCGTTACGCCATCGACTTCACCCCGGAGGAGGTGACGCAGCTCAACGCCATTCCCGAGCAGGTTTTCTCAGCGATGCCGAACAAAGGCGAAATCAACCTGTCCCTCGACGTGCGCGAACACGGCATGGTGCTTGTCACGCTGGAGCCGGGACAGTCCGCGTGAGCGCCCCCTTCCGCCTCGACTGGTCCTCGTCCCTCCAGACCCTGGAATCGAGGGATAGCCCTCATTCAGAAGAACAGCCCCTGCTTTCCCGTTGTTTTCACGACAGGACTTCGGGAAAAAGCTTGTTCGCGCTGATGGCGACAAAACGATCTTCACCGGCGATCGCCCGGCGAGCTTGCATATTTGGCCATTTTGCAAAAGCCATAAAATCCCCAAGGGATTTCGTATTTCGTGTTGTTTCGTGACTTTCGTGGTCCCTTCTTCCGAATCTGGTTCAGTCGTTCACAAAACGCGCGCCGGGCTGGACGCGGTGGAGGGTGTGGCCGGGATTGCTGCCGACACTCACGCCGGGATTGGGTTCATCGACAAGGATCGCTCCGGTTGCTCCATGGAAGAGATTTCCCTCGACGATCACATCGCGCGCACCACGCTCGAACTGCATCGCCGCTTTGGCCTCGGGGCCGGTGTTGAAAATGTTGTCGCGAATCAGAACGGGGCCGTAAGCGGCATCCTTTTCCCAGACCGAGAAATAGATTTCCGGATACGACTCCCAATCGCCGGTGCGGTAAGTGCGCCGTCCGGTCCACGGGCCGGGTCTCCCCTTGGTGGTGTTGTCGGTGAAGATGTTTCCCTGCAGGATCAGGTTCTTCGGTTGGTTGATCCATGAGCCGCGGCCACCATTGCGGAAGGTGTTGCCGACGATGGTGACATCCTCGTTGGAACGCTCGACGCTGATAACACGCGAGCCATTGCTGCCATCAACGAGATTGCCGGTGATGGTGGAGTTCTTGCAATGCTCGGCGAGGAAGAAAGCTCCCATGCGCGAACCGAGAATGTGGTTCTGGGCAAAGACGATGTCGCGGCTGCGCTGAATGTGCATGGTGTCGCCAAGCGCGCTGATCTTGCATCCGGTCACGCGGACATTACGGCAGCAGACGAAATCGAAGCATCCCTTGCCGGGTCCTACTCCCGTCGGGGCATAGAGCACCATGAAGGTCGCGAAGAGATCATGCATCAGGCTCACGCCCGCGCCCGAGGCGCCGTCAAAGCGGACGGGTGCGCCTTCAAATTTTTCACTCACGCGGATGAATTCGGGTGTCGA